>JBKPSZ010000236.1:0-6967 GCA_046735265.1 Acidobacteriota bacterium | reverse complement strand
ACCGAGAGCCGCGTGCTGCGGCTCGGGCGGCGGTTCCTCCGGGTCGTGCCGGGCGAGCCGCCGCGGCCTCAGTAACCCCGCCGCCGCCGGCTGAGCTTCAGGGCATCTTCGTCCGAAACGATCGGAGCGATCTTTTCCTGCTTGCCGGCGCGCAGGTAGCGCGCAAGCCCGACGAGCAGGAACGCGAGGAGCCCCTGCAGTGCGACGAACGCGGCGAGCTTCAGCCATGCGAAGCCGGGATGGACGAAGCGCACGAGCCACCCGGCGCCCTCTTCCAGGAGAGCCGAGAGGAACGCCGCCGCGATGAAGACGATCTTCGCCCGCCTCGAGTAGGACGAGAAGATCATCAGATGCGTCAGGAGCAGCACGACGAGAGCCATCATCGGCAGGTGGCTGTGTGTGACCTCGAGCATGGCTCCTGCCGTCCGGGGCGGGCGGAACTCCGCCTCCGAGCCGCGGTAGTACGCGGCGATCGAGGCGGGCGTGAAACCCAGACGCGTCGCAAAAAGAACGAGATTGGTGATCCAGAAGCCCGTCAGAAGCACGAGCGTCCAGCCCAGGGTCGCGCGCATCAGACCCTGGCTCTCGAATCCGCCGCGCTCCATGTACTTCATCGCGGCCCGCGGGTTTCGTTTTCCTGAATTACGCGGTGCACGGCCAGGACTCGTCTCACGGCTTCCGTCGTCGCGAGAGTCGTCAGCGTCGCGCCTGCCACCGGGCGAATCCCCGTTTTCAAGGAGAGCTCGTCGTCGAGCACGTGTCCCGCGAACTGGCCGTACCAGCGGGGCAGCGGGAGGTAGTCCTCCGGTTCGAGGAACGAGAGCACCTCGATGCGGCCGACGGCGCCGGATCCGTCGACGAGGACCAGAATGGTCTCGGGCATCGTGCGGACCCGATGCGTGTCGAAGTAGGCGGTACCGACGACCTTCCCGTCTTTCGTTCCGACGTAGTACGCGACGAGCGCGTCGGGCGGCTCCGCGGCGCGGGCGAGACGCCGTGCCTCCTGCTGCTGCGCCTCCGTCAGAAAAGCCGTCTTCCGCTCGACGGTCACGCCCTCGGGAAAAGCGAGACGGAGCGCCTCGGCCTGCGTCAGAAAGACTTTCGCGGGCGCCGCCGCGACGGCGAGGACGCATCCCGACACGACGAGAAACGCGCTGCGCGCCTTCACGCGTCCCACTCTAGCGTTCCGCGACGGCCGGGTCAGAAGACGTATCCGAGCGCGAGATTCCATTGATTGACACCGGTGCGCGCGGCGTTGTGCCGCTGCTGCCAGTCCGCCTTGAACACGAGCCGATCGATCGGCTTGAACGCGAGCCCGACCGTGAGCTCATTGACGTCGTTCTCAGGGTTGCGCTCGAATCCCGCGGGGACCGCGGCCTGGGTGTCGTACTCCTCGTAGCGGACGAAGGGGATCAGCGAAAGCCGCGAGCCTGGCACGAGGGAGAGCACGTCGAACCCGCCCTGCACGTACCACCCTTCCTGACGGCTGCCGACTGACTCGTTTCCGACGAAGCCGTTCAACTCGTTGATCTCGGCCGCGTCGCCGACGCTCGTGTGGGCGTAAAGCGCCCGCAACCAGAGCCCGCGCCATTGCCAGTCGGCGTGAGCGTCGACGACGGTCGTCGGAGCGTGGATCAGCGTCCCGGAGGGGGTCTCATGCCCCTGGCCGGCGTTGCCGGTGAAAATCGAGGCCCCCACGAGGAGCCCGGGCGCGGCGGTGAAGTCGACACGCCCCGTGAAGGCCCAGGTCCTGGCGAGGGCCTCGGAGCCCTCCTGTCGGCCCTCGCGAATTCCCTCGTCCGCGCTGTAGCCAGCGGCATTCAGACCGTTGACCATGTATCCCCGGTAGGTCAGAGGACCGGCGCTTCCGTAGAAGCCAAAGCCGAGCTCTCGCCACGTCGTCGGAAGGATGAACGCCTCGACGTCCGGGCGCCGGGCTCCGAGGAACGTCGTCGGCTCGTGCAGCTCGTTGACCAGACCCATCGGAATGAGGACGAGCCCCGCTCGGGCGTTGAACGGACGCGAGTGCATGTAGTCGAGGTAGGCGAATTCGACTTCGGCCTCGCCCCCTTTGTCCGATGCGATCACCGCGTTCTCGTACTCGATCTCGGTGTTCAGAACGAAGTGCCGGTCGAACTTGTAGCCGAAGTAGAGGACCGCGCGGAGAAGCGTGATCTGGTCTTCGTCGGCCGAGGGTGCGCCGCTCTGGTCGGTCGAAGCGAAGTTCTGGTAGAGCACTTCACCGTACCCGCCGATCGAGAGGCCATCCTTTCCGTAAACCTTCGAGCCCGCCGGGCCGACCCCGTAGACGCCCGCCTCCCGAGCCGTGGGAGGCGTTACGGTTGCCTCGCCGATCTTCAACTTCTCGATCTCCTGGGTGAGGACGTCGATCTTGCGTTCGAGCTCCGCGAGGCGCGCCTCTCTTGCCGCGTCGGAGGGCGCCGCCTTCAACGCGTCGAGCTCGGACCGCGTTTCGGCGAGCAACTTCTCGAGCCGCCGCAAACGCTCTTCGAGCGTGTCGGGGGCCTCCGCCGGGGTGACGGGCAGAGCCTGCGGCGTGTCGGCGAAGAGAGCGGCCCTGAAAACGAACGCGAGAGTGCCGAGGACGAGGCGGAGTCGGGATCCCGAGAAACGCATGAAACGACCTCCCTGTCAGCGGACGCCGCGGACGGCGTCCGGATCTTCGGAAAGAACGAGCCGGGCCATGCCTGGCGTCGGCAGGGGTTCGAGCGTCCCGCCGCGTTCGACGAGGAAAAGGGCTTCGTTCGAGACGCCCTCTCTGCGAAGGCGCGCGGAGAGGGCGAGGCCGTCGCGCGGCCCGAGGACGAAGAAAGCGGTCGAGAGGACGTCGGCGATGAAGGCGGAGCCCGCGACGACGGACACAGACCCGAAATCGGGCGCCGGCCGCCCGGTGCGAGGGTCGAGCAGGTGTCCGATGTTTCGACCTCCGACGCGGCGGCGGCGCTCCGAATCGCCGGAAGTCGAGACCGAGAGCCCGTCCGGCAACGCGAGGAGCGCAGCGGCCCGCCGACGTTCGCGCGGATGCGCGATCGGGATCTTCCAGGCGCCTTCCGGCCCTCGCCCCCGCGCGAGGACTTCCCCGCCCAGATCGAGGCACGCGTCGTCGATACCGGCCGCGGCCAGGCGCGCCGCCGCCCGATCGAGGGCGTACCCCTTCCCCCAAGCACCCTCGTCGAGGCCGGCCTCCGGGTCGAGCCGCGCGATGAAGCGGCTCGCCGCGTCCAGGCGGAACAGACCCGCGCCCGTCGACCGCAGCGCAGCCGAGATCTGATCCGGTGACGCGATTCGGCCCGAACCGCGCAGGTCCCAGGCTCGAACGAGCGGCAGCACCGTCGGGTCGAACGCCCGGCCGGTGCGCTCCGACCACCGAAAGACGTCCGACAAGAGAGAAAAGAGCTCGGAGTCGAGCGCGATCTCCTCTCCGGGCGCTGCGCGGTTCAAGCGGAGAATCGGGCCGTTTCCCCGCCAGGTCGAAAGCAAACCCTCCAGTCGGGCGACCTCCCACATGGCGGACTCCGTCGCCCGAAGCGCGCTCGGCCGGTCATCCGCGCGAACGGTCAGATCGAAGGTGGTCCCCATCAGGACGACGCGCCGTTCGACGAGACCCGGAGTCGGAGTCACCCCATCGCTCGCCGAGACGATGGCGGCCACGAGCAGCGCGAGCGCCGTCATCGGACCTGCTCGACAGTCTCGGGCCAAACGGCGGAACCGGCGGTGGACCCGAGCGGACGCAGGGTCGACCGCCAGAGTGGACGGAGACTCAGTCTCAGTATCAACACGCGCGGGAGACGCTCGGATGGCCGGATCACAAACGCTCAGTGAACGATGGGAGTGCGGCGCGACTCTCGCCGGCTGCCGGCCGCCGCACCCGGCGAGGTCGCCGTCGCGGCGCGGATGGATCGGGGCCGGCACTGGCGGCAGATTCCGCGCATCTGGTGGCTGTGCGAAAGGGCGAGGAACCCGTAGCGGGCGCAGACCTCGTCCTGGAGGCTCTCGATCTTGGGCTCCATGAACTCGATGACGCGCCCGCACTCGATGCAGATCAGGTGATCGTGATGCTCTCCCGCCCGCAGGCGTTCATAACGGTAGCCGCTCTCCCCGATCCGCACCCGCCCGACGATTCCCGAATCGACGAGCAATTCGAGGGTCCGGTAGATCGTCGCGCGCGAGATCTTCTGGTGCCTCGCCCGTAAGCGAACGAGGAGCTCGTCCGCCTCGAAGTGCTCGTGCCTCGCGAAGAGCTCGTCGAAGACGGCCTGGCGTTCGGCGGTCAGCTTCAAGCCGCGCCGCTCCAGGTACTTGCGAAAAATCGCCAGTTCGCGGTTATTCATGCGATTGCGACTCAGTCTCAGGTTCGGTATTCTTCCGCCCCTGCCGAGGGAAAGTCAACCCCCGGGGAGACGGGAGGACGGCGGCCATGTGGCAAGGCTTCACCATCGCGCTGAGAGAAGGAATCGAGGCCTTCCTGATCGTGGCGTTGACGCTCTCCTACCTGAAGCGGACCGGACGCGAGCGGCTTTCGCGCGCTGTCTGGTCCGGGGTCGGGGTTTCTGTCGCGACCTGCACGGTCGCCGGCTTTCTCTTCTCGAAGGCCGAGAATCACTCCCTCTGGGAAGGAATCCTGGCGCTCGTCGCCGCAGTGCTCGTCGGAAGCTTCCTCGTCTATATGAAGCGGGTGTCGAGCCACCTGAAGAGCGACATCGAGCGACGGCTGGAGACCGAGGCGGCCGCCGCGACCGCGACCGGAGCCTTCTGGGGCGTATTCGGGTTCACCGTCCTCATGATCACGCGCGAAGGCATGGAGACGGCCCTCCTCGTCGTCACGGCCCTCTTCCAGATGAAGTCGGCGGCAGTCGTGACGGGACTCGCGCTGGGAACGCTCGGCGCGGTGGCGATCGCCGCTCTGTGGACGCGTCTCGGACGCGGCGTGGACGTTCGCGCGCTTCTCAACATCTCGGCCGTCTTCCTCGCGATCTTTCTCGTACAGCTGATCCTCTACGGCGTGCACGAGCTCGCCGAGGCGCGCGTCTTCCCCGCCTCTCAGGCGATCCACGACGCCACCGAGATCCTGGGCCCCGACGGGAAGATCGGCCACCTGCTCGCTTACGCCCTCGCGGTCGTTCCGACCGTATGGCTGCTCGTGAGCTGGTGGCGCCGGCGCCGGCCCGCGGCCGCCGCCGACCTCGACGCGCGCAGCGACGCGGCGTAAGCGGGCGGCACCGGCCGCCGGCCGTTCAGATGCCGGAGCGCAGCATCGCTTCGACCACGCGCTCCGGCACGCCCGCCCGCCGAAGCTCGAGCACCTCTTCGGTCGTCAGGTCGTAACGCTTCCGGCTCGCGAGGACCTTCTGGAGAAGCACGTCGTCCGAAGCTCCGGACTTCTTCAGATCCAGGATCTCGCGGTACGGGCGGTCGGCGGGATCCGAGGCCGGAGGCGGTGGCTGCGCGGGGACCGATGCCGCGAGAGGCGAAGGCACCGGAGTGGCCGGGGGTGGCGGCGGCGTCGTTTCTCGAGCGGGTGGCGTCGCCGCCGGGGCCGGGGCGGCCGGCTGTGCGCTCCGGCACCCCACGATCACCCCGACGGCGGCGGCGAGCCACGCGCTCTTCACGCGACCTTCCATCGGAGGATCATCTCACCGCGGAAAACTCCTCGCGCGAAGCCGCGCTAGAAGAGGTAGGTCAGGCCGGCGTTGAAGACCGTCTTCTCCTTCTGAATGCCGTTCAAGTTTTTCCAGACGGGGATCTGGGCCGACGCGCGCACGACGAGGCCGTGGGTCAGATCCACGATCAATCGCGGCGTCAGATAGAGGATGTCGCCTCCCGTGTTCGGATCGAGTGTCCCCGAAAAATCGACGCGATCTTCCCCCGAGTGGCGGAAGTTGAGCTCCAGCGCCGAATCGAGCCACTCCGTCCACTTGCGCTCGTACGCGAGATTGGCGAGCACGATGTTGCCGTACTTGTAGCCGAAGTCGTTCGTTCCCGTCCCGCGATACTGGGCGGAAGAGAACAGGGTCGACTTCTCGTCGAAGAGGTAGAGGCCCGAGAGGCCACCGAAGAGGTCGGTCGATCCCGTCCCGGGCTGGACGTGCTCGTCTTTGCGAACTCCGTCTTCCGAGAGGTCGTTCACGCCCCAAGGGGTCTTCACGCCGAACACCGCCGAGATCCACGCCCGCCGGCCGAGCCCCGGCCCGAAGTTCGATGCCCAGAGGCGAACGAGGCCGTAGAACTCCGGATCGGAAAGGCCGCTGCCCTGGCTCTCCTCGTCCCTCTCCGTGAGCGTCCTCGAGCTGTACGGGAGCCGCGCGACGACGACGAACCTCTCGGCGAACGAATAGGAAGCGGTCAGCGTGAATCGGTTCTCGACGACTTCCTCGACCTCTTGTGTCTGCGCCGCGCGGCCGAGCGCCCGCGTTGCGAACCCGAGCTCCTCGCCGAAGACCCCCTGCTCCTTCGAAAGGTGGTCCCAGTCGAAGGCGAGCGTGAAACGGCCGGCGGAGTAGATGTTGGAACCCAGAGCGTTGAACGTCGGGTCGCCGCAGCGGCAGATCGAACAGGCCGAAAGGCGCGGCGCGGCAAGAAGCGCCGCGGAAAGCGCGATTGCGAAGGCGGCGGCGAGCCGCCTCCGACGAAGCGAGGACATTCGTGGATCTCCTTCTGAGACGTGGAGCGGATTTCCGCCCCGGCCGTCGAATCAGAAGGAGACGAGGGGAACGTGATCGACGGATCGCGGACAGCCCCGTTCCGAGCGCGAGACGGCCTCGTCATCGGAGCGGCCGGAGGAAACCGGCTCGAAGAGCCGAATCTCGGCGGCCGGCAGCCCGAGCCGAAGCGCCGGCGACAGGGCGCCCGGACTCGTCGCGGAACAGCCCACCATCGCCGACGACTCCGGGCCGGCGAGGCAGCAGGACGCCGTCTGCCCCGACTCGTGGTGGCACGCCATCGCGCA
>JBKPSZ010000235.1:0-8998 GCA_046735265.1 Acidobacteriota bacterium | reverse complement strand
GTCGGGGGAGTCGGGGCGTTCGTGGCCGCAGGCGTCCAGGTCGTCTCGTCGGAAAAGGCCGCTTCCGGGATCCTCACTCTGTTCGGGGCTCCGAAGTCGGGCGCCGAGACCCCGTTCTTGATGACCGTCTCGGAAAGGTCGCTCCTCGTCGGCCGCGGGCCGCGGCGGGCGGAAATCGACTATCTGGGCCCGGGCCACACCCAGGGAGACCTGGTCGTCGTCGTGCCCGACGCCGGCGTGCTCTTCTGCGGAGACCTGGCCGCGACGGGCGTTCTCCCGTTCCTCCGTGGGGACGACGTCGATCCGGAAGGTTGGGAAAAGATCCTGCAGCGCCTCGCGGGACTCAAAGTCAGCAAGCTCGTCCCGGGCCATGGCGCCATCGGCCCGACGCAGGGCATCGTGGACACGGCCGCTTACATCGCCCGGGTCCGCCAGATCGCCACCAAGATCGCGATGTCGGGGGTTCCCGAGTCGGTCTGGGAGGCGCAGATCGCCGACCCGAGCAACGCGATCGAGAACGTCCCGCTCACTCCCGATCACGTCGAGAACGTGAAGGCGGTCGCCCGACACATCGCCTTGCAGCGGGCCGCGCCCGGCGCGACGACGGCTCCGGCTCCGGCGCCCCGGCCCACAGCCGCGCCGACGCCACGCTCCTCTTGAACGCTCAGCCGGAGATCGCGCTCCGGATGCTCGACGGCGGCCGTGCGGACGTCGAAGTCCGGCTGCCGCCGGTCAACGTTCTCGGAGTGAAAGATCTCGAGCGGCTGTCGCAGCGCATCGCGGGCGCGGCCGCGTCCCGGGTTCTCGTGCTGTCCGGCCTCCCTCGCGCGTTCTCGGCCGGCGTCTCGGTGGCGGAGCACGAACCCGAACCGGAGGCGATCGATCGAATGCTCGCGGCGATGCGGGACGTCCTCGAAGCTCTGGTCGCTTCGCCGGCGGTCACGATCGCGTCCGTCTCCGGCGCCTGCCTGGGAGGCGGCGCCGAGATCGTCGCCGCCTGCGATTTCGTGCTTGCGGCCGAAGACGCGCGGATCGGGTTCCCCGAGATCCGGCTGGCGTGTTTCCCGCCCGGCGCGACGGCCCTGCTCCCGGAGCGGATCGGCGCGGCGCGGGCCGCGGACTGGATCCTCACGGGGCGCACGCTCTCGGGAAGGGAGGCCGAGGCGGCCGGATTCGCGAGCCGCGCCGTCGGTCCGGCGGCGCTCTCGCGCGAGACGGACAGGCTGGCCGACGAGCTCCTCTCTCGGAGCCCGAGGGCGCTCGAAGCGGCGCGGGGTCTTCTCCGGCGGGGGCGGCGCGAGGCGCTCGCCGCGGTCCTGCCACACGCCGAGGAGGCCTACCGGACGCTCGAGGGCGACGCGGCGCTCAAGAGCGCCATCCGGGACTTTCGGAAAGCGCCGGGTCCGCGATGAGATTCTCCCGCCGCTTCTACCGCTCCGCGGCGGTGTGCTCGGCCGTCTCCGCGGTGACGACCCTGATGCTGATCTTCCTCCCGCGCGTCTACGGTCCGCTGCGCGACTTCGACGCGCGGATCGCGGCCGTGCACCATCCCGCCTACATCGCGCGGGCCTGGGGCTATCTCGTGCACCCCTTCCTCTGTCTGGCGGCCGCGCTCGGCGTCGCCGCGTCGCGCCGCCGCGCGGCGTCCGGGCCCGCGGTCGTGGGATTCCTGGGCTTTCTTCTCTGGGCCTTCACCGAGGCCGGACAGCAGGCGCTGACCCTGACGACGCTCGACCGCTGGCGGCGCGCGTACCCCGCCGCGGACGAGGCCGCGCGGTCGCTCTTGCGCACGCAGATCGCCACGTACGACGCGCTCTGGGACGCGATGTACGTGCTGCTCTTGATCGGGTTCATGGTGGGCAACGCGTTCCTGGCCGTCGCGCTCTGGAAGTCGCCGGGGCTCGGCCGCCTCGTCGCGGTCCTCTACATCGCCGCGGCGGGGCTCGGGCTGACCAATTTCCTGCCCGAGTTCGGCGGGCCCGGACTGCCGGCCTCTCTCGAGTTCTGGCTCTATCCCGCGCTGCAGCCCGCGGCGCGGCTGTTGATCGGCGTCTACCTCTGGCGCGCCACGGATCCCGAGGACCGGGGCGCTCCGCCTCCCTTGTAGACTGTCGGCTCTGCTCGCATGATCTTCTACGTCAACGGCGAGTACGTACCGCGGGAAAAAGCCGCGATCTCTCCCGAGGACCGGGGTTTCCTCTTCGGCGACGCGATCTACGAAGTCGTCCGCTTCTTCCGCGGACGCGCGTTCCATCTGGAAGAGCACCTCGCGAGGATGCAGGAGGGGCTGGCGGCGCTCCGGATCGCGGCCGAGGCCTCGTTCTATCCGGAAGTCGCGCGAGAGCTCCTCCGGCGCAATGGCCTCGACGAAGCCGACGCCATCGTCTACACGCAGGTCTCCCGCGGGGCCGCGCCGCGCACGCACGCCTTTCCGCCGCAGGGCACGCGGCCGACCATCTTCGCGTTCGCCCGCGCGAGCGACCCGCCCCCTCCGCCGGCGGGCGGCCGCGCGATTCTGGCCCCCGACGAGCGATGGGGGCGCTGCGACATCAAGACGGTGATGCTGCTGCCCAACGTGCTCGCGGCGCAACTCGCGCGCGAGGCCGGCGCTCTGGACGCGATTCTCGTACGCGACGGAATCGCGATCGAAGGGACGCGGTCGAACCTCTTCGCGGTCATCGGCGGCGTGGTCCGCACCGCGCCGAACGGCCCGAGAATCCTGCCCGGCGTCACGCGCGGGGCCACGCTCGCGGCCGCGCGGGCGCTCGGCCTCCCGACCGAGGAGCGATCGTTCACCGTCGAAGAGATGTTCTCAGCGTCGGAGGTCTTCTTCGCGTCCACCACGCTCTGGACCTATTCGCTCGTCGAAGTGGAGGGGCGTGTCATCGGCGACGGCAGAGCCGGCCCGGTGGCCGTGCGACTGAAAGAAGCGCTCCTCGGCGAGTTCCGCGGGTCGTAGGGCGCGAGGGGAGAGACCATGGCCGTGACATACACGCCGAAGATCCAGTGGCCGGACAATGCGCGGCGGCTGCAGGCCAGGGACTACAAAATCAAAGTGCCGACCGGGCTCTCCGACGTCCACATCCGGGAGCCGAACTTCGTGGACGTCACCGCGATGGCCGCCAAGTCGAAGGAACACGCGGTGGGAAAGGGGAGCGCTCTGGCCATCGTCAACGGCCTCGTCACGAGGGATCTCGGCGTGACCTTCGCCAACCCGGAGCAGCAGTGGAAGGAGCTGAACGGCACGAAGAATGGTCCCGGCAAGTTCCAGTTTCAGGGGGGCGAAATCTTCCTCGAGCTCCGCCTGGCGATCTACGTCATCCAGCACGTGCAGCCGGACCCGAAGGACTCGATCTCCAAGCAGATTTTCGCCGAGGTCTACGGCCATGAGCTGCTCCACGTCCACGACGAGGTGACGCTCGTCGAGGGTTTTCTTCCGACCGATTTGAACGGCGACACGGAGATCTCGAACCTCCTCACGAAGCCGTACACCTATGGTGCGAGCGGGCAGACGATGGTGGTCGCGGCGGCGGAGTTTCGCGAGTACGTGCGGAAGAGGATCGAAGGGCTGGTCTGGAACGACCACTGGGCCACGAAGACCAACGAGCGAGCCGGACGGCGCGACGCGCCGGAAGAATACGCGAAGGTCCAGGACCGGATCGACACGCTGCGGGTCAAGCAGATCAACCGGTAGCCGCGGCGCGAGGAACCTCCATGAAATCCGAAGAACTCCGCTCGCAGCAGGCGCCTCTCAAGGAACGCTATCGCGCCGAGCCGCAGGCCGCCGCGATCACGCTGAAGGCGCAGGCGCGTCTCGATGAGGGGATCACGTGCCGCGTCGAAACGGGCAAGGCCCTGGTGAGCGCCGGTCTCCACCCCGCGACGGGAGGCGACGGCCTCTCGGTCTGTTCGGGGGACATGCTGCTCGAGGCTCTGGCGGCGTGCGCCGGGGTCACGATGAACGCCGTGGCCACCGCGCTCGGGATCCAGATCCGATCGGGGCGCGTTCGAACCGAGGGCGACCTCGACTTCCGCGGCACCCTCGGCGTGAGCAAGGAGACGCCCGTCGGGTTTCAGCGGATTCGCGTCTTCTTCGACCTCGACACCGACGCGTCCGAGGAGCAACTCGCGACGCTTCTCAAGCTGACCGAGCGCTACTGCGTCGTCTTTCAGACTCTGAGGCAGAGTCCCGAGCTGTCCGTCGCCCGGTCGTAGTCGTTGTCGCCCGGGTCGAGGTGGCTATCGAGGGAAATGCGCTTCGACGACCGAAGAGATTCCGCCGCGCGAGGAGAACCGCCCCGTCACGATCATGCTCTTCGGCCGAGACGCAGCCACGCAGTCGTCCAGGATCCGATTGACGGCGTTCTCGTAGAAGATCCCGAGATTTCGATAGGCGACGATGTAGAGCTTCAGGGATTTGAGCTCCAGGCAATCGCGATCCGGCACGTAACGAATCGTCAGGTGCCCGAAGTCAGGAAGCCCCGTCTTGGGACAGATCGCGTTGTATTCGGGAATCTCGACGGTGATCTCGTATCCCGCGTACTGGTTCGGCCACGTCTCGATCGCCGGGAGCTCGGCATCGATCCCGGACTTCGCGTGCTCTTCCGTGTAATCGGACATCGGCGCTCATCGTAGCCGGTTCCGGAAGCGAGAGGCCAGCGAACCGTCTGCTACCATGCCGCGACCCATGGACTGGCTTCGCGAGATCTTCCACCGCCTGACCGACGTCGAGACCCTCGTGCGCGTCGGGGGTCTGACCGCCATGACCGCGGTCATTTTCGCCGAGACCGGGCTGATGATCGGTTTCTTCCTGCCCGGCGACTCGCTTCTCGTGACCGCCGGGGTCTTCGCCGCGGCGGGGCAGCTCGACATCTGGACCCTGAACGTCGTGCTCGTGATCGCGGCGATCGTCGGCGACACCGTCGGCTACTGGATCGGCCGCCGGGCCGGCCCCGCGCTCTTTCGCCGACCCAAGTCGCTGCTCTTCAACCCCGAGCACCTCCGGCGCGCCCACGAGTTCTACGAAAAGCACGGAGGCAAGACGATCATCCTCGCGCGGTTCATGCCGATCGTGCGGACCTTCGCGCCCGTCGTGGCGGGCATGGGGAGGATGGACTACCGGCGGTTCGTCTCCTTCAACGTCTTCGGCGGGCTCTTGTGGGTCGTCTCGATGACGTTGACCGGATACTTCCTCGGCCAGATCCCGGGCGTTCGCGAGCACATCGAGATCGTGATCGTCATCGTGATCTTTCTCTCGATCCTGCCCGGGATCATCGCCTTCGCGCGCGCGTGGATGTGGCGTCGGCGGGCGAGCGGCGCTGGGCTGGCGGAAAAATGAGCCCGGCGGGCGCGTCGCGGAGCCGGAAGGAGGGTTCGAGCATCCGCGGCCGGGACCGCCGGGCCGGAAGATTCGAGTCGGGCTACGCCACCGCCGAGGTCGGGCGCGGACAGGGAACCGTCGGCGCGCCGCAACGGAACTCCTCGAGCAGCGCGCGGAGATCTTCGGTGTGGGAACGGTCGTGCTCCGCCATCATGCGCGGAACGTCCGCGAGCGTGACGCGGCCGACCGACTCCTGGTAGCCGGCGCGCTTCCAGACGCCGCCGCTCACGGCGCGCAGTCTCTCGACGTTGCGCTGGCGCGCGAGCGAAAACGCGACGAGGCCTTCGGCGAGGCTGCGACGCTGATAGTCGCGCTCGCGCGCGGCGCGGTCGCCGTCGAAGTTCGCGAGGCTCGGTTCCTCCTCGGTCAGCAGTCGCCGGATGCGTACCCGGTACGCTTCGCGCTCGAGGTCCGCGAGATGCCACACGTTCTCCAGGAACGAAAATCCGCCCGCCGCGGGCCGGCGCGTTTCGTCGCCGGGCGCGAGGGTGCGCGCCGCCTTCTCGATCAAGGCCGGGGTGGATTCGAGGGTCAGCAGGAGCGTCTCGAGCTTTCGGCGGTTCATGGCGCGTCTCCCAATCCCCTTCTACGCGCGTGGCCGGTGAAAGTTTCCTCGGACGGGGCGGGCACGGGCCCGGATGGTCCGATAAACTGGCCTTTTCATGGGGCTCGAGTCGTTCCGCGCCTTTCTGACCCGCCACCTCGCCGCCAACGAAACCGGGGGGCCGCGCGTTGATCCGGTGCGCGTCGCGGCGTGCGCCCTGCTGCTCGAGCTCGCTCACGCCGACGGCGAGTTCACCCGCGAGGAGCGAGACCGGGTCGCCCGCGCGGCGCGCGATCTCGGCGTCGCAGCGCCCGACGTGGAAAGCGTGCTCGAGCTCGCGGAGGCGGAGCGGCGCGACAGTGTCGACCTGTATCAGTTCACGCGCCGCGTGGCGGAAAGTCTCTCTCGAGAGGAGAGGCTGAGACTCGTGGAGGCGGTGTGGGGCGTCGTGTACTCCGACGGAACGCTGACGGAGGCCGAGAATCGTCTCGCTCGGCGCGTCGCCGAACTGCTGGGGTTCCAGCACCCCGAAGTCCAGGCGGTGCGCGACCGCGTGGCCGGGAAAGCCTGAGTCGCGGTTGTCGCGACAGTCCCCGTCGAGGTCCTTCGTCGTGGCCTGCGGAGCGCTCGGGCGGGACTTCCTTTCGTCCCCGGCCTCCCGGTCGCGGGGTTTGGGCGCGGCCGCCCGCCCGTTCGTCCCGACAAAGAATCGTTTCGTCCCGCGGCGGTCCTCCGTCTCGAGGCGGCCGTTACAATCCCGAATCTTCGGAGGAGGCCGCATTGGCCGGTAGCGTCGAATCGATCCGTCGGTCTCCGGCGCGGCTGGTCCTGGCCGCCGCCGTTGTCGGCGCTATCGGTTCGATGGCCGCCGCGCCCGCGGCTCCGAAGATGAAACGCCGTCCGGTCGGCCCTTACGGCCGCGCGGTCATGGCCGTGGCCGTGGACCCGTCGTCGGCCGGCATCGTCTACGCGGGGACCGGCGGCGGCGTCTTCAGGAGCGAGGACGGCGGATCCACCTGGTCGGCGCTCGATCCCGACCTCGCCGGCCTCTCGGTGGGCGCGCTGGCGATCGACCGTTCGTCCCCGACGACGGTCTGGGTCGGGACCGGAGCCGGGATCTTCAAGAAGACGTCGCAAGGAGCGCGAAAGATCTCGCTTCAAACCGACATGGGCGGCCTCTTCGTCGGCGCTCTCGCCATCGACCCGAACGCCGCCTCCACGGTCTACGCGGGGACCGGCGGCGGCGTCTTCAAGAGCACCGACGGAGGGGCGACGTGGACCGAATCGGGCAAGGGCCTGACCAACCAGTTCGTCACGACGCTCGCGATCGATCCCGGATCTTCCGCGACGCTCTACGCGGCGACAAACGGAGGCGGGATCTTCAAGAGCGCGGACGCGGGACGCACGTGGAAGGCCTCGAGCGAGGGGCTCAAGAGCTCGATCGTTCTCGCCCTCGCGATCGATGCGAGCCGCCCCGGAACGCTGTATGCGCAGACCGTCGAGGGCGTCTTCAAGTCGAGCGACGGCGCCGCCCGCTGGACGCCCGCGAGCAATGGTCTGGCCAGCCGGTTCACGCTCGCGCTCGCGATCCATCCGAGCGCACCGGGGACGCTGTACGCCGGCACGGCGAGCGGGGTCTTCAAGTCGACCGACGGCGGGACGACCTGGACCGCGGCGAGCTCGGGGCTCACGAATCTGTTCGTCACGACGCTCGTGATCGACCCGTTCCAACCGGACACGCTCTACGCCGGGACCGACGGGGGACTCTTCAAGAGCACGAGCGGCGGATCGAGCTGGACGGAGCTGAAGAGAAGCAATGACGAGCGGCGCGCGGCTGCCGGCGACTGATCCTCTTCCCCTTCGGCGCGGCCGCAAGCGTCGGTGCGTCCAAGTCTCTCTTCTTCTCTCCCTCGCGGGCTCGGGTTTCGCGCCCTTCGCCTTCGCCGGGGAAGGCGCAGCGGAGCGAAGCGCCGGCGCCGTGCTCGCCTTGGCGGTCGGGCCCTCCGTGATCTACGCCGGCACGGCTTCGGGCGGGCTCTATCGCAGCGCCGACGCCGGCGGGAGCTGGACGCTCGTCGAAGGGCCGCTGGCCGGCCTCTCCGTTTCGGCCGTGGTCCTCGAACCCGACGGCTCTGCGGGCGCCTACGCCGGCACCAACGGCGCGGGCGCGTTCCGACGGGGCGGCTCGGCCCCGGATTGGACCGAGTCGAACGGCGGGCTCTCAAACCTCTTCGTCGAGGCGCTGGCAATCGACCGCGGGCCGCCGAAAGCTCTCTACGCGGGAACCGACGGCGGCGTCTTTCGGAGCCTGGACGGGGCGCAGACCTGGAAGCCCATATCGGAAGGGATACCCGACCAACTGGTCACGGCGCTCGCCGTCTCGCCCGCCGGCGTCGTCTTTGCCGGGACGAAGCGGTCCGGCGTCTTTCGACTCGATCGCGGCGGCGAAAAGTGGAGCGCCGCGAGTGGAGGACTGCCGCGAGCGACCGTGAGGGCCTTCGCGGTGGCGCCGGGAGAGCCCCCGACCGTCTACGTCGCGACGGAAGCCGGACTCTTCAAGACCGCGAACGCGGGGGAGACGTGGATTCCCGTCAACTCCGGGCTCTCGAGCACGTCGATCCTCGCCCTCGCCGTCGATCCCTCCTCGGTGTCGCGGCTCCACGCCTGCACCGTCGCGGGACTCTTTCGGACCGGAAACTCGGGAACTAACTGGACGGCGGTGCCGACCGGGCCCGGCGGCGCTTTCGTGGGCGCGATCGCCGCGGGGCCCGGGGCCGGTGATCTGCTGGCAGGAGCCGACGGCGCGGTCTTGAAGAGCGGCGACGGCGGGAAGTCCTGGCGTTCCGTGAAACTGCCGCCGCCTCCGCCGCGCGAGGAAGAGGAAGAAGAGTGAGGAATTTCCTGCGGAACGACGGCGGGCCCCAGCCGGGCGCGCCGGTCCGTTCCACGAGGAGGTCACGGTGAGAGATCGCCTTCGATTTCGGTTCGCTGCCGCGACCGTTGCGGCGCTCCTCGCACTTCCGGTCGCGCCGGCGCCCGCGCAGCAGAAGGCCGCGGGCTCGGCCGTGCAGGAG
>JBKPSZ010000234.1:0-9117 GCA_046735265.1 Acidobacteriota bacterium | reverse complement strand
ATTCATAATCCCTCGGTGCTCTTGTATCGCCTCCTCTCGACACTCGCGCTCCTCGCCTACTCCCCTTACGCGCTCGTGCGGGCCCTTCTCGGGAGGCGGCGTCTGGGAGACGTGCGCGGCCGTCTTGGCCGCTCGGCCTATCCGGACCTCGACGGAGGCGTCTGGGTCCACGCGGTTTCCGTCGGAGAGGTGGGGGTTGCGCGGAGTCTTCTGCGAGAGCTCGAACGGCGCTCTCCCGGGCGGCGCCGGGGTCTCTCGGTCACGACGGCGGCGGGCCGCCGATTCGCCGAGTCACTCTTCCCACGCGAGCTGCCGGTCTTCGCCTTCCCGTTCGATCTGGCGGGACCCGTCGAGAAGGCGCTCGACGCAACGCGTCCCGGGCTCATCCTGCTGACGGAGACGGAGATCTGGCCGCTCTTCCTCGAGCGGGCCGCTCGACGCGGCGTGCCGGTCGCGCTCGTCAACGGCCGTGTCTCGCCACGCTCCTTCGCGCGCTATCGGGCCGTGCGCCGCGCGCTCGCCCCGAGCCTCTCCCGCATCGCGGTCTTCGCGATGCAGACACCGGTGGACGCCGAGCGCATGGAGGCGCTCGGCGCTCCGCGGGAGCGAATCCACGTCACCGGCAACGTGAAATACGACCAGCGGGAGGCCCCTCCGTTCGCGGACGCCGCGCGCCTGCGCTCAACGGCGGCGGGGCGACCCGTCTTCGTCGCGGCCTCCACGGCCGAGGGGGAAGAGGAGATACTTCTCGAGGCCTGGCGGCGGCTCCCGACCCCGCCGCTTCTTGCTCTCGCGCCACGGCGGCCGGAGCGCTTCGACGCCGTCGCCGCCCTGGTCGAAAAGGCCGAATTCCCGCTCCTCCGCCGCTCTTCCTCCGCCTCGCAACTCCCCACTCCACAATCTCCACTCATCAATCACCAATCACCGATCACCCATCCCGTCTACCTGCTCGACTCGATCGGCGAGCTCGCGTCGCTCTATCGGGAGGCCGAGCTCGCGTTCATCGGCGGGAGCCTCACTCCCCTCGGGGGCCACAATCCGATCGAGGCGTGGGCCGCCGGCGTCCCCGTTCTCGTCGGACCGCACACCGAGAATTTCCGCGACGTCGTGGCGGACGGCGAGCTGCGCGGTTTCGCCCGGCGGGTGACGGGCGAGGCGGCGCTCTCCCGTGAGCTCGCCCGAGCCTTTTCCCGGCCCGGCCCGTCGCCGGCGGGAGAGGCGGCGCGCCGCTTCGTCGCGGAAAGCCGCGGCGCCGCCGAGCGGACCGTCGAGCTCGTCCTCTCTCTTCTCGAAGCGCCCACCCGGCGCCGGGTGGCCCCGTGATCTTCGACCCCTTCTCGCGACTCTACGGCGCGCTCCTCGAGGCTCGCGCGCGTCTCTATGCGAAGGGGCGCCTCCCGACGCGCGCGCTCCCCGCACCGACGGTCTCCGTCGGGAACGTCACGATGGGCGGAACCGGGAAGACGCCGCTCGTCGAATGGCTGGCCCGACGATTCCGCTTCGACGGGCGGCGGCCGGCCATCCTCTCGCGCGGCTACGGGCGGCGCTCGTCCGGCGTCGTCGTGGTCTCGGAAGGAGACGGACCGCTCGTGGATCCGGAAAGCGGCGGCGATGAGCCGGTTGAACTCGCGCGAAAGCTTCCCGGCGTCGTCATCGTGGCGGCAAAGAGCCGCGCCGAGGGCGCCGACGCCGCGGCTCGGCTGGGCGCGGACCTCTTCCTCCTCGACGACGGCTACCAGCATCTGGCCGTGCGCCGCGACGTGAACCTCCTGCTCTTGGACGCGCGAGATCCCTTCGGAGGCGCAGAGCTCCCGCCGCGCGGGAGGCTGCGGGAGCCGCTCACCGCGCTCGCCCGGGCGGATGCCTTCCTCTTCACGCGCGTCGATCGCGCGGAACCGCCGGCCCCGGCGCGACGTACGCTCGCCGCGGTCCGGCCCGACGCACCCGTCTTCACCGCGCGCATCCGCGCCGACGGCATCCGTGACGAAGGCGGATCGCCGGTGCCTGTCTCCGCGCTCCAGTCGCGGCGAACGCTCGCCGTCTGCGGAATTGCCGGTCCGGCCGGGTTCGCTTCGACGCTCGCCGAGCTCGATCTGCTTCCCGAGGAGACGATCGCTTTCCGCGACCATCAACGATACGGGCCGAGAGAGCTCGAACGGATCCGAAGAGCGGCCGAGGCGAGCGGCGCCTCTTGGATCGTCACCACCGAAAAGGACGCCGTGAAGCTCTGGGGCCGCCTTCCGCTCCCGGTCGTCGCCGTCCGTCTCTCCGTCGACATCGTCGAACCCGGCTTCTTCCCGTTTCTCGTCTCTCGCGTCGCGCCGGCCCGCAGCGGTTACCGGACGGGATGAGAACGTCGCCCTCGGCGATCTTCGACGACGGCGCGGTCCGAATGGCGCGCCGCGTCCGCTCGCGCGATTCGGGCCTGCGGCAGGCGGTGGAACACGGCCTCTTCCTCGTCGTCGCGGGCGTGTTGCGGCTTCTGCCGAAGGGCGCGGGGGCGGCGGTCGGGCGCCGGACGGCGCCGCTCCTTCTGCGGCTGTCGCGCCGGCGCCGCCGGCTGCTCCTCGAAAACCTGGCGCGCGCCTTCCCGGACGTCCGGCGGGACGAGATCCGCCGCATCGCCCGGAGGTCGGTCGAGAATCTCGGCGCCGCCTTCTTCGAGTTCCTGGAAGTCTCTCGCTGGACCGAGGAGGACCTTCGCGCGCGGGTCGCCTACGACGGGGCCGAAAACCTCGCGGCCGCCCGGGCGCGCGGCCGCGGCGTCATCCTCCTGTCGGCGCACTTCGGCAGCTGGGAGGTGGGTGCGCTCGCCGCCGGACTCCTCGGCGAGCCGATCTCCTCGGTGGTTCGTCCGCTCGACAATCCGAGGCTCGAAGCCGAGCTGACGCGGCGGCGGATCCGCTTCGGCAACCGGGTCATCGCGAAGAAGGAAGCGCTTCGCGAGATGCTCCGCGCGATGCGCGCCAAGGAGACCGTGGCGATCCTCCTCGACCAGAACGTGATGCCCGAGGAAGCGGTTTTCGTCCCCTTCTTCGGCAGGCTCGCCGCGACGACGCCGTCGGTCGCCTTGCTCCAGCGCAAGACGGGAGCGGCGGTGGTGCCGGTCTTCACCTACCGGTCCGACGGCGGCCGATGGCGCCTCCGCTTCGAGCCGCCGATTCTCCCGGAGCAATTCGCGACCGGCGACGGCGGCCGCGCCGAGCACGTTCGGCTCGCGACCGCACGGTTCACCGAAGCGACCGAAGAGGCGATCCGGCGGCAGCCCGAGGCGTGGCTCTGGCTGCACGATCGGTGGAAGACGCGGCCGGCCGGGGAGTCGGAGCGTCCGGTTCCCGGACGGCGGACGACTACTTGAGTTCCGTATTCCAGTACGCCAGATCGAGGAAGTTGCGCCAGGCGGGATGGAACTTGTTGGATCCGAAGTGCCCGACCGGGTGCCAGCGCGGCTTCTTCGGCTGCGCGACGAGGCGCATCGAAGCTTCCTGAGGCGTGCGGTTTCCCTTCCGCACGTTGCACGCGAGACACGCGCAAACGACGTTCTCCCAGGAGGAGTTGCCGCCGCGCGAAAGCGGGATCACGTGGTCGAGAGACAGCTCGGCCGACGGGAACTTGTGTCCGCAGTACTGGCAGCGATTCCCGTCGCGCACGTAGATGTTGTGGCGCGAGAACTTGACCTCCTGCCGCGGAAGGCGGTCGTACTCCTTCAACGCCACCACGCGAGGAATCCGGATCGCCATCGAGGGGGTCAGGACGACTTCGTCCTGCGGCTGCGGAGGGATGTCGCACCAGTTCTCGAACTCGTACGTCGAGTAGTCGGGCAGAACCGCCCGCACGTGCCCCTTGTAGAAGAGGGAGAACGCCTTTCGGACGGAAGTGACCTGCACCGCCTGAAAGACGCGATTCAAAACGAGGACGTTCGAGTCGAGCATTCGGTGTCCCTGGAGACCGGTCATTATAATCCGGCCGACTTGAGGATCCTTCGAGACGGGCGGCTCCCATGACGGCGGTGGCCGCGAAGCGGGAGCGCCTGATCGCGCTCGTCGAGTCGTTTTCGGGGCGCCGGATCGCGGTCGCGGGAGACTACGTCCTCGATCGCTTCCTCTACGGGCACCCGAAGAGGGTCAGCCGGGAGGCCCCGGTGCTGATCCTTCGTTTCTCCCGGCAGGTGGACCTGCCCGGCGGGGCGGGAAACACCGCAGCCAACGTGCGCTCGCTGGGAGGAGCGCCGCTGCCGGTCGGGGCGATCGGCGCGGATGCCGAGGGACGGGCGCTGCGGGCGGTCCTCGAGGAGCGCGGGATCGCGACCGCGAACCTTCTCGAGGCGAAGGGCTGGACGACGCCGACGAAGACACGAATCCTGGGCGGTGCCCCGCACGCGATCAAGCAGCAGATCGTGCGTTACGACCGGGAGGAGCGCCTCCCCGCCGACGACGCCCTCTCGCGACTTCTCGCCGCGCGTCTCGAGGAGAGCGCCCGCGGCGCCGCCGGCGCGATCCTCTCCGACTACGGATACGGCTCCGTACAGCCGTCGGCGGTCGCGCGGCTCCGGGGAACGTTGCCGAAAGGCGCGCCGGTGCTGGTGGACTCGCGCCACGCGCTCGCGTCCTACGTCGGCGCGGACGCCGTCACGCCCAACGAAGAGGAGCTCGAGGAGGCGGCCGGATTTTCGATCGGCGAATCCGACGGCGAGCTCGACCTGGCGGCACGCGGCCTTCGCGATCGAATCGGCTGTCGGACGGTTCTCGTCACGCGCGGCTCGCGCGGCATGGCGCTCTACGACGGAGACTCGGAGCCGGCGCGGATCCCGGTCCACGGCACCGACCAGGTGGCCGACGTGACGGGGGCGGGAGACACCGTGCTCGCCACCTTCTCCCTCGCCCTCGCGTCGGGAGCCACCCCCGTCGAGGCTGCGCTTCTCGCCAACTTCGCGGGCGGAATCGTCGTCACGAAGATGGGGACCGCGACCGTCTCGCCGGAGGAGCTGCGTCACGCGATCGCGTCCGACCGCACGATCCTGACCTGAGGACTCGCTTCCCGACCCGTCTCTCCGAAAGCTCTCCTTGAAGATCCTCATCGTCCGCCTCTCCGCTTTTGGCGACGTCGTCCACGCGCTGCCTCTCGCCGAGAACGCGCATCGCGCGGGCGCCTCGGTCGCCTGGGTCGTGGAGACGCGATATCGGGAGCTTCTCGAAGGCAACCCGCACCTCGAGCGCCTCTTCCTCGCAGACACGCGCGAGTGGCGGCGCGATCCGGCCGGAGCCGGAACGCGAAAGGGACTGCGCGGCCTCGTGCGCGAGCTGCGCGACTTCGCGCCCGACACGACGATCGACGCGCAGGGGCTCTGGAAGTCCGCGGTTCTCGCCCGCGCGGCGGGCGCGCCGGTGATCGGCTTCTCGGCCGGGGCTCGGCGAGAAGGCTCCTCGGCGATTCTCGGCTCGCAGGGCGTCACGCCGCCGCCCGAAGCGCGCCATGTCGTGGACCGCAACCTCGCGCTTCTGTCGGCGGCGGGAATTCCGATCGTCCGCCGAGCGCCCGACGCCGCATACCTCCTCGCGCGAGAGAGCCCGGAGGCCGCCGCGTTCCTCGCGGAGCAGCGCCGGCCGTACGCGGTGTACCACACGGGTTCCGGGCGCGCGGAGAAGGTGTGGCCGGAAGAGAAGCTCGCCGCCGTCGCTCGCGATCTCGAGCGGTCGGCAGGCCTGGCGCCCGTCCTCTCCTGGGGACCGGACGATGAGTCCCGCGTCGCGCACGTCGAATCGCTTCTTCCGACCGCGCGGAAGATTCCCCGACTCGGCGCGGCGGGTCTCGCGCGCGTCGCCGCGGGCGCCGACCTCTTTCTCGCGAGCGACACCGGACCGCTCCACCTCGCGGACGCGGTCGGCGCGCGCACGCTGGCGCTCTTCGGCCCGACCGATCCGGAGCGCAACGGCCCCTATCGCGGCGTCGCGATTCGCTTCGACGCCACGACGACTCCGGAGCGCGTCGCGGCAGCGGCTCGGAGGATGCTCACGGCGCCCGTCCCGGCGCCCCCCTCCGACGGGCACGCGAAGCCCCGTAGATCCTGAGGAATCGGCCGATCCCCTTTGACACCCGGGCCCCGAGGCCTTACGATGTCCCCACTCCAAATGGTCGTCAAGCTAGGAGATCTGCTTCTCAAAGCGAAGCTGATCACTCAGGATCAGCTCGAAGCGGCGCTCAAGCTGCAGAGAGAAGAGGGCGGCAAGCTCGGAGAGGCTCTCGTCCGCGTCGGCGCGGTCTCCGAGAGCGACATCACCGAGACACTCTCCCAGCAGTTCGGCGTTCCCTCGATCGATCTCTCGAGCTTTTCGATCGATCCGGCCGTCATCAAGATCGTTCCGGGTGAGGTGGCGCGCAAGTACGGTGTCCTCCCGGTGAACAAAACGGGCGCCACGTTGACCATCGCGATGGGAGACCCGACCAACGTCTTCGCGATGGACGACATCAAGTTCATGACCGGCTACAACGTCGAGCCGGTGGTCGCGTCGGAGGTCGCGCTCCGCAAGGCGATCGACAAACACTACGGCACGCCCCGCTCCGTCGTCCTGAAGGAGAAGTCGAAGCCGGGCGGAACCTTCGTTCCCGATGCGAACCTGGAAGACGTGATGGCGTCGTCCGCTCTGACGATCGACGACATGGCCGGCGTCGGTCTGGGCGAGCTCAATATGGACGAGATCACCGGGATCGAGGCCGGCGCCGACGTCGACGTCCTCAAGCAGGACGAGGGCGAGGAGATCGACCTCTCCGACCTGACGAAGTCGACGGAGTCCGCGCCGATCATCAAGGTCTCCAACCTGATCCTGATCGAGGCTTTGAAGGCCGGCGCCTCCGACATCCACGTCGAGCCGTACGAGAAGGAGTTCCGGGTCCGCTTCCGGATCGACGGCGTTCTGCACAACATCATGGCGCTGCCGATGCGCACCCGTGACCCGCTCGTCTCGCGCCTGAAGATCATGGCCAAGCTCGACATCTCCGAGAAGCGGCTCCCGCAGGACGGCCGGATCAAGATCCGCCTGCGCGTCGAAGAGCGCTCACGCGACCTCGACCTTCGCGTTTCGACCGTGCCGACTCAGTTCGGCGAAAAGGTCGTCATGCGGTTGCTCGACAAGACGAAGCTGCAGCTCGACATGACGCAGCTCGGCTTCGATCAGGAGGCGCTCCGCCGGTTCAAGGACGCGATCGACCGCCCCTACGGAATCGTCCTCGTGACCGGGCCGACCGGCTCGGGCAAAACGAACACGCTCTATTCCGCGATCGCCGCGCTGAACGACCCGACCGTCAACATCATGACGGCCGAAGACCCGATCGAGTTCAACCTCGCGGGAATCAACCAGGTGCAGATGAAGGAGCAGATCGGGCTGACGTTCGCCTCCGCGCTGCGCTCGTTCCTGCGTCAGGACCCGGACATCATCCTCGTCGGCGAGATCCGCGACTTCGAGACGGCGGAGATCGCGGTCAAGGCGGCCCTGACGGGCCACCTCGTCCTCTCGACGCTGCACACCAACGACGCTCCCTCGACGATCAACCGCTTGATGAACATGGGGATCGAGCCGTTCCTCGTGGCGACGTCGATCAACGCCATCTGCGCCCAGCGGCTCGTCCGCCGCATCTGCTCCAACTGCGCCGAGGACATGGAAACCCCGCCTCAGATGCTCATCCAGGTCGGCTTCGCCCCTGACGAGGTCAAGACTCTGAAGGTGAAGCGGGGGCGCGGCTGCGAGCGCTGCAACAACGGCGGCTACAAGGGGCGAATCGGCCTCTTCGAGGCGCTCCAGTTCTCCGACGAGATCCGGGACATGATTCTCTCGGGTGCGAGCTCGATCGAGTTGAAGCGCAAAGCGATCGAGGAAGGGATGATTTCCCTGCGGATGGCGGGGCTCCAGAAGATCCGCGAGGGAGTCACGACGCTCGAAGAAGTCCTGAGGGAGACTGTCCTTTAGGACAGGTGTTCCGCTCGCGACGCGCGTCGATCGCTCTCGTCGAATCGAAAACCTGACTCATTTCTGTACACTTCCGCTTCCCTTTTCGACGCGGCGGCCCTAAACTAGCGGGACACAAATTGTCATAACCCTGGGGGACGGATGGCTGGCGATACGACGCTCCATCAACTCTTGAAGCAGATGGTCGAGATGGGTGCATCGGACCTGCATCTCTCGACGCAGTCGCCTCCGATGGTGAGGCTCGACGGACGATTGATCCCTCTTCCCTACCCGCCGCTGACGGTCGCCGAGACCAAGCAGCTCGCCTACTCGGTCTTGACCGACACTCAGAAGCACCGCTTCGAAGAGAACCTCGAGCTCGACCTCTCGTTCGGCGTGAAGGGACTCGCGCGCTTCCGGGCGAACAACTTCCTCCAGCGGGGCGCGGTCGGGGGCGTCTACCGGCAGATTCCGTACGAGATCCTGGGCTTCCGGGAGCTCGGACTCCCGCCGGTCGTCGAGAGCCTCTGCGAGAAGCCGCGCGGGCTCATTCTCGTGTGCGGTCCGACCGGATCGGGCAAGACGACGACGCTCGCCGCGATGCTCGACAAGATCAATCGCGAGAAGCAGCTCCACATCATCACGATCGAGGATCCGATCGAATTCCTCCACACGCACAAGAAGTGCCTCGTCAACCAGCGGGAGCTGCATGCGGACACGCACTCCTTCCCGAACGCACTCAAGTCGGTTCTCCGCGAAGACCCGGACGTCGTGCTCGTCGGAGAGATGCGCGAACTGGAGACGATCGAGTCCGCCCTCCGCATCGCCGAGACGGGCCACCTGACGCTCGCGACCCTGCATACGAACTCGGCGGTCTCGTCGATCAACCGCATCATCGACGTCTTCCCGGCCCACCAGCAGACCCAGATCCGCACGCAGCTCTCCTTCGTGCTCGAAGGCGTGGTGAGCCAGACGCTGATTCCCAAGGCGACGGGCGGCGGGCGCGTGATCGCGCTCGAGGTCATGGTGCCGAACCCCGCCATCCGCAACCTGATCCGCGAGGACAAGATCCACCAGATCTACTCGCAGATGCAGATCGGCCAGGCCAAGTTCGGCATGCAGACCTTCAACCAGTCGCTCTGTACGCTCTTCCTCAAGCGGCTGATCACGCTGGAGG
>JBKPSZ010000233.1:0-13193 GCA_046735265.1 Acidobacteriota bacterium | reverse complement strand
GGGTTGATCACCGTGCTCTCGGCGCGGATCGTCCCGGACGTCGGGTCGGGAGCGGCCTCCGTCTCGCGGGCGTCGGGCGGCAGAGTCACCGTCGGCGCGCCCGGGGACGGCCGCGGCTCCGGTCGAGCTTCCGGAGGAAGGACGATCTTGAAAGGCGGGAGCGACGGGGACGGCGTCGTCAGCGGCCCGAACTGCTGATCGAGCCGGTTCTGGGCGCTCGGCGTCACGTTGTCGGACAGCGCCGGTTGGGTCGACCTCAGGGTCGAAAGGAGAGCGGCGGTCGATTCGGCGTCTCCGGGGTGGACGAGCTTCTCGCGCAGGCTCACGATCTCGCGGTCGAAGTCCTCCGCCGAGGCATAGCGGTCCTCGCGTTTCTTCTCGAGCGCCTTGAAGACCGCGGTCCTCAGCTCCGGCGGGACCTTCCCCTCGGGGTCCGACTCGGAAAACGGCATCGGGGCCGTGAAGAGGTGGGCCCGGAGGAGCTCCGCCGGCGACTCTCCCTTGAAGGGGCGCACACCGGTCAGGAGCTCGTACAGGACCACCCCGAGGCCGTAGAGGTCGCTCCGCCCGTCGATCTTCTCTCCGGGAGGAAGCGTGCCGTACTGCTCCGGAGACGCGTACTTGAGCTTGCCCAGGAAGACGCCGGTCGCGGTCAGGTCCATCGCCCGGTTGACCGCCTTGGCGATACCGAGGTCGATCAGCTTGACGACGGCGTGTCCCTCCTCGTCGTGGGCGAGCATGAGGTTGTCGGGTGCGACGTCGCGGTGAATGACGCCCTTGCGATGCAGATATCCGAGGGCGAGCAGAGACTGGTGGGCGATCTCGATCGTCAGCGCCACGCCGGGCCGTCCGCGGGAACGGAGGAAGTCCGCGAGGTTGACCCCGTCGATGTACTCCATGACGAGGTAGGCGGTGCCGTGATCGTCCACAGCGAAGTCGTGCAGGGTGCAGACGTTCGGGTGCTTCAGGCGGATGGCCATCTTGGCCTCCTCCTCGAAGCGCCTCTTCAAGTCGGAGTCCGCGACGACGTGGGGCTGCATGACTTTGACGACCCGCACCTCGTCTAAGAGGCGATGGCGCACGCGATAGATCGTCCCCATTCCGCCTTCGCGGATCTTGGAGAGGATCTCGTACTTCCCCTCGAGAAGAAGCCTGGGCTGCTGCACGGGGTGCGCCTCCGACTGGTACCGGGGCGATTGTAGAACGGAAACACAGCGTGCCCGGGCGCTTAAGACGCGTCTGATCAGGCGTTCCCGTCGCGAATCCGGTTTACAATGAGCGGAAAAAATGGCGGCGACTTCATCAGGCGAGCCTGCCTCGGCCGCCGGGGACTCCTCAGTGCGCGCTCTTTCCGCACTCCTCGTTTCGGCGCGGCCCGCGCAGTGGGTGAAGAACCTCGTGCTGCCTCTGCCGTTCCTGTTCGGCGGCGCGCTGCGCTCTTCGCACGGGTGGGCGCTCGCCGCGGCCGGCTTCTTCGTCTTCTGCGCGATCGCGAGCGCGATCTATCTCGTCAACGACGTCATGGACCGCGAGCGCGATGCGGCCCACCCCGTCAAGCGGCATCGGCCGCTCGCCTCCGGCGATCTCAAGCCGACCGCGGCGGTGGCGGCCGCGGCTCTGTTCGGCGCGGGAGGGCTCGCGGCCGCATTCCTCCTCGACCCGCGGTTCGGGCAGTGGTGCGTTCTCTACGCGGGGCTGATGACCGTGTATTCGCTGTGGTTGAAGCGCATTCCGTTCCTGGAGGCTCTCATCGTGGCCGCCGGGCTTCCTCTGCGCGCGCTCGCCGGCGCGGCCCTCGCCGATCTCGCGCCCTCCGCCTCGCTCATGGCCTGCGCCTATCTCCTCGCGCTCTTCCTCGTCGTCGGCAAGCGCCAGTGGGAGCTCGCGCATGCCGGCGTCCGTTCCTCCGCGGAGCATCGGCCCGCGCTCGCGGCTTACGGGGCGGAAGGGCTCGACTTCCTGTTCGTCGTGTGCGCGCTGACGACGGTGGCCGCGTACACCGCCTACAGCGTCCTGCCGTCGACGCAGCAGATGCATGGAGGACGCAGCTTCGCGCCGACCGTGCCGTTCGTGGTGCTCGGAATCGCGCGCTACGTCCGCCTCGTCTATCGGCGGGGCGGGGGAGGCAACCCGACGCAGGCTCTCCTGATCGACGATCCGCTGCTCCTCGCCATCGTCGTCGGATGGGTCATCACCTCCGGATGGATCATCTATGGCCTCTGAGTCTTCACCGAGGCTGGGGGTCGCCTTCCTCGCGTACAACGAGGAGGAGCTGATCGAGAAGACCGTTCGCGACGCCGTCGCCGAGCTCTCCAAGATCCCGGGTCTGACATGGAGAGTCCTGATCGTGGACGACGGCAGCCGCGACTCGACGGGCGAGATCGCCGACCGCCTGGCGAAGGAGGATCGGCGCGTGCTCGTCGAGCACCACGCGGGCAACAAGGGCTACGCGGTCGCGACCGAGACCGCACTGCGGAGCACCCCGGGGGAAGTCGTCATGGTCGTGGACGGAGACGGCCAGCACACGCTTGCGGATGCGCCGGCGTTCCTCGCGGCGATCGACGCTGGAGCCGACGTCGTGTTCGGATGGAAGAAGGAGCGGCACGACCCCTTCGCCCGGCTCGTGCTTTCCAAAGGGCTGAACACGCTCTCGCGGTGGCTCCTCGGGTCGCCGCTGCACGACATCAACGGTGGCTGCCGGGCCTTTCGTCGCGCCGTGGCGAAGCGCCTCGAGATCCGCCACCGGATCAACTTCGTCGGCGACGAGATCTTCGCCCGCTGCCGCATCGCGGGCTGGAGGGTCTCCGAGGTCGTTGTTCGTCACTTCCCGCGGGAGGCGGGCCAGTCGATCCATCGTCCCTGGAAGATGCTCGGCACCATTCGGCGGGTGATCGGCTATCTCTTCGCCCTGCGCGAAGAGATGCGGCGCAACGAAGCCTTGAAGCGCGTGGTCGCCGCGCGATGAAGGGAACGGTCATCCTCGGCGCGGGACCCACGGGTCTCGGCGCCGCCTACCGCCTGATCGAGCGGGGCGAGGCCGACTTCGAGCTCTTCGAGCGGGCGCCGCGCGTCGGGGGACTCGCAACGAGCTTCGAGGACGAGAAGGGGTACACCTGGGACGTCTCGGGGCACATCATCTTCTCGGGCTACGCCTACTTCAACGCCTTCCTCGACAAGATGCTCGGCAAGGAGGGGGTCCGCCGCATCGATCGGGAGAGCTGGATCAAGTTCGAGGACCGCTACGTGCGGTACCCGTTCCAGAACCACCTCTCCGCGCTTCCCGAGGAGGCGATGATCGAGTGCCTCGTGGGGCTGATCGAGTCCCAGACGATCGACCGCGGGCGTGCCTTCGCGAACTTCGAGGAGTGGATCCAGGCGAAGTTCGGCGCGGGCGTCGCCCGGCACTTCATGGTCCCGTACAACCTGAAGGTCTGGTCGACGCCCCTCGAGCAGATGGGCTTCTACTGGATCGCCGAGCGAGTCGCGGTCGTCGACTGGAAGAAGGCGATCGAGACCGTCGTCTCACGGAAAGTCACCGACTGGGGGCCCAACGCGACCTTCGGCTATCCGGCCACTCGCGGCACCCTGGGGCTCTGGATCGCGGTTCTGCCCTACCTCGGGGACCGCGTGAACTATCGCAAGCGCGCGCTCCGAATCGACGAGGAGAAGCGGGAGATCGAATTCACCGACGGCTCGAAGGCGCGCTACGACCGGCTCCTTTCGACGATTCCGCTGACCGCCCTCGTGTCCCGGCTCGTTCACGCGCCCGAGTCCGTTCGCCGCGCCGCCGAGAAGCTCCTCTTCAACCGGCTCTTCTCGGTGGGCATCGGGTTGAAGCGCCCGTCTCCCTCTCCGAAGAACTGGATCTATTTCCCCAATCCGCGGACTCCGTTCTACCGGATGACGTACCTCTCCAATTACTCGCCCGACATCGTGCCGGGCGGGGACACGTCGCGATATTGCGCGCTCCTGACGGAGACGACCTACTCGCGGTTCCGCCGGCTCCCGGAGGGCGACTTCGTGAAGGCGGTACTCGACGGGCTCGTCGCCGAAGGAATCCTCGAGCCGAAGGATCTCGCCCTCGTCGATTCGACTTTTCTCATTCACGCCGGTCATGCGTATCCGATCCCGTCGCTCGAGCGGAACAACGGCCTCGCGGTGATCCAGCCGTACCTCGAGTCGAAGGGCATCTACTCGCGCGGCCGCTTCGGCGCCTGGAAGTACGAGATCGGGAACCAGGACCACTCGCTGATGCAGGGCGTGGAGCTCGTCGATCGGTGGCTCGACGGCACCGAGGAGAAAGTCTTCCGGTCGTGACCGAAGCCGGGGACTATATCAACTCAGATATAGTTTCTGGGAAGGCTCCCGCCGAAGGCGAGGAGACGGCCGGCCCGGCGGGGCCCGGTGAGAGAACCCCGGCAGTTGCGTCCCGGCCGACGGAGCGGACCGTCCCCCGACATGAGCGCGCGGGCGATCCTGTTGCCCTCTCCCTTCTGACGGTCGGGATCGCGCTCGCGGCCGGCGTCGCTCACTGGATGGAGGTTCGCGGGCGCAACTCCACCGACGTGCCGATGGCGCAGGCTTTTCTGGGTTTCAGCGCGTGCCTGGTCCTGGCTTTCCTCGCGGGCCGCCGGGTCCCGGCGCCGCCGCCCCCTGCGGAAACGCGGTCCGCTCCCCGGCCCGAGAGGATCCCGGTCGCCCGGGCAGTCGTCGCGGCAGGGTTGGCGATTCTCTCGGCAGGCCTCTTCGCCCGGACCTGGCGCCTGCAGGGGAATCCGCCCTACCACGCCGACATTCTGGCGAGCTGGTTCGCCTGTCTCGCCACCGCCGCAGGCGCGTTCGCGCTCCTCTCCCCGAGGGCGAGGGCGATTCGGCGGCCCTCTTGGCCCGCGGTCGGGATCCTGGCCCTGCTCCTCGCCGCCGGGGTCTGGTGCCGCCTGGCGGGACTCGACCTCGTGCCCGCGGGATTTGCCGGAGACGAGGCGAGCCAGGCCCTGGACGGGATGGAGCTTTTGACCGGCAACTCGATCTTCGACCCCTTCGGGACGGGGTGGTACGGGGCGATGCGGCTCGGAATGCTGCCGGCGGGGGTGGGGGCGGTCGCGTCGGGCGATTCGATCGCCGGGCCCCGGCGTCCCTACGCGCTGGCCGGTATCCTCTCGCTCTTCGCCGCGACGGCGGCAGGATGGCTCCTGGCCGGAACCTGGGGGGCGCTCGGCACCGCGGCGTCACTCGCCTTCTCCCCGTTTCACCTCCACTTCTCGCGGATCGCGGGCCACACGATTCTGGATTCGCTCACCGCGGCGCTCCTCGTGGCGCTGCTCCTGTACGGATACCGTCGGCCCTCGCCAGTCCTCGCCTTCGCGTGCGGGGCCGTCGCCGGCCTGGCCTTCTACGGCTACGCGGGGGGACGCGTCGTGCCGATCATGCTCGCTGCCGCGGTTCTCTCCTGGCTCTTCACTCCCGTCCCGCTCGCCCGCCGCGCTCTCGTGCTCGTCGCGGTCGCGGCCGGCTTCTTCCTCGCCGCAGCGCCGAATCTGCGATTCGCCTCGACGCACTTCGCCGATTGGGGAGGGCGATTCAACCAGGTCGGGATCTTCCGGAAGGAGTGGTGGGTGCCGGAAGTCGCGAGATACGGCTCGCCCGCGCGTCTCCTCCTGCATCAGTTCGTCGAAGGGACGGCGGGACTTCTCTGCCGCCACACCGGGGCCACGTACACCGGCTACCCTCCGATCGCTCCGAACATTCTCCCGGCGATGGCCGTGGCGGGTCTCGGATGGCTGCTCGGCCGGAGGCTCTATCTCGCCGCGGTGCTGCTCGCGTTGCTCGTGGCCGGTAACCTCGCCGGAATCGTCCTCACCGATACGACTCCGATGGCCCATCGCGCCTCGAGTCTCTTTCCCGCGCTCGCGATCTTGAGCGGAGCGGCGATCGCGGGATTCGTTCGCGTCTTTCCGCGGCCGGGAGGCCGCGGCGCCGGTTGGTCCGCCGCGATGGGGACGCTTCTGCTCGGAGCCGTGATCCTGCCCACCATCCCGACTCTCCCACCCTGGCAGGAGCCCTCGCCCGACTACGGGTGGGACACCGCGGCCTTCGTCCTCTCCGCCTCGCGCGTGCTCTCGGCGCCGCGGTTTCGCCTCGAGAGGGTGTATCTGGACGGGATGCCTTACATGGACACGTCGTTCCCGTCGTTCGGGTACCTGCTCGCGGCGTCCGCGGTCGTGGATCGCAATCCCGCGCTCATCGAAAGCGCGCCGCCCCCGCCGGGCTGGCACCTGATCAGCCCCGAGTGGGCCACCCGGCTGCCGGCACTGTGGCGCAAGAGGGATCCCGCGCTCCGCTCCATCGCCCTCCCGGATCCGCGCGATCCCCGGCGTGACCTCGGCTGCCTGTTGCGAATTCGGGAGCCGGTGGAGAATCCCCCGGTCCGCTGACCGCCGCGGCCGTTTCTACTGCAGGACCGCCGACAGAGTCCAGGAGAAGATCCGGCCCGTCCCGCGGTCCGACACGTTCAGGCGTCCGAACGCATCGACCGCGACACCGGTGGGTTGCTTGAGATCGTTCGCGCGGAACGAGCTTCGGAGCGATCCGGCGGCGTCGTACACCGCGACGCGGCTGCTCCACGCGTCCGTCGCGAGAATGACGTCGCCCGGCCCGATTGCCAGGTACGGCTCCGTGTAGAAATCCTTCCAACCGTTCACCGGGAACTCGCGCAGGAACTTCCCCTCCGGATCGAAGAACTGGATGCGGTGGTTTCCCGTGTCCGCCACGACGAGGTTGCCGGCGCCGTCCACTGCGAGCCCCACCGGTTCGACGAACTGTCCGGCGCCGCTTCCGTTCCCGCCGAACTCGCCCGTCTTCTTCCCTTCGCGGTCGAAACGGACGATGCGCTTGTTGCCGGTGTCCGTGACGTAGAGAGCGGCGCGCGAGAACGCGAGCGCCCGCGGTCCGAAGAGGCTTCTCTCCGGCTCGCCGAAGGCCGCGCGGAACTCTCCGGTCGGCGAGAAGTGGACGATTCGATGGTTCCAGGTGTCGGCCACCCAGACGTCCCCCTCGGAGTCCACGGCGACGCCGCAGGGCTCGTTCAGCTCTCCGTCGCCCGACCCTTTCCGTCCGAACGCGCGCAGGAACTTGCCCGATGAGTCGAAGACGGCGATGCGGCTGTTCTTCGAGTCCGCGACGTAGAGGTTGCCGCGGGCGTCGACCGCGAGGCCACGTGGCTCCGAGAGCTCGCCCGGCGCCGATCCCGGCGCGCCGACGACCCGGTCGGGTGCGAGGATGCGCGCGTCGGAAGGGTAGTCGCGGCCGCTCGTGTCCTGGATCGGGAGCTCGAGCGGCGCCAGCGGCCCCTCGCCGGCGAGATCCTTCCGCACGAAGAACGTGGCGTCCTGCGAGCCGATCGGGCTCCAGAGCCGGTGGAAGAGCCACCAGCGGAGGACGTCGGATCCGGTCGGGCGGTTCTCCGGCTTCTCGGCCGTCCCCTTCCACCGCTCGGGGAACCACCAGGCGCGAATCGGAACGCGCCGGGCTTCGTACTTGTCGCCGAGCTGCTTCTCGAGCGCGCTCTCGGCGTCCCAGTCGGCCACGATCACGGGGGTCGAGGCCCGCTCGAGGCGCGGCGTCCAGGTCGTCGGGGTGTCGCGGAGGTACCAGGTGAGAGGCCAGGAGGCCTCGCCGGAAACGGTGATCAGCGGCTGCCCGGCGGGAACGCGCGCCCGGACGCGGTCCAGAACGGACAGGGCGCGAATCAGGTCTTCCGTGGTCTGGACGTACGCGAGGTATTCGCCGTGCTCCGGCTGGCGTTCCTTGTCGTACGCGCCGTACCGGAAGCAGGCGAGGTAGGCCCCGCTCGCGTTGACGAGGAGCAGCACGCCGACGACGCCGAGCGCCACCCGGGGCAGAGTCTTCCCCCGGTCGCGCCAGAGGTTCGAGAGCCCGAGCGCGGCGAGCACGGTCAGCGGGAGAAGCGGATGGACCGAGAGCCAGGGCACTTTCTCGCGCGCCCACGAATAGATGGCGATCGAGCCGACGGCCCAGAAGACGACGAACGAACGGAAGGGATCGCGCTTCCAGCCGCGGAAGGCGAACGCCGCGGCGAGGACGGTCGCCGTCTCGTAGTAGAGCAGCTGCGGGAAGTAGTAATACCAGGGGCCCGGGATCCGCGCGATGGCGTGCTGCCCCATCCAGTACTTGACCGCCTTCGGGATCGCGAGCCAGTCGCCCGGATAGTGGAGGAAAGCGGAGTAGAAGAGTGCCCAGAGGCTCAGGAAGACGATCCCCGCGGTCACCAGCACGGGCAGATGCGCCCACGTCCAGGCCCACGTCTTCCTCCACGCGGTCCGCGCTCCTTCCGCGAAGATGCGGCAGGCGAGCTCCCAGACGCCGAACGCGACGAAGAGCACACCAGTCATGTAGGCGTTTTCCTTCGTGACGCCGGCGAACGCGAAGGCTACGGCGGATCCGGTCAGCCAGGCCGCCCGGCGCGTTTCGAGGAAGCGCCGGAAGGCCAGGATCGTCGCGAACGTGAACACGAGGGAATAGAGGTCTTCGCGGATGAACCGGGAGAAGTAGGTCAGGTGGGGAGACAGCAGGACGAGAAGGGCGTAGGCGAGCGCGCCGCCCTCTCCGATCCAGCGCCGAAGCGGGAAGGCGAATGCGATCAGGATCAGCCCGAAGACGGCGGGCAGCAGGCGCGCCGTCGTATTGGAAGCGCCGAAGATCTTGTAGACCACGGCGTTGGCGTAGTAGAGGAACGGCCCGTGGTAGGCGGGGTCGTAGCGCCATTCGCCGTTCTGAGAAAGCGTGTACGACTGATAGGCGTGGATCGACTCGTCGTGGTGGAAGGGGCGGTCGCCGAGCCTCCAGAAGCGCGTCGCCGCGGCGAAGATCAGGATGGCGAGCATCGCCGCACGGAAGCGGCGGCTCGCCGGAAGGAGGCCGGGGTCCGGCGCCGGGGGCGCGATCGGAATCGATGGCTCCGCGGTCTCGACCGGCGAGCTCACGGAGAGATCCCGCGAGACAGACCCGAGCCCATCAGTCTCCCTTTCCTTCGAGCTTCACTCTGGAGATCGAGCTGGAACCGGAGTTGACCACGTAAAGGATACGATTTTTTCTGTCGAGGGCGAGGCCGGTCGGGATGGAGAACGCGCGGCCGTCCTCGCCGCTGTCGAACCGGCGGCGCACGGCGCCCGAACGGTCGAGCTCGAAGACGACGCCGCCCGTCGGATCGGACACGAAGACCGTCTCGGCGGCATCCACCTCGACGTGGGGCTCTCCCGGCGCGCTCCAGCCCGGAATCGCGATCACGCGAAGCAGCCGCCCTTCGCGGTCGAGCACCTGGAGGCGCCGGTTTCCGGTATCGCAGACGTAGATCGATCCGGAATCCGCGGCGGCGATTCCGACCGGCGCGTCGAACTCGAGCTCTCCGCCTCCCTTCTTGCCGAAGGAGCGCGGCTGTCCGAGGTCGGCGTCGTATCGGATGACCCGATGGTTCCCTGTGTCCGTCACCCAGACCGACCCATCGGAGGCCGCGGCGACGCCTCGCGGGCCGTAGAGCTCGCGCGCGGTCGCCTTCCAGGCGCCCTGCGTCGTGAACGCGAGGACCCTCCCGTTCCAGGTGTCGGCGACGTAGAGGTTCTCCCCGCGGGTGGCGACGCCGCAGGGCTCCTTCAGGTTGTAGGTCGAGTCCCCTCGCCCGCCCCATCCTCCGAGATAGCCGCCCCCGGCGTCGAAGAGACGCAGGCGCGAGTTGCCGAAATCGGCGACCCAGAGGCGGCTCCGATCGTCGACGGCCGCGCCGCGCGGCTCCTTCAGTCCCGAGTACGGCGGTTTTCCTCGCGCCGGGATCTCGGAGATGATCGGCGGCTGTTCCGGCTCGGACACCTCCGTTGCGGCCCCGCTTTCGGGGGCCGGCAGCTCCTCGCGTTCGGGCTCCAGGACGTCCTCCGCGTCTCCGCCGACCACGCGGTAGATCCGAACTTCCGGGTTTTCGTAGACGAGGCGGAAGAGCGAGGGCGAGGCGTCGAACTTCGCGAGCCCCGGCCGCGGATAGGTCTTCCGCTCGACCGGTCCGACGTAGACGTAGCCGACGTGGTAGCGGCGCAGGAGCGGCTCGACCGCGTCAGCGCGGGGATTGGAGTAGATCGCCTCGACCGCCGCGCGGCGGCGCGCGATCTCCTCCTGGGGATTGCCGCGTTGCTGGACGTGGTATTCCCAGCCCAGGACCGTCGGAAGACCGGTCATCATCGAGACTCGCCCGAACTCCTGATAGGAGGGGCCCTGCGCCTCGAGGACGACGGGCGTTCCGGCGATCGTGCGGCGGAGCCACATCACCGCCCGATATTCGCCGGGGTCGGTCTTCTCGAAATAGCGCAGGCCGTCGAGCGTCGGGCCTTTCACGCCGGCCCGGTACGTCGGGCGGGAACTGGTGAGGGCGCCGCGCGCCACCGTGACGGAAGTGAAGAGCGAGAGGAGGACTGGGACCGCGAGCAGTCCCCGGAGGAGAAGCGGCCAGCGGCCGAACGCGCCGCGACGATCCGCCGGCCGGAAGACCAGCACGGCGGCGGAGACGGCGAAGAGGAGCCAGGCCTCCAGGTACAGCTTGAAGAAGGTGTTCATGCGGTCGAAGATGTAGAGCCGCTGCGCGAAGAGGACGAGAAAGAAGGCGGTGCCGGCGAGAGCCGCCGCGAGCCGCTCGTCTCCTTCCCGCGCGAGGCCGATCACCGCGGCCGCGAAGAAGAGGACGGCGAGCGCGGAGAAGACGTCGGCCGATCGGAACGCGATCGAAATCAGAAGGACGGTCCCTCCGAACACGAGCGTCGTCCGCTTGACACCGCCGACCCCGGCGCGGTCGGCGGCGGCGCAGAACCACCAGGAGATGAGGAGCACGAAGAAGAGGCCGAAGACCGTGGTGACGTCGACGCCCGCGGCGCCCTTCTCGAGGTTCTTTCCCCAGGCGAGGTGACCGCCGCCGGGCGGCCACAGCGGGGCCGCGACGGCGAGAGCCGCGGCCGAAGCGGCCGAGAATCCGAGGACGGCGCGCGCGCCGCGTACGAGGAACGCGCTCTGGCCCGAAGCCGCTGCGACCGCCGCGGCGACGACGAGGAGACCGCCGACGAGCGGCGCGTCCCAGGCGTTCGTCAGGGTCTCGATTCCGGCGAAGAAACCGAGCGCTCCGGCGGAGAGGAGACGCGTGCGCGGGAGCGCCGCCGGATCCGCGTGCGCGCGCACGAACTGGAGCGCCGCCGCGAGAAAGAGGAGGAGCAGAGGCATCGAGAGGACGTGCGCGTGCAGGTCGGCGAAGAGGAGGCTCCAGAGCGGATACTCGTTGATCGTGTCCTTGATCACACGCGACGTGGCCCAGAAGTAGTGCCAGTCGAGCGGGAGCCTCTGCGGCCGCCGCACCGCGAGCCACTCCCGCAGCCCCGCGAGGTTCCCGGCGAGAGCGACCAACCAGGCGCCGGCGATGCCGCTGGCGAGACGCCCTCCCCAGTTGCGCGCGAGCGAGAACGCCGACTGAAGCAGCACGCCGCCGAGCAGCCCGAAGGCGAGATTGAACGTGTAGCGCGTCGAGATCCCGGTCAGCAGGGTGACGAGCGCGACCATCTCCTGGCCGAACGTGTAGTAGCCGAGCGGCGCGCCGGCGAACCAGGGGTCCGACACGGGCAGCGTGCGGGCGCGGACGAGGATGTTCAGGATCGAGAAGTCCATGGGCTTCTCGCCCCAGGTGATCTCCGGGTTGGCCGCGCGCAGCGCCGTGAAGAGGAGGAAGCCGGCCGCGAACACCGCCTCGCTCTGCCAGAGGGACCTCCGGTGGGTCGAGAGGAACCGGGCGATCTCGTTCCGTCTTCGGAGGTACGCCACGGCGCCCGCGGCGGCGAGGATCGCGGCCGAGAGGAAGGCGGCGCCGCGCCCGTTCGGAACGCCCCCCTTCGAGACGGACAGCGTCAGGACGTACGTCGCGACGGCGACGCCGACGAGCCGTGCCAGGCCGAATCCGCGGTCGGCGAACCTCGAGAAGAGGAACCAGCAGAGCGGAAAGGCCGCGGCTCCCAGCGCCGTCAGGGCAAGGTACCAGAGGAGAGCCGCGGGAACCGATCCGATCAGGGAGTCGGACGTCGCCGGAGCCGGCGCGTGCGAGGACCGGCGGTCGGGCATGACCGGCGGCCCGACCTTCCGGCGCGCGCGCGGCGCTTTCTCCCAGTCCCACATCGTGGGGGGAGGCGTCGGCATCGCGGCCGTGAGGATCCGCCGCGCCCGGAGGCTCGAGTAGTCGCGGGTCTTGCGGAAGAGCAGCACCCGCGGATGGTCGTAAACGGTGAACTGCTCCTCCGCGCGGTCGTCCGGGAACGAGACCGGGCCGAGAGACGGGTAGGAGTTCAGATCCGCTGCCCGCTCGAAGCCGAGGGCTCCGGAGAAGAGCGCCCGGTAGTAGGCCGTCGTCATCGGAAAGACCGACGGGATCCGGGTGACGTTTCCGTAGACGCGATTGGAGGTCACCGCGATCCAGTCGGCCTTGTCGAGCACGCCGACGACTTTGTCGACCTTCTGCGTGGAGTCGGGATCGAAGAGCTCCAGAACCGGCCCGGCGTAGCCGGCGACGTCGGCGCCCGGAAGCGGAATGGGCTGTCCGTCGTCCCACGACTCGTTCGCGAATCGGGCGGGTGGCGGAACGTGCGCGAAGATCCAGCGGGAGGCCTCGATCCGCGGATGCGGCCGGCGATAGATCGCCGTGAACGCGAGAGCCCCGAGGAAGCTGCCCGCGAGGACGACGGCCGGGACCGCGCGCGCGAGACGGCGCCGAAGCGGCTCCTCCGCGAGCCGCGCGAGGAGCAGACCCGACATCGCCGCGAGCCCGGGGTAGGCCGGATAGAAGTACCGGATCGACTTGACCAGAGTCAGCCCGTGGTAGAGGGCGACGAAGAGCACGTAGGCGAGGAGCGGCAGGAGGGCGCGGTTCTCCTTTCGGCGCGAAGCCGCGACGGCCGCGGCCACCGCTGCGAGCGCCGTCAACCCGAAGAAGGGGGCCGCGCCGTAGAGGAGGAAGTTGCGGAGCGGGAAGAGGAGGGTTCTCCCGGCCCACTGGAGCGCCGGAGGAAACCCCGCCACACTCGAGGAGAGCCGCGCGAGCTCCTGCAAATCCTTCACGTAGCGCGGGTCGAGGCGCCAGCCGTCGAAGGCGTAGGGGAGTATCA
>JBKPSZ010000232.1:0-3465 GCA_046735265.1 Acidobacteriota bacterium | reverse complement strand
CTTCGGAACGCACGCGTACGAGCTCTCGCCCGACGGCCGCTTCGCGATCCACACGTCCTCCCGCTTCGATCAGCCCCCGACGATCGAGCTCGTGACTCTTCCGGAGCACAAGACCTTGCGCGTCGTCGAGCCCAACGCCGGCGTGCGCGAAAAGACGACGCGGATCGGCGCCAACCCGGCGGAATTCTTCACGGTCGACGTCGGCGAAGGCGTGACTCTCGACGCCTGGCTGCTCAAGCCTTCGTCCTTCGACGCGACGCGCAAGTATCCGCTCCTCGTCTACGTCTATGGAGAGCCGGCGGGACAGACGGTGGTCGATCAGTGGGCCGGCGACCGGGGGCTCTTCCACCGCGCGCTCGCGGATCAGGGCTACCTGGTCGCGAGCTTCGACAACCGCGGGACGCCGGCCCCCAAGGGAGCGGCTTGGCGCAAGATCGTCTACGGCGCCGTCGGAGAGATCTCCTCGCGGGATCAGGCCGCTGCGGTCCGGGCGCTCGCCGCAACGCGCCCGTACGTCGATCTCGACCGCGTCGCGATCTGGGGCTGGAGCGGCGGCGGCTCCTCCACGCTGAACGCGATGTTCCGCTACCCCGACCTGTACAAGGTCGGGATCTCAGTCGCGCCGGTGCCCGACCAGACGCTCTACGACTCGATCTATCAGGAGCGCTACATGGGTCTCCCGCAGGACAACGCGGACGGATATCGCCGCGGATCGCCGATCACGTTCGCGGAGGGGTTGAAGGGCCGGCTCCTTCTCGTGCACGGCTCGGGCGACGACAACGTGCACTACCAGGGGACCGAAAAGCTCGTGAACCGGCTGATCGAGCTCGACAAGCCCTTCGACCTGATGGTCTATCCGAATCGCACGCACGCGATCAAGGAGGGGAAGGGGACGAGCCTCCACCTCCACAAGCGGATCGCGCGCTATCTGATGGAGAATCTGCCGCCGGGTCCAGCCGCGAAGTAGATCTCCAGCCGAACGATCCGCGATCGGACGCGGTGGAAGTTCTTCCCGTACTGAGACTTTCGAACCGCCTCCCGAACGATGCTCGCGCCGGGAAGGATTCCCGGGAGGCCGAGGTTATGGCGCTTTTCGCTTCACGAAGGAGGTGCTCCATGGCTTTGAGACTCGGTGACACCGTTCCCGACTTCACGGCCGAATCGACCGAAGGGCCGATCCGCTTCCACGAGTGGCTCGGCGACAAGTGGGCCGTGCTCTTCTCCCACCCGAAGGACTTCACGCCCGTCTGTACGACCGAGCTCGGCTACGTCGCGAAGGTCAAGCCGGAGTTCGAGAAGCGCGGGGTGAAGGTCATCGGGCTCTCCGTCGATCCCATGAAGGACCACGAGGGATGGATCAAGGACATCAACGAGACCCAGAAGACGACGGTCAATTTCCCGATGATCGCCGACCCGGACCGGAAGGTCTCGGTCCTCTACGACATGATCCACCCGAACGCGTCCGAGAACTTCACGGTGCGATCGGTCTTCGTCATCGGGCCGGACAAGAAGGTCAAGCTGACGTTGACGTATCCGGCCTCGACGGGCCGCAACTTCGACGAGCTGCTTCGTGTGATCGATTCGCTGCAGTTAACCGCGAACTACCAGGTGGCGACGCCGGTGAACTGGAAGGCGGGCGAGGACTGCATCATCGTGCCGGCGGTTCCCGACGCCGACGTGCCGAAGAAGTTCCCGAAGGGATCGCGGACGATCAAGCCGTATTTGCGCTATACGCCGCAGCCGAATCTCTGATCGCGCGGCCAGTCTGTATTCACGCACGGGCGGGCCTCGAGCCCGCCCGTTTTCTTTTCCTCCGCCCTACTTCCGGACCCCGGCGAGCCAGTTGAGCACGACCGTGACCGGCAGAGAGCGATCCTCTTCGGAGACATTCACGAGAAACCGCTGACCGTCGGGGCTCGGGTCGTATTGCGCTCCGGGGAGTCTCTGCGGCTTCGTCTGGAAGAGAAAGCGGGGCAGTCCGGCCTCGAAGCCGTCGCCGGTCTTGACCTCGACCGCCATGATCCGGCCGCCGGGCGCGACGAAGTAGAGCTCGCGCCCGTCGGCGCGCCAGCGCGCGCCCTCGCCTCCGCCGTCGGAAACTTGCCATCGGCCGCCGGGGCCGGGAAAGGGCTGCACGTAGACCTCGAACCGGCCCGACTCGTTCGACACGTAGGAAATCCAGCGTCCGTCCGGCGACAGCGTCCCGCCGGTCTCCGAGAACGCGGTGGACCGGAACGGCACCAGCTTGCCGTCGGCGACCGAGAGGACCGAGAGATCCCACGCGGCGTTCGACCCGATGCCGAACGTCTGAAGAATGATCATACGGCCGTCGAGTGACCGATCGGTGACCTCTCCAATGACCTTGATCGAAGCGATCATCCTCTCCGCTCCGCTCGCGGCGGCCGGCTTGAGATAGAACTCCAGGGCCGCGCCGTTTCTCCGGCTGAAGAAGAGCGAGCCGCCGTCGGGTGTCCAGATCGCCGTCCGGTCCTCCGCCTTGTCGAACGTGAATCGGGTTGCGAGCCCACGCGCCAGATCGTGCATCCAGATGTCGTTGCCGGGATCTCGAACCTCGACGGCCATCCGGCGTCCGTCGGGAGAGAGCCGGGGTCGGCTGTACCGCCCGGCCGTGCCGACCGAGCCGAGCTCCTTTCCCGTCCGATCCAGCCAGACGAGGCGCGACAGCTCGCTGCCGCCTCCGTGGTACGCGAGCGTGCCCGTCTCGGATGCGGAAAAGAGGGCGCGCGTCAGGAGGTCGTCGTACCGCACGTCTTCGGCGACCGGAAACGCCTCGCCGGTCAGGACGAGCCGTTTCGGGTCGAAGGGTCGAGCGAGAAGCGTCGTTCCCTGGGCGAAGAGCAGGTGGCCCGAGGAGTAGATCGCATCGGACCTCGCGGGAAGGAGCCGTCTCGACTCCTTCGAGTCGAGAGAGGCGACGAGCACCGCATTGTTCGTGAGCCCCGTGGCCGCATGGCTCCCGGCGAAATAGAGGAAGTGGCGTCCATCGGGGAGGAAATGCGGCCAGCGATGCGTCGTGACGAGGTCCCCCGGATCGATCCGCGTCGCGGGCTCCGACGCGCCGCCCGCCGCGGGGACGCGGTGCAGCGGCCCGAAGGGACCCGGCGCGAAAACGATGACGTCGTCGCGGCTCCAGGTCCCGCCCCGGCCGTCGGGAGCGGGGCAGATCGCGATCGACGGTCCGCCCGAGATCTCCACGCGGCGCAACTCCCCGTACCCGAAGAACCCCACGGAGCGGCTGTCGTGCGACCAGAAGGGGTAGGAGCCGGTTTCGGTGCCGGGCAACGGGCGCGCCGCGAGTGAGTCGAGCGGCCGGATCCAGAGCTGTCGCTTCCCATCCGAGCCCACGAGGCTGAAAACCAGCTTCCGTCCGTCGGGGGAAACTGTCACGAGGCCGACGTTTCCTCCGACTGTCTCGAAGGCGGCGTTGGCCGGGGACGCGACGGC
>JBKPSZ010000231.1:0-21398 GCA_046735265.1 Acidobacteriota bacterium | reverse complement strand
GCCCTGCACCGCGTGGCGATCGAGGCACACGACGGGATCGCGCGCGCCGTCCGCCCCGCGCACACCGCGGTGGACGGCGACGTCGTCTTCGCCCTCGCGCCCGAGGGCTCTCCCGCCGTGCTCCCGCGGCGGCTCCAGATCGGGGCGGCCGCGGCCGAAGCCACGGCGCGCGCGATCATGGATGCCGTGAGAGAGCGGTCGGCCGGCTCCGGCGAGGCTCCGCGCTGAAGCCGGAGGATCCGGGTTCCGAGCGCCGGGGCGCGCTCCTGCTCGCCGCGGCCGCGCTCCTCTGGTCGGCCGGCGGCCTCGGAATCAAGAGCGTGCCGGAGGCGCCGCTCAAGGTCGCGTTCTACCGCTCCGCCTTCGCCGCGGCGGTGCTCTTTCTCTATTTTCGGCCGCGAGGCGTCCCCCGCAGCGGGCCGATTCTCGTTGCGATCGCCGCCTACGCCGGCTGTCTGACGACGTTCGTCGTCGCGACCAAGTGGACGACGGCCGCCAACGCGATCTTCCTCCAGTTCACCGGCGTCGTCTGGGTGCTCCTCGCCGCGCCCCTGCTCCTGGGCGAGCCGCGGCGGCGAGGCGACACGGCGGCGATCATCGCGGCCTTCGCCGGGATGGCGCTCTGCTTCGGCGGCAGGCTCGAGGGCCTCAGCCTGGCCGGCGACGCCATGGCGCTCTTGTCGAGCTTCCTGTTCGCTTTCCTCGTGATCTCACTCCGCCGGGAGCGCGGGAGCGGAGCGGAGGCGGTCGTGACTTTCGGCAATCTCTTCGCCGCCGCGCTCCTCCTGCCGTTCGTCGCTTCGAATCTCTCCGTGAGCGCGCGATCGCTCGCGTGGCTCGCGTTTCTCGGAATCTTCCAGCTCGCGTCCGCTTACATCCTCTTCGTGGCCGGCATCCGGAGCGTCCCGGCGGCGAAGGCCGCTTTGATCGGCCTGCTCGAGCCCGTCGCCAACCCGATCTGGGTCTTTCTCGCGATCGGCGAGAGACCCGGACCGCTCGCCGTGGCCGGCGGCGCGATCGTGCTCGCCGCGGTCGCGTGGCGGACACTCGCGGCGGGGCCTCCGGCGACGGAGGCGGCGCCGCCCGACTAGCCGTCGCCTTCGCTTGCTCGGGTTCTGCTCCGCACCGGCCGGCCGCTCGCCCAAAGGGTCTCGACGGCCGACCTGAACCCTCGCTGCGCTCAGGCTCCCGCAACGCGAGTCGTTTCACTCGGTGAACTTCGCGAAACTTGGTCGCGTTGCGAACGAGAGCTCCGGACCCCTTTGAAGAGCTTCGGCTGCGGCCGAACCCGAGAGACCTCCCGCCGGCGCTCAGGCCTGGGAGCGCGACTCCCCGTCGAAGAGAGGCTGCTGGAGCGGGCCGAGGAGCGGAAGGACGGCATCGAGCGAGTCGGAGGCCCACTGCGGGCGCCGCTCTCGGTGGAGGCGCAGGACCGGGACGTTCCAGTCCGTCAGCAGTCCCTCGATCGTGTCATCGATCCTCCGCTGGAAGGCATCGTCCACGTCGCGCAGCCCGTCGTACTGGAGGCCTCCGAGGATCGGCACCTTGACCAGCAGCTGGTAAGTCCCGGTCCACCAGCGGACGAGCGGCTCGAGCATGGGCGACCGTCCTGCCTGGAGGAGATAGGAGTAGTTGTCGAGCGCGCTGCGGTCGCAGACGACGACTTCCGCCTTCTGCTCCGCCACGAGCTCCTCGGCGATCTCCGTGTGGAGGATCCAGGACTGGGCCGCGATCGTCGTGTCGCGATTGATCGGGAGCGGGCAGAAGCGCGCCACCTCGCGCACCATCTCCACCGTCTTGTCGCGCTTCTTGAGCAGCGCGGCGAGCTCGAAGCAGAGCGTCGTCTTCCCGACCCCGTGCGATCCGATGAACGCGATTTTCATCGACCGCTCCCCCGCGCCGCGGGAGGCAGGCCGAACTCGCGCCGCAGGCTGTCCCCCTGTGCGTCGAGCGCCGGCGGGAAGGCGAGCGGGGCCTGATGTCCGGAGACCCGGATCGGAGACACGACGAAGGGGAGCCCTCCCGATTCCCGAACCGCGTCGAGGGCGCGGGCCGTCTCCGAGCGGAGCGCCTCGAGCGGGCCCCGCACGGGACCGGCCGGGATTCCCGCGGAGCGACACCGCTCGAGCCACGCCCGCCGCGGCTCGCGAGCGAAGATCGTCTCGAGCTCGTCCTCGAGCTGCCTCCGGTTCTCGACGCGCGCGGCGTTCGTCACGAACCGCGAGTCCGCTTTCCACTCCGGGCGGTCCACGATCGCGCAGAGCCGCGCGAACTGCGGGTCGGTCCCGACCGCCAGGATGAACTCGCCGTCGGCCGCCTGGAACGGGCGATACGGAACGATCTGGGGATGGGCGTTTCCGTGGCGCCGCCCCTCGACGCCCGTCACGAGCGCGGCCTCCGCGACGTTGACGAGCGACGCCAGCGTCGCGGAGAAGAGATCCGTTTCGACGTGCGTTCCCGCGCCGGTCTTTTCGCGCCGGCGAAGCGCGGCGACGATGCCGATCGCGCAGTAGGAGCCGGCCAGCAGATCCGAGACGGCCACGCCGACCTTCGTCGGGGCGCCGTCGGGCTCGCCCGTGATGGCCATCAGTCCTGCGCCGGCCTGCGCCAGCAGATCGAAGCCGGGCGCGTCGGCGTCCGGGCCCACGCGCCCGAACCCGGTGATCGAAGCGGTGACGAGTCCGGGGTTCTCCCGGCGCAGCTCTTCGAGCGAGAGGCCGAGCTTTCGGAGTCCGCCCGGCGCGAAATTCTCGACGAGCACGTCCGCGTGCTTCGCGAGCATCTCGACCGAAGTCCGCCCTTCCGGTGTCGCGAGGTCCAGCGCGATCGATTCCTTGTTCCGATTGACGGAGAGGTAGTAGGCCGAGAAGCCGCTCGCCGCATGATCCGGCGGGCCCCATCCCCGCGTGACGTCCCCGGACCCGGGGTGCTCGACCTTGATCACGCGAGCGCCCAGATCCGCGAGGAGCATCGTGCAGAAAGGGCCGGCCAGGACCCGCGAGAGATCCAGGACGAGAATGCCGTCGAGGGGGCCCGGCACCGAAGACCTACCGCCGGCCGGCGAGGCGCCACGCGAACGGGCCGGGGAGGAAGTGGAAGAGGCCGAGGGGCGATACCTCGACGCCTTCGAGCCTCTTCGACAGGCCGAAGTACTGGTCCGTGGTCCAGAGAAAATCGGCGGGCGGATCGGCGGCGAGCAGTCGATGGATCTGCCGGTAGAGGTCGAGGCGCCGCGTCTCGTCGAACTCCCGCTGCGCCGCCTCCATCGCGCGATCCGCCTCCGCGTTCGAATAGAAACCGCAGTTCTGCCCGACCGGCGGCGACTGGCTCGAGTGGTAGTAGGGAAAGGGATCGATGTTCGGCGGAAGAAACTGGATGTTCGTGGGCACGACGTCGAAGGCCCCTTCGGTGAACCGCTTCGAGTACGCCGCCCAATCGAGGGATCGAAGGACGAGCTCGACGCCGACCTTCCCGTACGCTTCGCGGAGGATCTCGCCGATGTTGCCGTATCTCGGCTGCCCCGCGGGGTACAGGAATTCGAGGGACACGCGCTTGCCTGCTTTCCGTCGAATGCCGTCCTTTCCGGCGGTGAGCCCCGCTTCGTCCAGGAGCCGGGCGGCGCCCTTGGGGTCGTACGGAACCGGAGCGATCTCCGGCGCGTTCTCCGGCAGGCCGGCGGGATACGGGCCGCTGTCGAGGCGGGCCCCGTCGGGGGGATAGAGACGCCGCGCCACCTCTTCGCGGGTCCAGGCGCGCGCCAGCGCCCGGCGCACTCTCGGATCGGAGAGAAAGGAATTGCGACAGTTCCAGACGAGCGCGGCGACGCCGAAGACCGGAACGCGCTCGATCCGGTTACGCGAGAGAAAGTCGGCGGAGCGCTGCGCCTCGGGGAGCTGTTCGCGGCTGATCCGAAACTCGTCGAGCTCGCCCCGCGCGCCGGCGCGGAAACGCACAGCGTCGTCGGGAATGATGCGGAACACGATCCGCGCGAAGGAAGACTCTTTCGCGGGCGGGTCGGTCCGCCGAACCATCGTCAGCTTCTGCCCCGGCTCCCAGCTCTCCAGCCGGTACTCCGTGCTCGAGCGGGGGCGGCGATCCGGGTCGCTCGACGGCCCGTAGTTCGAGCGCGCCACGATCGGCATGTTGAACGCGAACATTCTCGGCGCATAGGGGCGACGGAAGCGGACGACGACGCGCGCCGGATCGGGCGTCTCCACCGCGGTGACGTCCTCGAAGCTCGCCTTCCAGTTCAAGGCCGGCACTTTCGGATCCCGCACGCGGTCGATCGTGAACGCCACGTCCTCCGACGTGATCGGGCTGTCGTCCTCCCAGCGCGCGTTCGGATCGAGCCGGAACTCGAAGACGAGGCCGTCGGGAGAGATCGTCCAGGAGGAGGCCAGACCGGGAACGAATCGGCGATCCTTGTCGATCCCGACGAGCGGCCGGAAGAGCATCTGCTCGACCCGCAGGCCGATCTCTTCGTTGGTGACGATCGGATCGAGGGTGGGCGGATCTCCCTCGAGGTGCCTGTAAAGCGTCGCCTGGGCGGGAGGAGCCGACTCGCGCCGCGCGCAGCCGAGCGGCGCAAGCGCAGCGAGCGCCAGCAGAACCCGAACAACCGTTTTCATTTGGCGATCCGCCAGAGGATAGCAGGTCGTTCCCGCCGCGAGCGAAGCGAAAGGGACCGGCTGCTATCCTCCGCGTCGTGGCGACGGTCGTCTTCGACATCGAGACGGTGGGAATCGAGTGGGACTCACTCGACGACTCGCAGAAGACGTACTTGCAGCGCTATTCCCGCACCGACGAGGAGCGGCAGAAGCTCGCCGAGAATCTGTCGCTTTGGCCCTTCACCGGAAGGGTCATCGTGCTCGCGATGCTCAACCCGGAATCGGGTCGAGGCCGCGTCTGGTACGAAAAGAACGACGGCCGGCTCGAGGAGGCTTCGGGCGACGGTCTCTTCACGTTCGTTGGCGATTCGGAAGCCGTATTCCTCGCCGAGTTCTGGAGCGCGATCGCGCGGTTTCATCGGTTCGTGACGTTCAACGGCCGCGGCTTCGACGGCCCCTTTCTCATGCTTCGCAGCGCCGCTCTCGGAATCCCGGTCACAAAGAATCTCGTGGGCTACCGCTATGCGCTTCGTCCCCACACAGACCTCCTCGAGGTCCTCTCGTTTTTCGGCGCCTCGCGGAAGTGGAATCTCGACTTCGCGTGCAAGGCGCTCGGCGTCGAGAGCCCGAAGGAGCAGGGGATGGACGGTTTTTCGGTCGGTCCGTTCTACCAGAGCGGACGGGTCCGGGAAATCGCGCTGTATTGCCGGCGCGATGTCGAAGCGACCGCCCGACTCTTCGCGAAGCTCGAGAAGACGCTGCTTCCGGCGCTCGAGGATCGACGGCTTTGAATTGTCTAGGCGGAATTCCCTGCGAAAACGGGGTGGAACCTCCACCTTTCGGCGGTTGACAGCGCCCGCGAATCTCCGGTTAAACTGCTTCCATGATCCTACGGTGGCATCCGTGCCTCCGGAACTGATGGCCGACGAGAAGAAAGGTCGGAAGCCGGCGGAGCAGCGCCTTTCCGATCGCGTGTGGATCGGCGCCCCGGCGAGCCTGCGCTGGGGAGAGGAAGAGCTGTCGGGATTCGTCGAGGTCATCAACCTGGGCGGGCTCTACGTCGCCACGGGGCGCGTGCCCGAGCTCGGGGACTACGTGGATCTGGTCTTCTCGCTGCCCGAGGACCCGCGCGCCTTTCGCGTGCGGGGCAACGTCGTCTTCTTGAGCCGCCCGGCCGAGCGCCAGCGCGCCGGGTTCGGCGCGCGCTTCGAGCGCCCGCCCCTCGGTCTCCTGGAAGCCATCAAGGGATTGAACCGGGGACACTGACCCGGAGTCATCGGACGGCGACTACTCCGCGTTCGCCTCGAGCAGGCGCATCGTGTCGAAAAGGAACTCCAGGGTCGCCGTGACGTCGTTGAATTCCCCTCCCGCGGCCTGAGACACCGTCGTCGGCACGACCCCGTTCAACTGCCACCGCACGAGCACCTTCTGCTTGACGTCGAGGGCCGTCACGACGACGGTCCGTGTCCCCGGTGTGCCGCCATCGGTCACGGTGTTCAACCAGTCCTGAAGCTGGGCGAGACCGGTCTGATTGACGGTGAGCTGCAGCTTGCGGTCGTCCGGCGAGTAAGCGAGCCCGAGCCGGCGGGAATCGGTGCGGAGAACGGCCTGACGGCTGAACTCGATGCGGTAGCCGAGCACGCCGCCCACGTTCACCCCGTCGGCCGAGAGTCGGACGTTGGTCGCGGGCTCGTCGGCCGCCGGCGCGGCGGCGGCGAAGAAGAGGACCCCGGCGAGAACGGCGAAAGCACGTCCGGCGAGCATGTTCCCTCCGATCGAGTCGGCACATGGAGACTAGCACCGGCGGGGCGGAGAGCGAAGCCCTTGCTTCCCGCACTCTTCGGGCGTAAGAAAAGGGGACCACGAAAGCCCGGTTTGAAGGTCCACGCGATTCGGCCGGCGCCGGTCCCGGCGCTCCGGCCTCGCCACGAAAGGAGAACCGTATGAGAAAACTTCTCGCGCTCTTTCTCTTCCTGGCCGCCGCCGGCGCGCTCACGGCCCTGGGTCCCGCGGCGAAATCCACGAGCTACGACGTGACGGCGGACACGATCGAGGGATGCTCCTGCCCGCTCTTCTGCACGTGCTACTTCGGCCCCTCGGCGATGGAGCACATGTGCACCGCGAACAACGTTTACAAGTTTCGCAAGGGAAGCCACTACGGCGACGTGGACCTCTCCGATCAGCTCGTCTGGGTCTCGCTCGACCTGGGCGGCGAGTGGCACAAGAACCCGGGCCCGGGGATGCCCACGAAGTGGGCGGTGGTGACGTTCGACAAGAAGTCCTCGGAGGCGCAGCGCAAAGCGATCGGCGAAGTGTTGAACGTCGTCTTCCCCGTGAAGTGGGGAAAGTTCTCGACGCGCGAAGACTCGATCGAGTGGCACGACGACGCGAAGATGTCGCACGCCAAGATGGCGAGCGGGATGGCCGAGATCAGCCTCGACAAGGTCGGCACCAACCGCCCCGACAAGAGCCAGCCGGTCGTGGTCAAGAACCTCCAGTACTGGTTCTCGAACTCCAACGACGGCTTCGTTCTGGCCTACTCGAACCACCACTGGGACGGAGAGAATGCGTTCAAGCAGGAGAAGAAGAACGGCTTCACGATCGCCTGGACGGCCAAAGGCGACATCAAGCCCGCGAAGATGGCGATGAAGTAACCGCGTCCGTCTCGAGGATCCGAAGGGGCTCCGTCGCGAGCCCCTTTTTCTTTTCCTGTTGACTGCGCCCGCCGACTGTCGGCTAATACGCGGAAATGTCCCCCGACGACATCGCGCCCGAGTTTCGCTCGCCGCCGAAGGTGTATCGGCGGAGCGAGCCGATCGAGGGGGTCCGGACCCTGCGCCTCTCCCGCCACACGGACGATCGCGGTTTCTTTCTGGAGATCTTCCGTTCGCGAGAGGGCGGCGGCGCGTCCGCCGAGCTCGCGCGCTTCTTCGAAGGCGTGCCCGTCGCGCAGGCGAACTTCTCGGTCGTGGACGCCAACGGGCACGTGAAGGGCCTCCACTACCACCTCCGCCAGGAGGACATCTGGTTCTTCCCTCCCCCCTCCCGGGCGAAGGTCGTCCTTCTCGACATCCGGAAAACATCCCCGACCCACGGCCGCGCGCAGGTCATCGTGGCCGGCGAAGGCGCGGAGCAGCTCGTGCGGATCCCGGCGGGAGTCGCGCATGGCTACCGCCCGCTCACGAACCCCTGCGCGCTCTTCTACATCGTGACCGAGGTCTTCAATGCGGTGGACCCCGACGAGTATCGGATCCCCTGGGACCATCCGGCGGTGAAAGAGCTTTGGGAGACTCCGAATGGGTGAGAACCTCGCGGTGCTGGACTGAGGACTAGGGACTGCGGACCGAGGACTCCTGTGGCAGAAGTCACGAGAGTCCTCAGTCCTCGGTCCTCAGTCCTCAGTCCTATAATTCCGTCTCTGTCATGAGCGCCGCCGCGCTGCCGCTCGATCTCTCCCGCATTCCGAGGGTCGACCAGGTCGGAATCGAGGAGCGAGCCGCCTCGCTCGCCCGCCGATCCATCAAGAAGGGTGCCAAGCAGGCGGGGATCCGTCTCGCGATCTCGATGCTCGACCTGACGACGCTCGAGGGCAAGGACTCGGAGGGCAAGGTCCGCCAGCTCTGCCGCAAGGCAATCCGGCCTCTCCCCGGCGACCCGAGCGTGCCGCACGTTGCCGCCGTCTGCGTGTATCCGAATCTCGTGCCGGCCGCGAAGGCGGCTCTGGCGGGCAGCGGCGTGAAAGTCGCCTCGGTCGCGACGGGCTTCCCGGCGGGCCTGACTCCCCTGCCGGTCAAGCTCGAGGAGACCCGGCGCGCGGTCGCGATGGGCGCGGACGAGATCGACATGGTCATCGACCGCGGCGCGTTCCTTTCCGGAGACCACGCCGCCGTCTTCGAAGAGATTGCGTCGGTCAAAGTGGCCTGCGGACCGGCGCACCTGAAGGTCATTCTGGAGACCGGCGAGCTCGAGACCTACGACAACGTGCGTCGCGCCTCGCACCTCGCGATGTCCGCCGGCGCCGACTTCATCAAGACGTCCACCGGCAAAGTCGCGCCGGCCGCCACACCGGCCGTCGTGCTGGTGATGCTCGAGGCGATCCGGGACCACTACTTCGAGACGGGACGGCGCGTCGGCATGAAGCCCGCGGGGGGCGTTCGGACGACGAAGCAGGCCCTCCATCTGCTCGTCCTGGTCAAGGAGACGCTCGGAGACGCCTGGCTGACTCCGGACCTCTTCCGGATCGGCGCCTCGACGGTGACGAACGATCTCCTGATGCAGCTCGCCAAGGAAGCCACCGGCCGGTATCAGAGCGAGGACTACTTCACGAAGGATTGAGGCGCCGCGCAAACGAGCGATGAGCACGACGGTCCGAGAAGACGCGATCCGGAAGGAGGCGGCCGAGAAATTCGAGCGCGAGCGCCCGCGGCTCGAGTTCGGAGGGACCTGGGAATACGCCCCCGCCCCCGAGGCGCGCGACCACGTCCGAATCGAGAGCCGGTACGGCCTCTTCATCGGAGGGAGGTTCGTCCCCCCCCGCTCCAAGAAGCACTTCCCAACGATCAATCCCGCGACCGAGGAAGTCCTTTCGGAGGTCGCCGAGGCGGGGCCGGCCGACGTGGACGCCGCGGTCCGGGCGGCGGACGACGCGCACCGCCGGCGCTGGTCGAAGCTCGCCCCGGCTGAGCGGGGCAAGTACGTCTATCGGATTGCCCGGCTGATCCAGGAGAAGTCGCGCGAGCTCGCGGTTCTCGAGTCGATGAACGGGGGCAAGCCAATCAAGGAATCGCGCGACGTGGACGTCCCTCTCGCCGCCGCGCATTTCTTCTACCACGCCGGCTGGGCCGACAAGCTCGAGTGGGCCTTCCCGCGGAAGAAGGTTTCGTCGATCGGAGTCTGCGGCCAGATCATTCCCTGGAACTTTCCGCTGCTCATGGCGGCCTGGAAGATCGCGCCGGCCCTCGCGTGCGGCAACACGGTCGTCTTGAAGCCCGCGGAGACGACACCGCTGACGGCGCTGGCGCTCGCGAAGATCTGTCAGGAAGCGGACCTGCCGCCCGGCGTCGTCAACATCGTGACGGGCGCCGGCGAGACGGGCGCCCACCTCGTGAACCACCCCGGCGTGCGCAAGATCGCGTTCACGGGCTCGACCGAAGTCGGCAAAGTCATCCAGCGGGCGGTCGCCGGGAGCGGGAAGCGTTTGACCCTCGAGCTCGGCGGCAAGGCGGCCAACATCGTGTTCGAGGACGCCCCGATCGACCAGGCCGTCGAGGGGATCATCAACGGCATCTATTTCAATCAGGGGCACGTCTGCTGCGCGGGCTCGCGCCTCCTCGTGCAGGAGTCGATCGAGCCGGTCGTGCGGCGCAAGCTCGAGCACCGGATCGCGACGCTCCGCCTGGGAGATCCTCTCGACAAGAACACGGACGTCGGCGCGATCAACTCGCAGGCGCAGCTTCTGAAGATCCGCGAGCTCGTTCGCAGCGGGGTCGAGGAGGGCGCGGACCTCCATCAATCCGCGTGCGCGATTCCCGTCAAGGGCTTCTGGTTCCCGCCGACCTTCTTCACCGGGGTCGCGCAGTCCCACCGTATTGCGAACGAGGAAATTTTCGGCCCGGTGCTGGCGGTGATGACGTTCCGGACTCCCGAAGAGGCGGTCGAGAAGGCGAACAACACCCCGTACGGGCTCTCGGCGGGCGTCTGGACCGACAAGGGGTCGAAGGTCTTTCAGATCTCGTCGCGGATGCGGGCCGGCGTCGTGTGGGCGAACACCTTCAACAAGTTCGACCCGGCGTCCCCCTTCGGCGGCTACAAGGAGTCCGGGTTCGGCCGCGAGGGTGGGGTGCATGGCTTACGAGCGTATTTAGCGGGGCCGGGCGAGTGAGAACAACGCGCCGTCAGCTCCCGGCTGCCCGGCCCCGGAAGAGAGTTTTCAAGTTACTTCGGCGAGGTGAGGGGCGGACGTGAGCGATCTCCCGATCCGAAAAACCTACAAGCTCTACATCGGCGGCGAGATGGTTCGCACGGAGTCGGGCCGCTCGGACCCGATCCTCTCGCCGAAACGAAAGCTCCTCGCCAACATCTCGCGCGGCTCGCGCAAGGACCTGAGGGACGCGATCCAGAAAGCCCGAGCCGCTCAACCGGGCTGGGCTCGCAAGACCGCCTACCTGCGCGGCCAGATCCTCTACCGCATGGCGGAGATGCTCGAAGGGCGCGCCTTTTCCTTCGAGGCGCTTCTCCGCGAGAGCCGAGCGATGTCCCCCGTTGCGGCGCGGCGCGAGGTGCGTGCCACGATCGACCGGCTCGTGCACTACGCGGGCTGGTCGGACAAGTTCGGCTCGCTTCTCTCTTCGGTCAACCCGGTCGCCTCGTCCTACTACGACTTCTCCGTACCCGAGCCGACGGGCGTCGTCGGAGTCGTCGCGCCGGAAACGCCCGACCTCCTCGGCCTCGTGTCCCACCTGGCGCCCGTGATCGTGGCGGGCAACTGCGCCGTCGCGATCCTCTCGGAGAAGCATCCGCTCGCGTCGCTCGAGTTCGGAGAAGTGCTCGCGACGTCGGACCTCCCCGCGGGTGTGGCGAACCTGATTTCGGGACGCAAGGAGGAGCTCGTTCCGCACCTCGCCCGTCACATGGATGTCAACGCGATCTGCGACGCGGGCGGCGATCGAGCGCTCTCGAAGTCGATCGCCGAGGACGCCGCGGTCAACGTCAAGCGCGTCGCACGGCCCGGGTTCGGCGACTACTTCTCGGAACGCTCCCAGGGTCTGGACGCGATCGAGCCTTTCCTCGAGATCAAGACGACCTGGCACCCCGTCGGCGTCTGATCGCTTTCCGAACGCCCGCCCGCGGCGGTTGCGGCGCGCGCCGTCACCTTTCCCGCTGGCTCGCGAGCTTCTCGAGCGTCTCGCCGTCCAGGCTGTAGCGCAGCCACTCCGTTTGCGGCCGGCCGCCGAGGCGGCGATAGAACCGCAGCGCCCCTTCGTTCCAGTCGAGCACCGCCCACTCGAGACGCGACGCGCCCCGGGCGACGGCCTCCCGCGCCACGGCCGCGACGAGGGCTTCCCCGACGCCTTTCCCGCGAGCGGCCGCGGTCACGACGAGGTCTTCGAGGAAGAGAAACGGGCGGGCGCGAAAAGAATTGATCCCTTCGTAGAAGATCGCGAGGCCTTCGATCGTCCCACCGATCTCGGCGACGAGCGCGTCCGCCCGCCCGGCCTCGAAGATCCAGGCAGCGAGCCGCGACGCCTCCGCGTCGTCGGGAGGCGGAAGCTTCTCGAAGCGGGCGAGCTCGCGATCGAGCTCGAGCATTCGCGGCCAGTCTTCCCGCCGCGCACGCCGGATCGGGATTCCGGCGGAGGAGGTCACCGCGCCGCCGCGATGCGAGCGAAGTCGACCCGGCCGAGGAGCGAGACCGCTTCCTTCTGCTCGACGTTGGCTCCCTGGCCGAGCACGAGCCGTCCCGGCGTGACGACCACGGTGACGAGGGTCGTCGGCTGCCCCTGCGATCGGTCGGTGACCGCGTACGCCGGAAGACCTCCGATCTTGACCTCGGCCGTCTCGACGCCCGTCTTCGAGGCGTCGGCCATCGCCTTCCGGATCGCGCCCTCGAGATCCTTTCCCGACCCGTAGTCCTGGACCGCGATGCGGAACTGACGCGACGACCGCGGCTCGATCTTCTGGAAGAAGCGCGAGACCTCGGTGTAAGTGCCCATCTCGTTCTCGTCGGTGTCCGGCAGCGGATCGCGCGGCGCCGCCTGCCAGCCCCCCGGAAGCTCTTTCGGGAGCCCCTCCTGGAGCGTCAGCGGCCAGGCCGGCTTCTGCGGTGGCTCCGCGGCGGGCGCGGCGAGCGCAACGAATGCTGCGGCAGCGATCCGAACGGCGGCGGAGACCATCATGTCGTCAGGATAACCCAGCGTCCGGATCGCAGGATCGCGTACAAAAAAAGAGAGCGGCCGAAGGCCGCTCTCTTTCTCAAGATCGAGGGGTCTACTTCTTCGATCCCAGGATCGCGTCCTTGGCCTTCTTGGAGACCCGGAATTTGACGACACGCTTGGCGGGAATCTTGATCTCCTCTCCCGTCGCCGGATTGCGTCCCATCCGAGCCTTGCGGTTCACGAGCACGAGCTTGCCGACGCCGGGGATCGTGAAGCTGTTCTTCGCCTCCTTGTAGGCGAGCGCGGTCAGGTCGTCGAGAAACTGGGTCGCCTGCTTCTTGGTCGTGCCCGTCGACTTGGCCAGGTGATCCGCGGTCTGGGACTTCGAGAGCGCCTTCCCGTCCTTTGCCATATCTACCCCTTCTTCGAAATTTGAGTTCGCCGCTGACGGCGTTTCGAAACGGTTGCGTATTCTAATGCTCCGCGCGCGAACGCAAGCAAGAAAAATGTGGAAGCGACGCGCGGATCGAGGCGACGCAGCCGGCCGCGCTAAGATTTCGCTCTCCTCATGTCGAGCCCCTTCCCATCGCCTCGTTCGCGTCCGGGGTTGCTCGTCGAGATCAACGGCGCCGAGGGCTCTGCGGCCGAAGCGGGCGCCGAGCGACACGGCGGCCTCGGACCGCGGCCGATCCCGGCTTCGCCCGGCCGCCTAAACCGCTCCGTACGCACCCCTTTAGCTTTTCGTTGCGCTGCCGCGGCCGCGATCCTCCTCGCGGGAGCCTGCGGGCGTGAGGCGCCCGCCCGGGTCGCGGGCCGGGTACTCGAGCATTATCGAAAGACCGCGGCGCTGCGCCCCCGCCCCGAGGCCGGATCCGTCCGTCTGCGGCTCGCGCCCGTGGAGGCGTCGGGCGATGGTTCCGGGACCGCGGAGATCGAATGGGAAGGGAGACGGTATCGCGAAACCGTCGCTTCGGCGGGAGCGACGACGGTGCGCGGCATCCAGGGGAACAAGGCCTTCTTCATCGACGAAGACGGCGTCACACGGGTGGGGTCCGAGCCGATGCTCGCGGAGCTGGTGACGCGCTCCTACTTCTGGCGTCGCGCCTATCTCTTCGAAGACCACGAACGCGCGAAACTCTCCCTCGGACCGATGGACGCCGCGACGAGCTCGGTGAGTGTCCGACCGCTCGGAGGCGACGACCTCGTCCTCGTGTTCGACCGGGAGGGCGACTCCCTTCTCCGCGCCGAGGCCCCGCGCCTTCGACTCGAATTCGACGGGCCCTCCCGGTTTCGCGACACGTCGCGGCGCCCGGTCGCGGCCGAAATTGCCTGGAACGGTCTGCCCACGCGACGCCTGCCGGACCCGGTCGTGGGAGGGTGGCTCGGCCAATTCTCGGAACCGTCCGCCGAGGCCACTTTGACGGGCGGATCCGCCGGCGTCTCGCTTCCGGCGGAGGTCGCCGGACTCCCGGTGCGGCTCGCGATCGACGCGGATGTGGACGGCCCGCTTCGAATCTCCCCGGACGCCGCGCGACGCGCGGGCCTCGCCGGGCGCCGCGACATCTTCGGCCGGCTTCTCGCCGGCGGCGTCTCTCTCAAGATCGGTCCTCTCTCGATGTCTCCTCTCTTCGTCGAGATCGCGGATTCCGGCGAGGAGGGCATCGACGCCGTCGCGGGCGGGACGCTCTTTCGCGAGACGGTCGTGGAAGTGGACCCAAAGGCCGGCCGCATTCGTTTTCACGATCCGGCGAGCTGGTCGTGCCGGCCGGATTCGCCCGGAGCGTGATCGACGACGACGGCAACGTGCCGGTCTCCATCCTGTTTCGTTCGGGCCGCCGGCTCCGGCTGCGGACAGGTACCCGCACCGCCGCGCCCCTCGAGCTCGCCGCACGCACCGCGGCCGAGCTCGGGCTCGATCGCGATTCGCCGCTGTCGGGCCTGGTCTGGGGAACGCTCCGGCTTCCTCCGGTTCCGACCCGCGTCGCCGGCGCGGGCTTCGATCCCGAGTGGGGCGACGACGGCGCGCTCGGCTGGCCGCTCGTGAAGCAATTCCACGTCTTCGTGGATCTGCCGCACCGCTGGATCTACGTTCGCCCGGCCTGAGGCGCTCGGATCCGTTCGGGGCGGACGCGCCCGAGGCTATGGGAAAAAGAGCAGGCGGTATCGCTCGAAAAGCGGCGCGCCGAAGAAGAGCGACGCCACCGCGCCCATCGCGAGGAAGACGCCGAACGGCAGCGCTGTCGCGAGGCTGCCCCGCCGGGCCACGATCAAGCCGAGCCCGACGAGACTGCCGAGCATCGAAGCGAAGAGAACCGTCAGGAAGACTCCCGGCAAGCCGAGGAACGCTCCGACCATTCCGAGCATCTTCACGTCTCCGAGCCCCATCGCTTCCACCTTTCGCAGCTTCTCCCAGAGCCAGCCGAGCAGAAAGAGACCGCCCGCGCCGACCGCGGCGCCGACCGCCGCCTCGAGCGGCGTCCTTTCGAGCGACACGAAGGAGAGCGCGAGGCCCGCGACGATTCCCGGCAGCGTGATCGCATCCGGAAGGAGACGGACGTCGGCGTCGATCCAGGCGAGCGCGAGGCAGGACGATGAAAGGAGCGCGCCGGATGCGAAATCGCCCCACGAGGGGGCGCGCCAGAAGCTCGCCGCCCAGAGGAATCCGTTGGAGAGCTCGACGATCGGATAGCGGACGGAAATCGGGGCGCGGCAGGAGCGACACCGCCCGCGGAGGATCAGCCAGGAGAGGATGGGAACGTTGTCGACGGCGCGCACGGGGGCGCCGCACGCCGGGCACCGGGATCCGGGACGCACGATCGACTGTTCCCGCGGCAGCCGGTGGATGAGGACGTTGACGAAGCTCCCGACGAGAAGGCCGAAGAGGCCAGCGGACGCGATGCCGAACGCCCCGAGCGAAACGGCCGGCGGAATCAGGCCGGCCTCCGCGCCGGCGCCGGGCCGCGCACGAGAACGAAGAGGGTCGCGCCGAGGGCGAGGATCGAGACGGCCGATCCGACGAGAAAGGAGAGGGGACGGTACCGGAACTCCACGCGGTGGGCGCCCGCCGGCACCGCGACCGCGCGGAAGAAACCGTCCGCCCGCAGAAGCGGCGCGGGTCGGTCGTCCACGCGCGCCGTCCAGCCCGGATAGTGGAGGTCCGCGAGCACGAGGAGCCCCGCAGTCTCAGTCGTGATGTCGGCGGCGACGCGCTCCGGGCGGTCCTCCGCGATGCGCGCGACGATGTAACGGCCCGGGCCGGCCTCCGGCCGCGGTACGGGCTCGCGGTCGAGGAGCACGGAGCGGCTCCAGTCGCTCCGGCCCTCGGCCACGCGCGACCAGGCGGCTTCCGCGCCCTTCTCGACCCGGTAGTCCGACACGAAGGAGACCCGAAGCCGGTACGGGTTCAGCGGTGCGCGAAAGAACTCGCCGACCTTCTTCGATCCCAACTCTCCCGGCTGGAAGGGACTCCAGTAGACGCGCGCTCCCGCGGGCCCGGCCGCGCGCGCCGGGTCGTGGTCGGCGTCGATCGTCGACGCGATCCGGGCCGCGGCGGCCGTCGGGAGGGCGGCCGCGGTGCGGACCGTCCGGACGCCCGCGAGCAGATTCGTATAGCCGATCAGGGACTCTCGCTGGCGGCGCAGCGTGGCCGCGTCGAAGGAGGCGTCGCGAAGGACCCAGCCCGAGAGAGCGTCCATCGGGGCCGTCAGGGTCCTCCCCGGAACCTTCGCGAGGAATTCGACCGGCTCGGGCACGCGGCGGATCTCCGCCTCCGGCGCGAAGCGAAAGAACGCGCGGTTGGCGATCGCGAACGACACGGCGATCGAAAGCGCGGCGGCCGCCGCGAGCGCTCCCGCCGAGGCCGAGGCACCGTCCTTCCGGAGCGCCAGGAGAGCCAGCGCGACGAGGCCAAGTCCGACGCAGACGCGCAGGGCCGGGGGTTCGCCGAGGGCGACGGCGGCGAGCCCGGCCCCGGCGGCGAGAACCGCCACCGCGAGCCGGAAGCGCCGCGTCGCCGAGAAGCGCAGAGCATCGAGGCCGATTCCGGCGAGCAGAGCCAGGGCGAAGAGCGACGGGGCGATCGCTTTGGCCGGGTAGCGCACCCGGTCGATCCCGGGAAGCGTCCGGAGCCAGGACCCGGGCGGAGCCGCGACCGCCAGGAAGAGGCCCGCGGCGCCGGCCGCGGCGAGAACGACGACGAGGCGCCGCTTCTCGCTCTCGGCGAAAGCCGCGATCGCGCAGAGAACCGCGGCCGGACCCACGTAGAACGACGCGAGGAAGAAGTTGGAGCTCTCGATCGGGGCAAGCGACGTGGCGGCGGCCTCGAGCGTCACGGCTCCCGCCTCGCGGTCGGCGCCCGGAATCGGCAGACGCCGCGCGGAATGAAGGGCGAGCTCCCCCATTGGAACGAGGACCCAGGCGGCGAGCGCGAGGCCGAGGACCCCTCCGAGGACGAAGCGTCTCCACCGCTCGCCGCGGGTCGGGCTCCTCCATCCGTCCTCCGGCTCCGGCCTGGGAAAGAACGCGAGCGCCGCGACGAGGGCGAGCGTCATCGCCGTCATTTCGGGGCTGCCCGCCATCGCCTGGAGTCCCAGGAGCAGCGCGAGCGCGGCTGGCGCGCGCCGGGTTCGCAGACCGGAGCGCGCGACCGCCGCGATCGCCGGAAGGTAGGCGAGGGCGCCGAAGTGGTTCCAGTAGGCGCTGAACGACGCCGTCACGCCCGAACCGGCGAAGACCGCCGCGGCCGCGAGGGCGCCCGCGTCCGAGATCCCCTCGTCCTTCGCGAACCGCCAGGTTCCCCAGGCCGCGATCCCGAAGTGGAGGAGGAGGAAGAGCGCCGCCGCCAGGGCGGGGGACGGGATCAGGAAGAAGAGCGTCGGAGGATAGAAGACGCCCGACTGTCCGTTCGCGAGCCACGGCTCCCCCGCGCCGGACCACGGGTTCCAGAGCGCGATCTCCCCCGCCCGAAGCCGATCGGCCGTGTAGAGCTTGAGGGGGAAGAAGAAGTCGCCCTGATCGCGCCGCGTCGGGGCTTCCCGACGCAGAAGAGCCGGCAGGAGCCAGACGACCGGAGGAGCGAGCGCCGCGGCGGCGAGAACGCCCGTGAGGGATGCGCGGCGCACCCGAAGATTGTAAGGCGGCTCAGTTCTGCGTTCCCTCGGGCCACTGAACGAAGGAGCCATCCGTGTAGACGATGTCGTCGTTGAAGTCGGTCGTCGTCCCGCAGTTCACCGCTCCGGCGGGCTGGCCGTCGCGGCCGTTGCTGCGGATGTTGTAGACCGAGAGACCGTTGTTCACGGAATAGACGAGGAAGCGACCCCAGCCGTCCCGCAGCGGCGGCTGCGCGATGTAAGTCGGGGCGAGCCTCGTGAAGGAGTCCTGCGCCAGCGCGGTCCCGAGATTCGTGTAGAGACCGCCGACGCAGGTCGCCGTGGGGAACATGCTGTTGTCCACGTGGTACGCCTCGACGGCGGTCGCGAGCGCCCGCATGTCCGCCATGGTCCTCTTCTGCTTGCCGCGCTGCACGGCGTTCAGCAGATTCGGGATCGCGATCGCGGCCAGGATGCCGATGATCGCGATGACGATCAGCAGCTCGATCAGCGTGAATCCCTCTTGGCGTCGGCTCATAAAAAAAGCGGCCCCGACGGTACGCCGGGGCCGCTTCTCCGTCGCTCGGACGTGATCCGCTTACTGCGGATCGGTTAGTTCTGCGTGCCTTCCGGCCACTGGATGAACGTTCCGTTGGAGTACACGATGTCGTCGTTGAAGTCGGTCGTCGTTCCGCAGTTGAGACCCGTGGGCGCGCCGTCGCGACCGTTGCTCGCGATCGAGTAGTTGTTGCCCGGGGTGTCGACGCTGTAGAACATGAACCGGCCCCAGCCGTCCAGCTTCGGGGGCTGCGCGATGTAGGTCGGGGTCAGACGCGTGAACGAGTTCGTCGAGAGGGGCGTCGTGCCAACCGTGGTGTAGATGCCGCCCGCGCAGGTCGCGGTCGGGTACACGTTGTTGTCGACGGCGTACGCCTCGACGGCCGTGGCCAGAGCGCGCATGTCGGACATCGTCCGCTTCTGCTTGCCGCGCTGCACGGCGTTCAGGAGATTGGGGATCGCGATCGCGGCCAGGATGCCGATGATCGCGATGACGATCAGGAGCTCGATCAGGGTGAAACCAGCTTGCCGCTTCTTCATCTTGCCTCCAGTTGGGTTCTTAGACACATTTCCTTCCCGTTCCGTCTGCCTGCTTCTTCGCAAGGGCAGGGCCAGATTGGCATGAGCAGAAGTCATTGAAAATGAAAGGCTTGACATAGGCGGGGGGTACGCCGCCGGACGCAATTTGTCAAAATTGGCAGGATGTCAGTGACAATTATTGCGGCGACTCATTCCGTGCCAGCGTCGGATCGTCGGGGTTTCTCGAGAGGGTTTCGGGGCTCGCGGCGAAGTCCGCGACCAGGTCGCGGTAGGCCTCCACCCCCTCGATGAAGTCGCGAAGGTAGATCCGCTCGTCGTTGCCGTGGCGCCGGGCGGCGTCCGTGATGTTGAAGGGGATCGGCGAGAAGCCATAGGTGGGAATGCCCCGGCGTCGAAACTCGACCGACGTCGTCATCCCGCCGAAAGTCGGAACGGCTTCGAAGGGCACACCCGGGAAGCGGGCTTCCACCGACCGTCGGAGCAGCTCCGTCATGGGCGTCGGATAGGGGCTCGCCGCCGTCGGCCCGCTCGAGGTGCGAGACACGATGCGGACGCCGGAGGCGCGCGCGTCCTCGGCGATCCGGTCGAGGTCGGGGCCGGGATCGATGCCGGGAGGGGTCGAGACGACCGCATAGGCTCGGAAGTTCCCGGTCTCGCCCGGAGGAAAGGCGTAGGGCTGCGTCCACCAGACCCGGCGCTCGAGGAAGCTCGCGTATCGATCGGGCAGCGTCGCGAGCTCGGCCGGCGTGCGTCGGACCCGGTCCAGGCTTCGCAGCGAGTCGGACAGCGGCGGCGGAAGATGGTTCGCGAGCATGTCGAACCCGCGCACCACGTGCGGGTGGGGCGCCACCGTTTCGCCGGCGAGCTTGCGCCACTTCTCGGCGAGCGCCCGAAGGGGCTCCGCCTTCCCCGACTCGAGCTCGAGAAGCCCGTACCCGGCCTGGAGCGTCTCGACGCCGAAGAATCGCGGCTGGCGCAGGATCATCTCGTTGGTGCCCCCCTCGTTCAAGACGGCGGCGACGCCGGCGAACCATTCGGGGCGGTGATCGAGCAGCCAGCGCGAACCCCACTCCTGTTTGCCTTCCTCGTCCGCTTCGGCGAGCAGCAGGATGTCGTGCTCGGGCACGATCCCGTCGAGGGCGATGTCCCGAATCGCGAGGACCTGCGCGAGCGCGATCGACTTCATGTCGTATGCGCCGCGCCCGTAGAGAAACCCGAGCTTGATGGCGCCGGAGAAAGGGGTCGCCTCCTTCCACAACGTGGGAAACGCGTCGGCGACGTCCGCGTGCGAGAGGAGGAGCAGAGCGCCGTCGTGCCGGCGACCCGGCAGGCGCGCGAGGAGATTGCAGCGTCCCGGCGCGGGACAGACCACCTCGGATTCGACGCGCGGGCAGTCGAGCAGCGCTTTCAGGAACAGGACTCCTTCGCGCTCGCCGCGGGCGTCGGTCGTATCGATCCGGACGTAGTCCCGGAGGAGCCGCACCGGCTCCGAGCGCAGCCACTCCTCCGGAGAACGGAGCCGGTCCTGTCTCTCCAGGTCTTCGGCGGTCCGACGGTGGCAGGAGAGCGCGGCGATTGCCGCGAGAACGACTGCCGCGCAACGGCGTCTCACGCGGCCGACTCGAGATCGCGGCGCCGCCAGAACAGCGCCGCCCCCGCGAGGACGGCGAGCGCCGGGCCGATCCAGGAGATCCCCGCGCCCGCGAGCGACTCCTCCCACTCGAGCCGGTGGGATCCCGCCGGAATGCGCACGGCCGAGAAAGCCACTTGTGCCGGAACGGCTTCGACGGAAGCGCCGTCCAATCGAATGCGGCGAAAGGGCCAGTAGCCGCGGAGCACGAAGAGCCAGGTGGGGGCGGGAGCTTCGAGGTCGAGGCGGAAGCCTTCCGCCGTCCGCGAGACGACGCGAAGCGTTCCCGGGGGCGCCGTTCCGCGCGCCTCGTTCCCGCCGTTTTCGACGACGATCTCGCCGGCCGCCAGACGCGGCAGCGCGTTGCCCGCGGCGAGCGCCGATGGCACCTCCCGCCAGGCGCCGACCAGTCGCATGTCGGGAAAGGCCTGGTCGTGGACGTCCCATTCCTGAAGGCCCACGGATCGGAACCGGCGGAACCCGGAGAGCGGCGGCGCCTGGTCGCGAAACCGGATGCCCCACTTGAGCGCGAGCGAACCGTAGAACGCCGCCGAATCGAGATAGGACGAGGCGATATAGGACATCCCTCGCAGGCTCTCGAGGCGCGAGAGATCTCCGTGGTCGAAGTCGAGATTGAGCACCGCCCCGCGGTTCCAGAGGACGTGGGTGTATTGATCCCAGCCGCGCACCGAGGAGTCGAGCTGGCCCGGATCGGCGGTCTCGTGCTCCGCTTCGAGCTTGGACGGGGACCGATAGGAGGGCTCACCCATTGCCCGGAAGCGCCCCTCCGGATCCTGGCGCGCCTGGTAGAGATCGAACGGTGACGGCGAAAAAATCTCGGCCTCTCGAAAAGTGAGCGCGATTCGCCGTGCACCGAGGAGCGGAACGAGAGTCAGAACCAGCAGGGCGGCGACGGTCTCGAAGCGCCGCCCTCGTCGGGCGAGCTCCAGGGCGACGAGGGTCGTCATCCAGAAGAGGCCGGCTTCGGCGAGGATGCCGGGCAGGCGCCGGGCCGCGGACGCGTGCGCCGCCGCGTCTCCCGACACCACGGCCACGCCCGCCGTGGCGGCGCCGTCCGGGAAAAGACGCGCCAGGACCGCGG
>JBKPSZ010000230.1:0-18444 GCA_046735265.1 Acidobacteriota bacterium | reverse complement strand
ACCTTGGGGCGTTCGCGCAGGCGCAGAGCAACACGGCGCACGTCCTCACGAACGACGGCACGGCGACGGCGCTCCTCTGCTCGATCAACTCGGGCCTCGCGCACGTGCGCGCGTCGGCGAGCGTCCAGAACAAGACCGGCTCCGACACCCTCCCGATCGCCTTTCAGGCCGGCTCCTCGTCAGCGTTCGTCACGTCCTGCTCCCCGAATTTCGGCAGCCCGACCGGCGGGACGGCGCTGGCTCTCACCGGCGGCGGCTTCTCTGGAACCCCCTCGACGACGCAGGTCGTCTTCAGCGCGGCGGGCGTGTCCCGCCAGGCGCTCGTCACCAGCGTCTCGCCGAACCAGATCGTCGTCGTGACTCCCGAATTCCCGGAGGCGACGTCCGCTTCGGTGCCGGTGACCATCCAGATCCTTCTCAACAACGGATCGAGCAATCCGATTGTCCTCTCCGCGCCGACCTGCTTCGTCTACAGCACGTCCACGATCGGTCCGCCGACGGTCAACTCGGTGCTGCCCTCCTCGGGCAAGAACGAGGGGAATACGCGCGTCGCGATCGTCGGGTCCGGCTTCGTCGCGCCGCTGCAGGTCTTCTTCGGGCCGGTCGAGGCGACGGTGCTCTCGATCTCGTACAACCAGATCGTCGCGCTCTCGCCGCCCGCGGCCGGAATCGGGCTTCCGAACCAGAATCAGCTCGTGGACGTTCGCGTCCATGAGGTTGCATCCGGACAGGACGGCACTCTCGTCGGCGCCTTCAAGTACGGCCCGGCCCTGCGCCTGATCTCCTTCCTGGGGGCGAACATCCAGCCGGCGAGCGGTCCCTTCACGCCCCTCACGATTCAGGGCGAAGGGTTCGACGCGCCGGTCCAGGTCGGGCTCGCGGGCATCGTGGCTTCGGTCCTGTCGGTGTCGGCGACGGAGATCGTCGTGGTTCCGGGCGGGACCCTGAACTGCGCAGGGGCCTCCGGCGCAATCACCGTGACCAACGTCAACACCGGCGATACGACGACCGGTCTGACGTTCCAATACCTCTCGTCGGCGCCCACGGTCTCGACCATCATTCCAGCGACCGCGGACGTGCCCGCGGGCGGCATGGACGTCGTCATCACGGGGAGCAACCTGACCAACGTTCGCGTGACGTTCGGAGGCCTGATCCTCCCGATCGCCTCGGGGTCCGCGACGTCGATCACCGTGCACATCCCGCCCACCTCCGCGCCGGCGCCGACCTGCCCCGGCACGGGCACGCCGGGCGACGAAACGCCGGTCGGAGCGCCGGTGCCGTTCGTCGTGACGAGTCTCACGAATTCGAGCTGCTCGGTGACCTCGGGCGCCAGCTTCCAGTACACGTTGCCCTGCGTCGCCGCGCCGTGATTCGCGCAAGACGGGTAAGATACGCCGCCCCCTTCGGGGGGCGGTTTGCTTTTGCCGAACTTGGCTGACTCGGCGGCGGAAGCCCGCATCCGGGATCTGAAGCGCCGGATCGAGATCGATCCGGGCTCCCGCCTTTTTCTCGCGCTCGCGGAGGAGTATCGCAAGAGCGGCCGGCTCGCCGAGGCGCTTTCGACGCTCCAGCGCGGGCTCCTCTCGCACCCGACGTACCTCTCGGCGCAGGTCGCGCTCGGGCGCGCGCACCTCGAGTCGGGGCAGGTGACGGAGGCGATCGCGACGTTCTCGAAGGTTCTCGCGTCCGATCCCGGCAACCTCGTGTCGGCCCGGTCGCTCGCGGACATCCATCTCTCGCGCGGCGAGAACGTCGAGGCAATCAAGAAATTCAAGCTCTATCGAGCGCTCTCGGGCGACCGATCAGTGGACGACGCGATCGCCCGCCTCGATCGGGAGCTCGCGCCTCCGCCGCCCCCGCCCGCCGCCGCGACCCCGGCGGCGCCGGTCCCGCCGCCCCCCTCCTTTCTCGAGCAGCCGGCCGCTCCCGTACGGCGGTCGGGACCGGTCCCGATACCGGAGCGCCCGATCGAGGAGCCGTTCGATCTGACGCCGCTCTCCTTCGAGGCGCCCGATTTCCCTTCCTCCTCCTCCGGGCCCTTCGCCCTCGCCGCGGAGAGGGCTCCGCTCGCGGCTCCCGTCGCCGTCACCACCCCGGCGAGCGACGAATCGAGCGATCTCGCCACGCGGGCCTTCCGCGTGTCGCAGATCCTCGGCAAGCCGTCCTCGGACGGGAGACCCGGGTCGGGGCCTTCGAGTCCCTCCGGCGATCCCGAGCCGCAGGGGAGGGCCCTGGCCGACCTCTATTTCGCTCAGGGCCACTACGCGGAAGCCCTTCGAATCTACGACGAGCTCGTGGCGGCGAATCCCTTCGACGAGGAGCTGCGGCGGCTCCGCCGGGACGCGGAAGCGCGCCTCCTGCCCGCCGGCGGCGGCGCGGCTCCGGACTCGGAGTTCGAACGCCGGCTGAAGAAGATTCGCGTCCTGCGGCAGTGGCTTTCCGTGCTCCAGGCCGGATAAGCTTCTCCGGGCTCGGAGCTCCGACCGCCGCTCATGAACGTATTCAAGGACACGCTGCGCCGAATCGCCGAACGCGTGGAAGGCACGCGGGCCGTCTCCCTCGTGGGGCTCGACGGGATTCCGATCGATACCTACGGACCGGGAGAGAGCGTCTCGGTGGAATCGGTCGCCGCGGAGCTCGGCTCTTTCGTCAAGTCCTCGGGCCCCTCCGACTCCGGCGAGGTGCAGCAGCTGTGTCTGGTGACCGAGGGGGGCAAGGCGATTCTGTCGCGGGTGACCGAGGAGTATTATCTTTTGCTCCTGCTGTCGCGCGAGGGGAACTTCGGGCGCGGGCGGTTCGAGCTGCGAAAAGCGGCGCTCACGCTCGAGAAGGAGCTTCTGTAGCGGACATGCTTTCCTACAAGGAGATTCGGGACCTCATCGACCTGGCCTGCGATCGGGGTCTCTCGGCGCTCGAGATCGAACAGGCCGGATTCCGGGTCCGAATCGAGTCCGCGCCGCGGGGCGCCGCCGCGGCTCCCTCTGCCGTCGCGCCGGCCCAGACGGGCGGCGCGATGGAGGCGGTTCCGCCGACTTTGCCGCCGCCGGTGGAGCCGGCACCGGGCGTCCACGTGATCACCTCGCCGATCGTCGGAACCTTCTATCGGGCTCCTTCTTCGGAAGCGGGCCCCTTCGCCGAGGTCGGCCAGCGCGTCTCCCGCGGGAAGATCCTCTGCATCATCGAATCGATGAAGCTGATGAACGAGATCGAGTCGGACGTGGAAGGGGAGATCGTCGAGGTCTACCCGCGTAACGGCCAGCCGGTCGAGTACGGAGAGAAGCTCTTCGCGATCAAACTGGCGGCATGACGGAGCTTCCCGCAGTCAGCCGTGATCTGTCAGCCGAGCGCTCTTCGCGCGAGTCTCGCTGAGAGCGGAACGCTGGCAGCCGACAGCCCATGTTCAAGAAAATCCTCGTCGCCAACCGCGGCGAGATCGCGCTTCGAATCATTTCGGCCTGCCGGGAGCTCGGCATCCGGACTGTCGCGGTCTACAGTGAGGCGGATCGCGACGCGCTCCACGTGCGCTTCGCGGACGAGGACGTCTGCATCGGGCCGGCGCCGTCTTCCGCTTCCTACCTGAACATCTCCGCGATCGTCTCGGCCGCGGAGATCACGGAAGCCGACGCCATCCACCCGGGCTACGGGTTCCTCTCGGAGAACGCGTACTTCGCCGAGATCCTCCAGGATTGCCACATCACCTTTATCGGGCCATCTCCGGACGCAATCCGGAAGATGGGGGACAAGTCAGTGGCGCGCCAGACGGTCTCCGCGGTCGGCGTCCCGACGGTTCCCGGCTCGCCGGGTCCGGTCGCGGAGCTCGACGACGCCCTCTCCTTCGCCCGGAAGGTGGGCTATCCGGTGATTCTGAAGGCATCGGCAGGCGGAGGCGGCCGCGGAATGCGGATCGCACGCGAGGAGCGGGAGCTGACGGAGGCGTGGGAGACCGCCCGGGCCGAAGCGGAAAAAGCGTTCGGGAACGCCGAGGTCTACCTCGAGAGGTATCTGGACGAGCCGCGTCACATCGAGTTCCAGATCTTCGGAGATCGCCACGGCAACGTCGGGTCCATGGGCGAACGGGAGTGCTCCATCCAGCGGCGCCACCAGAAGCTCGTCGAGGAGGCGCCTTCGACCGCCCTCGACGACGAGCTGCGCCGGCAGATGGCGGACGCCGCGCTGCGCGCCGCGCGGGCCGTCGGATACGTGAACGCCGGCACCGTGGAGTTCCTTCTCGATCGGGGCGGCCGCTTCTATTTCATGGAAATGAACACGCGGCTGCAGGTCGAGCACCCCGTCACCGAGGAAGTTACGGGCATCGACATGGTCAAGGAGCAGATCGCAGTCGCCGCGGGGGAGCCGCTCTCCTTCGCGGGCCACGGCCTCGTCCCGCGGGGACACGCCATCGAGTTCCGGATCAACGCGGAGGACCCGGTCCGCTTCACGCCGTCGCCGGGGAGGATCGCGGCGTTCCATCCGCCGGGCGGGCCCGGCGTGCGTGTGGACACCGCCGTCTACCAGGGCTACATGATCCCGCCCAACTACGACTCGCTGATCGCCAAGCTCATCGTCTCGGGGCGCGACCGTTCCGAGGCGATCTCGCGGGGTCGCCGCGCCCTCGACCTCTTCGTCGTGGAGGGCGTCCAGACGACGATCCCCGTGCACCGCCGGATCCTCGAAGAGTCCGACTTCTTGAACGGCCGCCTCTCGACCCGTTTCATGGAACGGTTCGCTCAGGCCTCGTGAGCCGTCGTCCGCATCCCGTCATCGGTGGCCCGTCGGTGATTCCGAACTGACGACGGAAAACGGACAACGGAACGAGTCTCGAGATGTCCACGATCCTGCCCCCTCTCTACGCGATCACCGACCGTTCGGTCGCCGGCATCGAGGACGTCCGCGAAATCGCGCGCCGCCTGCTGCGCGTGGGCGTGCGCTGCGTGCAGGTTCGCGAGAAGTCCCTGCCCGACCGGGAGCTTCTCCCGGCCGTCGAGGCGGTCGCCGAGATCGGCGCTTCCGTCGGAGCCCGGGTCCTCGTCGACGACCGCGTGGACGTCGCTCGGGCGGCCGGAGTCGGCGTCCATCTCGGAGAAGAGGATTTGCCGGCGTCGGAGGCGCGCCGCCTGCTGCCGGAGAAGGTGATCGGCGTCTCGACACACGACGTCGAGGCGGCCCGGCGCGCGTTCGCGGATCCCGCCGCGGACTACGTCGCCTTCGGTCCGATTTTCGAGAGCCACACCAAGACCGGTCGCCCCGCCCGCGGAATCGAAGCGCTGCGAGACGTCGCCGCGTTGCGCCGCAAGCCTCTCGTCGCCATCGGCGGGATCACCGCCGACAACCTCGAAGCGGTCCTCGACGCCGGCGCAGACTCGGTCGCGATGATCGCCGGTCTTCTGCGCGGGGGGGCGATCGAGGAGAACACACGGCGGGTTCTCGACCGCATTCGTCGGCGTCGCCCCCTTGGGCGCATCTACCTCGTCGGGTTCATGGGAAGCGGGAAGACGGCGATCGGCCGGCGACTGGCGGCGAGGCTCGGCGTGCCGTTCGTGGACGTGGACGCTGAAATCGAGCGCGCTTCGGGCCTGACCGTGCGCGCCCTCTTCGAGGAGTCGGGAGAGCCCGGCTTCCGCCAAAGGGAGGCGGTTTTCCTGGCGGGTACCGAATCGCTCGGCGGCGCGGTCGTTTCGACCGGTGGCGGCGCCTACATCCCCGAGGCGAACCGCCGCGCGATGCGGCGCCTCGGCCGAGTGGTCTTTCTGGACGTGCCGTTCCCGGTCCTCTCCGAACGGCTGGCCGGAAAGACGGACCGGCCCCTCTTCCAGTCCGTCGAGCAGGCCGCGCGCCTGTTCTCCCAGCGGGACCCTTTCTATAGAATGGGCAGTCTCCGCGTGAGCTTGGAAGGGACCGAAACGCTCGACGAGGCCGCCGACCGCGTTTTGAGCGCGCTCGAGAGCCCTTTCGTCGCGCCGGTCACCGTCTAGCGACCGGGAATCGCCGATTGCGCTACCTGATCCTGTCCGATCTGCACGCGAACTCCGAGGCGCTCGACGCGGTCCTCGCGCGCGTGCGCAACCGTTCCTACGACGCGGTGGTCGTGCTCGGAGATTTCGTCGGGTACGGCGCCGATCCCAACGAAGTCATCGATCGGGTCCAGCGGCTGCGCCGGCGAAAGCTCCTCGTCCGCGGCAATCACGACCGCGTCGCCGCCGGCATGGATCTGGGCGGCTCTTTCAACCCGGTGGCGCTCTCCGCCGCGCGGTGGACGGCACAGGCGCTGACTGCGGAGAACCGGAAGTTCCTCGCGGACCTCCCGGTCGGGCCGATCGAAGTGGACGGGCGGTTCGTGATCTGCCACGGGTCTCCGCTCGACGAGGACGCGTACATCTTCTCCGACAGCGACGCGGCGTGGAACTTCCGATCCATCGGGCTCGACCTCTGCTTCTTCGGCCACAGCCACGTGCCTTCGGTCTTCACGCTGGAACCGGATGGGATCCGCGTCGACGTCGTCCGCGGGCAGCGGTTTCGATGGAAGCTCGAGCCGGGACGGCGTTACCTGATGAATCCCGGGTCCGTCGGCCAGCCGCGCGACCGCAACGTCGCGTCGGCCTTCGCGTTCTTCGACTCCGGGCGCCGCGAGGTCGTCTTCGAGCGCGTCCCGTACGACGTCGCGTCCGCCCGCGAAAAGATCCTCCAGGCAGGCTTGCCGGGAGCGCTGGGCGATCGGCTGCTCGTCGGAGCGTGAGAGAAACTGAAGATTGAAGATTGAAGATTGCAGGATTGAGACGTTGACGAACAGGAACACGGTCCATCCATCCGTCGATCCGTCAAGGATTCGATTCCTCGTATAATCCGCGGACTTTCTCGATTCCGGGGCTGCGAAGGAGGGCGCATGCGTTGGAAGGTCGGGGTGCGCGGATCTCTGTCTCTCGCGGTCGCGTTTCTGACCGCATGCGCGGGATCGACGCCGCCCCCTTCGACCCTGGCGCCGGCGGCGCCGCCGTCGCGAAGCTTCGAGTCGGCGGTGGACGCTCGAGCGCACCTGATGCAGCTCGAAGACCGCCGCGCCTACGACGCCGCGACGCTCGCAGCGGCTGCGCGTCACACGGAGCCGGCGGTCCGCGCTCATGCGGCTCTGGCCGCCGCGAGGATCGGCGACGAGCGCGCGCGTGAGCTCGTCGAAGAGATGCTCTCCGATCGCTCTCCGGAAGTCCGCACCGCGGCCGCCTTCGGCTGTCGGCTTCTCGAAAACGGCGCGGCGGCTCCCGCGCTCGTCCCGCTCCTCGCCGATCCCGATCCGGCCGTCGCGGCCGCGGCCGCCGGCGCACTGGGCGCGCTCGCGCGCGGAGACGGTGAGGACGCCCTGATCGCGGCGCTTTCGAAAGCCGCGTCGCCCGAGCCGCGGGCAGCCATCCTCGAATCCCTGTGGCGCTTCGCCGATGACGCCTCGACGTCGGCCGCCGCCGCGTACGCTGCGGATCCGGATTCCAGAGTCCGGGCCGCGGCGCTCTACGCGCTCTCGCGAAAGCCGGTCGAGAAGTCGCTTCCGACCCTGACGGCGGCGCTCGGAGATGCCGACGGCGACGCCGCCGCCGGGGCGGCCCGGGCCCTCGGCCTCCTCGGCAAGAAGGAGTCGATCGAGCCCCTCGCAGCGGCCCTGGACAGCGGAAAGCCGCACCTGGTGACCGCGAGCCTCGGAGCGCTCGAGGCGGTGCTCGAGAAGAACCCCGGCGCTCCTCTCGCGCAGGATCGCAAGGCACGCGCGATCGCGCTCGCCGGCGACGCGAACGGCAACCTCGCGATTCCGGCCCTCGTCCTCCTTCGCCAGTTCGCGGGAACGGAACGGGAGTCGCTCTCGCGGCTCTGGTCGATCGCCTCGACGGGCTCCGGCCGGAGGCGGCAGGTCGCCCTGCAGTCCGCCGTCGCGGCGCTGCGCGAGAAGGCGAAACCTGCCCTCGACGCCGCCGCGGGCTCCTCCGAGGCGCCGCTCCGCGCGGTCGCCGCCGAGAGCCTGTCCTATCTGCCCGACGCGTCCGCGGCTCCCTACCGGGAGAAGCTGGCCGCGGATCCGGATCCGCTCGTCCGCATCGCCGTTCTCTCCGGCTTCCACACGCTCTCGTCCGTCAAGGCCAACCGCGCCCTGATCGAATCGGCATTCTCCGACCCCGACGCGGGGGTACGCGCGTCGGCCATCGAAGCGCTGTCCCTGTCGGAGGAGTCGACCGTTCTTTCGCGCCTGCGGGAAGCGGTGGTCAAGTCCTCCGGCGACGCCGCGCCGGACGTTCCGATCGCGGCGATCGCGGCGGCCGAGAAGCTCCGCAGCCTGCCCGAGTCCCGCGACGTCGTGGACGCCGCTTACCGGCATCCGAAGACCCTGGTCCAGCGCCTGGCGCGGCGCTCGCTCCTGCGCTACTTCCGGGCGGATCCGGCGGCCTATCCGGACCCGGAGTACAAGATCGCCCGCGCGCCGGCGGACTACGCCGCGATCCTGGCCGAGGCCCGAAAGCCCTGGAAGGCCCAGGTCGAGACGGCGCGGGGGACGTTCACGATCCAGCTCCGGGGCGACGCGGCACCGATGACCGCCTGGAACTTTCTCGAGCTCGCCCGGAAGGGATTCTTCGACGGCGTCGCGATCCACCGCGTGGTTCCCGACTTCGTCGTCCAGGACGGAGACCCGACGGGAACCGGCAACGGCGGACCCGGCTACGAGATCCGCGACGAGAACAACCCCCTGCCCTACCGAACCGGCACGGTCGGAATGGCGCTCGCGGGTCCGGATACGGGCGGCAGCCAGTGGTTCGTCACGCATGCGCCGCAGCCGCACCTGGACGTCACCTACACCGTGTTCGGCCAGGTCTCGGCCGGCCAGGACGTCGTCGAGCGGATCGAGCAGTGGGACCGCATCGTACGCGTGACCGTTTCCGAGGCGCCGTAGAGCGCTTGCCGGAGCATTTCTGTACGCGCTCGCCCGCGCGGCGCAGCTCGCTGGCCTCGTGGTGACCGGAATCGGTCTCTGGCAGGGGCTTCTCGGCGGAAACGTCCGGCGGGAGCTCCTGCTCCTCGGGATCGGCGCCGCCATCTTCTTTCTCGGGCGTCTCCTTCAGGGGAGGACGCCTTGAAGCCCGTCGTGGTCGCGACGCGCCCGCTGCCGGAGCCGTCCCTCTCGACACTCGTTCCGGAATTCGAGGTCCGCGTGCTCGGCTACGCGCCGAACGAGCTCGAGCTCGCCGTGGAGGTGGCGGACGCCGACGCGCTCGTCACGCTCGTGTCGGACCCCGTGACGGAAAAGGTGATCCGGGCCGCGCCGCGCCTCAAGTTGATCGCGAACTACGGGGCGGGCATCGACAACATCGACCGGGCCGCCGCCGCGACGCGCGGAATCACCGTGACCCACACGCCCGGCGCGCTCACCGAAGCGACGGCGGATCTGACGCTCGCCCTCCTCCTCGCTCTCACGCGGCGCGTGCTCGAGGGGGATCGCATGGTGCGCTCGGCGCGTTTCGCCGGCTGGGCGCCCGACCTGCTCCTCGGAACGGAGCTCAAGGGGAAGATCTTCGGGATCTTCGGACCGGGACGCATCGGCCGCGCGGTCGCGCGCCGCGCCCGCGCCTTTGGGATGACGGTCATCGCGGCCGGCCGGTCGCCCCGCGACGAGAGAGACCCCGACGATCCTCCGAGGGTTTCTTTCGACGATCTTTTGCGCCGCTCGGACTTTCTCTCGATCCACGTCCCGCTGACCGCGGAGACGCGCGGTCTCTTCGATCGTGAGATCCTCGCGAAAATGAAACCCGGGAGCCTTCTGATCAACACGGCGCGCGGCCCGATCGTGCAGGAGAGCGCACTGGCGGAGGCCGTCGCTTCGAGCCATCTGGCCGGCGCGGGCCTGGACGTCTACGAGAACGAGCCGGGAATCACGCCGGCGCTCCTGGACGACGACCGCTTCGTGCTGATGCCCCACGCGGGGAGCGCCACGGTCGAGACCCGGCGCGAGATGGCGAGAATGGTGGCCGAGGACGTCCGGAGAGTGCTGTCGGGCGAGAAGCCCCTGCGCCCGGCGCCGCTCGAGGCTCCGACGCGCGAGCGGGTCCGCGAGGAGGGTAGTTGAGGAAGCGCAAAGACGGCTTCACCCGCCTCGACGCGGCTGCCGACGGCCTGCTCCGCCGAATGGGGACGGGCGACACCGCGCTTCTCTGGCTCCAGGCGCGCTGGGGACGCATCGTCGGGGAGCCGCTGGCGCGCAAGATCGAGCCGACGGGGCTCGACGGCCGCAACCTGACGATCGCTCTGCGCGACGCCTCCTGGCGCAAGGCCGTCGTCGCGACGCTGCCCGAGCTCGAGGCGAAGCTCGCCCGCGAGATGCCGGAGCTACGGCCCCGGATCACGCTGCGCTGAAAATCGCCGGCGCCGGAGTCCTAGGCGTAGAGCCCGCGCACCATCGTGTCGTGGGCGACGCGCTGGATGCCGAGCATGTACGCCGCGATCCGGTGGGTCACGTCGTACTTTTCCGCCATGGTCGCCACGTCCTTGAAGGACTGGACCATGATGTCTTCGAGCCGCTCGTTGACTTCCTGCTCCCGCCAGAAGAAGCCGGCTCGATCCTGGACCCACTCGAAGTAGGAGACCGTGACGCCGCCCGCGTTGGCGAGGATGTCCGGGACCACCAGCACGCCCTTCTGCCGCAGGATGTCGTCCGCGCGCTGGGTCGTCGGCCCGTTGGCGCCCTCGACGATGATCTTCGCCCGGATATTGCCCGCGTTCTTGCCCCGGAGCTGGTTCTCGTTGGCGGCCGGGATCAGGATGTCACAGTCGAGCTCGAGCAGCTCCGAGTTGGAGATCTTTTCCACGCCGGAGAACCCTTCGAAGGATCGCGCCTTCTCGTAGTGCGCCATCAACTTCGGCAGATCGATTCCGGCCGGGTCGACGATCCCGCCCTGGATGTCCGAAACCGCGATGATCTTCGCGCCTGCCTCGTGGCACATCCGCGCCGCGATCGAGCCGACGTTGCCGAAGCCCTGGACGACGATGCGGCTTCCGGCGAGTGTCAGGCCGCGCAGCGGCGCCGCCTCGCGGCAGATCAACATGAGGCCGCGCCCCGTGGCCTCGACCCGGCCGCGGGAGCCGCCGAGCGAAAGCGGTTTACCGGTGACGACGGACGTGACCGTGTGGCGGGCGTGCATGGAGTAGGTGTCCATGACCCAGGCCATCGTCTGCGGATTGGTCCCCATGTCCGGCGCCGGAACGTCCTTCTCGGGCCCGAACTGATCCATGAGCTCCGCGGTGTAGCGCCGCGTGATCCGCTCGAGCTCCCCGCGCGAGAGCCCCGCGGGATCGCAGATGACGCCGCCCTTCGCCCCGCCGAAGGGGATGTTCACGACCGCGCACTTCCAGGTCATCCAGGCCGCGAGCGCCCGCACCTCGTCGAGCGAGACGTTCTTGTCGTAGCGGATGCCCCCTTTTCCGGGGCCGCGCGCGATGTTGTGGAGGACGCGGTAGCCGATGAAGACCTCGATGCGCCCGTCGTCCATGACGATCGGAATCGAAACCTTCGTTTCGCGGACCGGCTCGCGGAGCACCTTGTAAAGACCCGGATCGAGACCGAGCTTCTGCGCGGCCAGGTCGAACCGCGACATCATTTCTTCGAAGGGGCTCGCGGAGTCCGTTCCCTGCGGGTGGGAGCCGATCGTCGGAAACTGCGGTTCGGCGACTTTCATCTCCACGCGCGTGCCTCCTGCCGACGGCCGGCGGTTAGAATGGTCCGGAATTCTAACTCAGAGAATCGGAAGCGCTTCGGCCGTCGCTTGAAGGAGAAGATCGGGGAGATCGAGAATTCGGAGAGCGACGAGGCCGTCGTCGCCCGGGTGCTGTCCGGACAGGACGATCTCTTCGGTACCCTCGTTCGCCGCTATCAGACTCGCGTTCACGCCCACGTCGCGAAGATGATCGGACAGCGCGACGACGCCCTCGACCTGACTCAGGAGATCTTCCTCAAGGTCTATCAGGCGCTCTCCCGGTTCAATCCGGAGTACAAGTTCTCGACCTGGCTCTTTCGAATCGCCGGCAACGCCGCGATCGATCACCTCCGCAAGAAGCGGCTGAAAACGGTGCCGCTGGAAGTGCCCGATCCGGAGGGGCAGGGGAGGCTGTCCTCTCCAGAGTACAGTAGCGGGGACCTCGACCCCTACGGCCTCCTCCGGAACCTCGAACGGGGAAACGCCATATCCCGCGCGATCGCCGATTTGCCCCTGGAATTCCGAGAATTGATCGCTCTCAGGCACTTCGCCGGGCTATCTTACGAAGAGATCGCAGAGGTCAAACAAATGCCTCTGGGGACCGTCAAGAACAAACTCTTTCGGGCCAGAGCCGTATTGAAGGAAAGGTTGGCTGGGGAGCTGTCTTGAACGCCTGTTTGCAACCGCTGGATCCGATCGACATCGAGGCGCTGGCCTCGGGGGAGCCGCCTCTCTTCCGGCCGGACGCCGGGCGGCACGCCGGGGAGTGCCCGGCGTGCGGGGAAGCGGTTCGCCGGTCGCAGCATCTCGCTTCGCTCCTCGCGCCTCCGGCGGACATCCCGGTCGAGCTCACGCAGCGCGTTCTGCGGGTTCGGCCGTTCTCGCGCGCCGAGCGGTCGAGCGTCGTCGTCTGGAGCGCTCCTCTCGCGCTTCTCGCGGCGCTGTCCGCTTCGGGCACAGCGCTCGTCGCCGGTGTCGCCCGCGTCGGGGATCAGGTCGGTCTCGCGGCGGCCCTCGCCGCTTCGATCGCGGGCCTCCTCCGCGCCTCGCTTCGCTGGCTGGCCGATCTCGCGCGCACGGCTCCGGCGGCGCTCGAGGCGCTCTCCGAATCGCTCCGATCGACCTCGATCGGATGGGCGGCGCTGCTCCTCCTCGTACCTCTCGGTTTCGGGCTCTCGAGGGTGCTCGCCCGCGCGTTCGCGCGGAGATGATCGCCGCCGCGCTCCTCTTTCTCGCCGCTCCCGCGGCGCCGATCTCCGGTCCCTCCCCCGGCTCTCCCTCGCTGACGACACTCGGACGCGACGTCGTCATCTCGACCCCGGTGTCCGGGCGCGTGATCGCGGCGCTCGCGGACGTCCGGATCGAGTCGCGGGTCGAGGGAGACGTCGTCGTCTGGGGCGGTAACGTCTCGTTCGGCCCGGGCGGATCGGTGGGCGGGAATCTGTCCGTCTTCGGAGGCCGCCTCTCGGCGCCGGGGGTTCCGCCGGTCGGCGGCGTGGTTTCGACGCCGGGTTCGCTCCTGCGTCTCTACCTCGCCGAGATGCGGCGCGCCCCCTGGGAGGCCCCCGCTTCGGCGACCGTGTGGGGGCTGCGACTCCTCGCGCTCGCCGCCTGGCTCCTCGTCGCGATGGCGCTTCTCTATCTTCTCGGGTCGGAGCTCCCGCGCGCGGCGGCCCGCGCCGAGGAGGAGATGCCGGCGTCGGCCGTGGCGGGGCTGCTCTCCGTGCTGACGCTCTTTCTCGCTGCGGCCGCGGTTCTTGCGCTCCTGCCGGCGGCGCTGTCGGTGCCGATCGCGCTCACCGTCGCGGCCGTCGCCGTCGCCGCGAAGATCTTCGGGATGGCGTCGCTCTTCCTCCTCCTCGGCCAGAAGCTCTCGCGTTCGGTGTCCGCGCGGCGGCGGCCCGCGGCGCTGGCCGCCGGCTTCGCGCTTCTCGCCGGCGTCTCCCTCGTGCCGCTCGTGGGTCCGCTCGTCTGGGGCGCGGCGTCGGTGCTCTCCGTCGGCGTCGCGTTCCTGACTCGCTTCGGCTCTCCGAGATATCGCGTCGTTCTCTAGCAACGCCGGCGCGGCGATCTCGGCGTCGGCGCCCGCGATTTGATTCCCCGCGACCGGAGCAATAGAGTCGCGGACCGATGGAAATCGGCACCGTCGCCGTCGTGGGCGGCGGCCAGATGGGCAACGGCATCGCCCACGTGGCCGCGGCGGCGGGATGCGACGTGATCCTCGCGGACCTGGAGGATCGCTTCCTCGAGAAGGCCCGCGCCACGATCGAGCGGAACTTCGACCGCGAGGTCGCGAAAGGCAAGCGCACCGCCGACGAGAAGAAGGCGGCCCTGCAGCGCCTCACGACCACGACGGATCTGTCGAAGCTCTCGGCCGTGGACCTCGTGATCGAAGCGGTGGTCGAAAACGAGGACGCCAAGCGCGACCTCTTCTCCAGGCTCGATCGCGTCTGCGGGCCCCGGACGATCCTCGCCTCCAACACCTCCTCGATCTCGATCACGCGGCTCGCCGCCGCGACGAACCGGCCGGATCGCTTCATCGGCATGCACTTCATGAACCCCGTCCCCGTCATGGAGCTCGTCGAGGTGGTCCGCGGGATCGCGACCTCCGAAGAGACGTCCTCCACCGTCGAGGCGCTCGCGCGCCGGATGGGAAAGACGCCGATCTTCTGCAACGACTCTCCGGGCTTCGTGTCGAACCGCGTGCTCATGCCGATGATCAACGAAGCGATCGAGACGCTCCGCGAGGGGGTCGCGACGCGTGAAGCGATCGACGGCATCCTCAAGCTCGGGATGAACCATCCGATGGGGCCGCTGCAGCTCGCGGACTTCATCGGCCTCGACACCTGCCTCTCGATCCTGCGCGTTCTCCAGCACGGTTTCGGCGATCCGCGATACCGGCCGAGCACCCTTCTCGTGAAGATGGTGGACGCGGGGTGGCTCGGCAAGAAATCGGGACGAGGTTTCTACGAGTACGAGAGCGCCCCTCGGGCCTGAACCGCGCGGAAGACGCTGATGTTCTGCCAGGTGTGCGGCTTGAAGAATCGGGACGACGAGGAGTACTGCTCCCGCTGTCACTCGAAGCTTCTCGTGCTGTCGGGCGTCGGCGTCGTGGAGGAGGGGGGCGAGCCGCCGGAGGAGATTCCCTTCGACGAGCACCTGCTCGAACGGATCTCGACCCTCGAAGACGTCGTCAAGCGCACCGGGGAGGCGGTCAAGACGCTCTTCGAGTCTCTCGGGAACCTCGAGAAGAACCTCTTCGTCGCGCACACCGGCATCCTCGCGCTGCAGGAGACCCTCGAGCGTCGCGGCGCCGTCCGGCCGGAGGAGGTCTTCGACCTCTGGGAAACGAAGATGGACGAGAGGATGCAGGCGGTCGAGAAGAAAGACCGCTTCCTCGAGTGGCGCGACCGCATCCTCGCGCGCTTTTCGCCGGGCGAACGGGACGCTCTCCGCCAACGCCTGCGGGAGGCCGAGTTCGCCATTCTGGCCCTCGACGCGGGCCGGGGCATGCGGCTGCTCGAAGAGCTCTACCGCTCGGACCGCAACAACGTGGACCTCGGGTTCTATCTCGGTGAGACCTACTTCTCGGCCGGCGAGATCGAGAAGGCCTCCGGCTTCTTCCGGAAAGTCCTCGCGATCGAGCCGAACCACTTCGAGGCGCTCGTCTACTCGGGGATCTCGGCGTCGGAAGCGGGCGACGCCGCGGCGGCCGAGGGGGCGCTCAAGCGCGCGATCGAGATGAAGCCGGACGCCTTCCTGCCGCACTTCGCGCTCGGCGCCCTCCACGCGCACGCCGCGCGATGGGGGGAGGCGGAACGAGCGCTCGGTCGCGCGCTCGAGGCGGCGCGCGTCCCCTCGGCGCACGTGCTCCTTGGCACCGTGCTCCGGGAGAAGGGGGACGTCGGGCGGGCGATCGAGCAGTTCGAGGCCGCGCTGGCACTCGAGCCGGGGCTCGAAGACGCGATGTTCCAGCTCGGCCTCTGCTATCTCGAGAAGAACTGGCCCAAGCGCGCTCTCGAGTGCTTTCAGCACGCGCTCGAGAAGAACCCGAAACGCCTCGAGTTCCAGGAAGCCGTGCGCCTGCTCGAAAAGCGCCGGCGATACGAGCTGCCGCGCGTGGACGGGCCGGGCGGCGAGGCGTTCCGCGAGGCGGAAGAGCAGGTCTCCAAGGGCCTTCTCCGGCGTGCACATGCCTCGTACCTGAAGGCGCTCGAGGCCGAGCCCGGCAACTCGACGATCCGGATCTCCTACGCCCTGGTCTGCGCCTCGCTCGGGCTCTGGAAAGAGGCGGTCGCGGCGTGCCGGGACGTTCTCGCCGGCGAGCCGGAGGACGTCGTCGCGGCCGCAGCCTGCTCGACTCTGGCGGAAGCGCTCCGCGCCGACGGCCGGGCCGACGAGGCCGCCCGCTTCGTGGGCGAGTTCCTGGAGCGGCACCACTCGAAGACCGCTCAGACGGTCGGCTACTACGAGCTCGCCACGAGCCTGGCCGAGTCGGGACAGGACCTCGACACCGCGCTCGACTACGCGGGGCGCGCGCTCTCCGCCGCGCCGGAGGAGCTGAAGCCCTATCCCCTCGCGGCCCTCGGCTGGGTCCACTACAAGCGGAAGGAGTTCGACCGCGCCATCGACTGCCTGCGGCGCTCGAGCGAGCGCGCCGCGGCCCCGACGACGCTGCATCACCTGGGGATGGCGTACCTCGCGGCCGGAAAGCCCGAAGAGGCGAAGGCGGCGTTCACGCGCGCGAAGACCGTCGCGCCCGGCGGGGCGCTCGAGGAACGGATGATGCAGCAGGTCCGGTCCAACCTTCGGCTCGTCGAGAAGGTGGGCGGCCGAAAGAAAACGGAAGCGGCCGCGACGAGAAAGGGATAGAGGGCTTCGAGTCCGAGTCCGCAGGCTCGAGTCTCCAGTCCTTTCCGGTCGTGGGCCCGCCCGACAAAGGACTAAGGATAAAGGACTAAAGACTCTCTGCTCCGGCTCCTGATGTATCTTTCGGCCTCCCGATGCGCTGGTCCAAGTATTTCCTGAACACCGTCCGCGAAGTGCCGGGCGACGCGGAAGCGGTCTCGCACATCCTGCTCACGCGGGCCGGGATGATGCGCCGCGTCGGGCCGGGCATCTACACGCTCACGCCGCTCGGGCTTCGCGCCAACCGGAAGGTCGAGGCGATCGTGCGCGAGGAGATGAATCGCGCCGGTTTCCACGAGATCGAGCCCCCGATCCTCCAGCCGCGGGAGCTCTGGGAGGCGTCGGGCCGGTGGGAGCGGTACGTGCGCGAGGAGCTCCTCTTTCACTTGAAGGACCGCAAAGGCGCCGAGTACTGTCTCGCGCCGACGGCCGAGGAGGCTTTCGCGACGCTCGTGCGCTCGGGGCTGACCTCCTACCGGCAGCTGCCTTTCACGCTCTACCAGATCCGCACGAAGTTCCGCGACGAGATCCGACCCCGCTTCGGCCTGATGCGCGGACGCGAGTTCCTGATGTACGACGGGTACTCCTTCGACGCCGACGCGGCGGGCCTCGACGAGTCGTATCGCGCGGAGGATGCCGCGTATCGCCGGGTCTTCGAGCGCTGCGGTCTCGACTTCACGGTCGTCGAGGCGGATTCCGGAGGGATGGGCGGAAGCCAATCTCAGGAGTTCATGGTCCTCGCCGACACGGGGGAGGACGCGGTGGTGCGCTGCGCGGCCTGCGGCTACGGAGCGAATCTCGAGAGGGCGCAGACGGGACACCGGCGCGCCCCCTGGGAGGACGAGACGATCACGTCGCTCGCCGAGGTCGAGACTCCGGGCAAGGGTGGGATCACCGACGTCGTCGATTTCCTCGGGATCACGGCCTCGCGCATGGTCAAGTGCCTGATCTACGAGACCGAGCAGGGCTTCGTGGCGGCGGCTCTGCGCGGGGACCTCGACGACAACGAAATCGCGCTGAAGCACGTTCTCGGCGTCGAGCACCTGGCGCTCGCGAGCGAGGAGAAGGTCGAGAGGGCGTCGGGATCGCCGGTCGGGTACGTCGGGCCGCATCGGCTCGATCCGGTGAAAGTCCGACTCGTCGCGGACGAGTCTCTTCGCGGCGCCGTCAACACCGTGACCGGGGCGGGGCGGCGCGACTGGCACGTCCAGGGGTTCTCGATCGATCGCGACGCGCGCGTCTCTCTCTGGGCCGACTTCGCGCAGGCGCGCGCCGGCGACCCCTGCAAGCGTTGCGGCAAGCCCCTCTCGATCGCGCGGGGGATCGAGGTCGGCCACATCTTCAAGCTGGGAACCAAGTACGGTGAGGCGCTGAACTGCGAGTTCACGGACGAGAAGGGGGAGACCCGACCCGTCGTGATGGGGAGTTACGGCATCGGAATCGGGCGCACGATGGCAGCCGCCGTCGAGCAAAACCACGACGCCGACGGAATCGTCTGGCCCCTGGCGCTCGCCCCCTTCGAGATCGAGCTCGTCTCGCTCAATCCGTCGGAGCCCTCGGTGCTGCAGGCGGCCGACGCCCTCTACGGGAAGCTTCTCGCGGCCGACCTCGACGTGCTCTACGACGATCGCGACGAGCGCCCCGGCGTCAAGTTCAAAGACGCCGATCTGCTCGGGTTCCCCATCCGAGTGAATGTCGGAGGTCGCTCGCTCAAGGAGGGGAAGGTCGAGATCGTGACGCGTCGCGACAAGAAAGCGCGTGCCGTCCCGCCGGAGGAGGCGGTCGAGGCGGTGCGCGAGGTCCGCCGGAGTCTCGCCGG
>JBKPSZ010000229.1:0-31996 GCA_046735265.1 Acidobacteriota bacterium | reverse complement strand
GGAGAGCGCGACGGCAGCCTTCTCCGAGAGGTCTTCGGGGAACGTCGACAGAACCCGCGAACCGCCGTCCAGCACGACGATCCGAGCCTCCTCCGGGCGGATCGAGCGGAAGTCGTGTCGCAACGTCTGCCGCGCGATCTCGGCGATTGCGCCGGCGAGTTCGACGCCCGTCGCGCCCGCCCCAACGATCACGAAGGTGAGCCAGGCGCGCCGCTCTTCCGGGTCGGAGAGCCGCTCGGCGACCTCGAACGCATAAAGGATCTTGTGGCGGATCTCGGTGGCCTCTTCAATGGACTTCATGCTGGGGGCCCACTGCGACCACGAGTCGTTGCCGTAGTAGTGGCTGCGCGAGCCCGAAGCAACGATCAGCGAGTCGTATTCGAGCTCCGCTCCGTCGGCGAGCCGAATCCGCTTCGCGTCGGGATCGATGTCCTTGACCTCGCCGAGGAGCACGCGCGTGTTGGCCTGCTTGCCGAGCACGCCCCTCAGTGGAGACGCAATCTCACCGGGCGAAAGCGAGCCCGTCGCGACCTGATAGAGCAGCGGCTGGAACAGATGGTAGTTCCGCCGGTCGACGAGCGTCACGTCGACGGGGGCGTTCTTCAGAGCTCGGGCGGCACGCAGCCCTCCGAACCCACCCCCGACGATGATGACCCTGTGAATCGAACCCACGTGAATTTCCTCGTGCACTTGCGTGGGCAAGTCCTGGACCAGGCTGGAAAAGCCGGAATCTGCCGGAGTCCTGTCGAAATCTCCCGAAGGCTCAGGGATTTGCCGCGGGGTGTCGTCGTCTGTGCGGCCACGAGCCCTCGCGAACCTTCGCATTCTCGCGAAGGCTCGCGAGGGTCTTCGACTACCGGTTAGCCGGCGGATGCGCTCGTTGGGAGGACACAAGGAAAACGGCCTCATCCAGAGTGAACCTGGCCAGCCGTTGCCTCCGGTTCATCGACGGGCTCAAGGCCAGCGTCGGCGGGGTCGCGCGTTTGTGAGCGGCTTTACGTGGATCGCTGTCGCAGTCCGAGAACGGACATCTTGGAGAAAAGGGTGCTCGACTTCATCCCGAGCAACTTTGCCGCGCCGCGGGGCCCGGAGACGCGGCCTCCGCTCCGTTCCAGGGCGACCAGAATGGCATCTCGTTGGTGCCTCTCGATCGCCGCGCGCGACAAGAAGGGAAGTAGGCTCGACGTCGATTCGGGATGTGGCGTCGCCGCCGATGGCCCCGGCTCGAACCGAAGGTGTCCGTCGCGCGCGAGGATGATGGCGCGTTCGATCACGTTCTCCAGCTCCCGGATGTTGCCGGGCCAATCGCGGCTCATGAGCTGGCGCAGGGCGGTCTCGGTGAGGCGCGGCGGCTCGCGGTGGAGCCGGCGGGCCGAGGCCTCGATGAAATGCTCGGCCAGCAGCGGAATGTCCTCGCGGCGGTCGCGCAACGGCGGGTTCTCAATGGGGAACACGTTGAGCCGGTAGAAGAGGTCTGGGCGGAAGCGTCCCGCCTCGACCTCCGCAGCGAGGTCGCGGTTCGTCGCGGCAACGATTCGCACGTCGATCTTCCGCGCACGTGTCTCGCCCACCCGCTCGAACTCCTTCTCCTGGAGGACGTGCAGGAGCTTGGGCTGCATCGTCAGGGGGACCTCGCCGATCTCGTCGAGCATCAGGGTACCGCCATGTGCCGCACCGAAGCGTCCGACCCGGTCAGTCAGGGCACCGGTGAACGCGCCCTTCACATAACCGAACAGCTCGCTCTCGAAGAGGCTCTCGGGAATGGCCCCGCAGTTCACCCTCACCAGCGGTGCGTTGCGCCGTCGGCTCCGCTCGTGGATGGCGCGGGCGACCAGGTCTTTTCCGGTACCGCTCTCGCCCGTGATCAGGACCGTCGCATCCGTGTCCGCAACCAGCTCGATCTGCTGCAACACGGCCTGCAGCGCGTCGCTTTCTCCCACGATCCCCCCGATCCGGACCACGCGGCCGGCGAGCCGCGTGGGGAAACGACCAGACACGGCGCGGCGCACCGCCGCGAGCAGGTCGTCGTCGTCGCAAGGCTTTGTGAGGAAGTCGAGGACTCCCGCCTTCATGGCGCGCACCGACGTCCGGACGTCCCCGTGCGCCGTCAAGAGCATGGTCGGAGCATCCATTCCGGTTCGGGCCAGTTCCTGGTGGAGATCGAGGCCCGACATGCCTGGAAGGGTGAGGTCCACGATCAGGCAGGCTGGCGGTTCCTGGAGCGGCCGGCCCAGAAAGCTCTCCGCGGATTCGAATGTGCAGACGTGGAAGCCCTCCTCCCGTAGCAGGCCTTCGACGGACTCCCGGACCAGGGAATCATCGTCGACGACACAAACGAGAGGCCTGGCAACGCTGGCGCTCATGCTCACCTCCATCCAGACCGATCCACCGCGGGCGAGATCTTCACATCTCCAGGACCGCTCGCACGCTTCTCAGCAAGACCTCATCGTCGAATGGCTTGGCCAGAAAATCGGCCGCGCCCGCTCTCAGCGCCTGCGTCCGCATTCGCTCGTCGCCGTGCGCGGTAATGAAGATGATGGGGATTCGGATCTGCTCCACATCGAGCCTGGCCTGCAATTCGAGGCCCGACATGCCGGGCATACGGACGTCTACAATCAGACACGAAGACTGGTGCTGGGCGCCGGCGCGCAGGAACTCCTCAGCGGACGCAAAAGCTCGTGCAGGCAGTCCGGCCTCTTTTAGCAGGCCTTGCAGGGCGCCGCGCATCAATTCGTCATCGTCGAGAATGGCGACCGAGCCTGGCTTTCCCTGCGCCACGGAGGGAGTTTCGGGCGCTGGGTTCGCGGCCGCAATTATCCTTTGGTTTGCTGTGGCGCTGTCTCCACCCTGCCGGCCATCTTGACGAGGTCGGCGAGCGAACCCGCACCCATCTTCCTCATGACGCGGCCGCGGTGGATCTTGATCGTGATCTCTCTCGTTCCGAGCTTCGCGGCGACCTGCTTATTGAGCATCCCCGAGACGACGAGGGCCATGACCTCGCGCTCACGCGGCGTCAACGTGGCGTAACGGTCCTTCAACGTGGACAACTCGCGCCGCTGACGCCCGGCGACCCGGTCCCGCTCGAGCGCCTGGCGGATGACGTCGAGCAGCTGTTCGTCGTCGAAGGGCTTCGTGAGGAACTCGATCGCGCCGGATTTCATGGCTTTTACGGTGGTCGGAATGTCGCCGTGCGCGGTCAGGAAGATGATCGGCGTCGAGTCGCCGGAGCCGGCCAGCTCGCGCTGCACGTCGAGACCGTCCATACCGGGAAGCTCGAGGTCGAGCACGAGGCAGCTCGGCCCCTCTCCCCGGTCGGAGCGCAAGAACGCCTTCGCCGTGACGAAGGTCTCGGCCCGCAGACCCGCCGACCTCAACAATTCGGCGATCGAGACGCGCACGTCGTCATCATCGTCGATGACGAACACAATAGGCGTCGGTCCCGAGGGACTCATGGCTCAGGGAGGCCACTATATTCCCGTCGCGTGAAGCCGTAGAAGTTTGCAGCGACGGGGTGAGGGCATGAATCCGTTTCATTCTCGGGAAGATCCGCGACCCGCACTCCTCAACACGATCTCCGAAACTGTCCTGGGGTGACTCCCACGAGTCGTCGGAACGTCCGGGCGAAGTGACTCGGGTTTTGGAAGCCGGCTTCGAGCGCCGCATCGATGACGGAGTGTTTCGCGCCCCGAAGCCGCGCCTTGGCGCGGTCGATCCTCTGCGAGAGCACGAACCTGTGGGGAGGGCAACCCGTGCTGCGTCGAAAGAGCTCCGCGAAGTAGTGCGGGCTCATTCCCGCAATCTCCGCCAGCTTCGATAGGCTGAGGTCCTCGGCCAGGTTGTCGCCGATGTAGTCCAGGACTCGTTTGAGGCGGCGCCCGGGCAACCCGCCCTTGTAGACGGTTGGGGTCGCGGGCCGAACCCCGTAACGGCCAACCAGGTGGACTGCCAGGGCGTCGGCCAGGAATTCCCCATAGAGAGCGCCGACCGGAGAGCCCTCGCGAAGATCCAGCGCCATCGCCTGGAGCAGGGCCTGGATCCTGGGGTCGATCAGATCCCAGTGCGCGGTGAGTTCGACGTCGGTCTCGCGCGTGATCTCGGCCATCGCAGCCGCGAGCAGCTCGGGCTGAATCGACATTGCCAGGCGGTGGGTTTCACCCTCCCAGATCACCTCGTCGATCGTCCCCTGGGGCAGAACGAAGGTGGTTCCAGGAACGGCGGAGAAGCGTCGAGTACGGTTTCCCGTCGTAACCTGGTACCCGACGGAGCCGCTCAAGATCACGTGAACGAACACCTTGGGGTGTTCGTGCCGCGAGATCACGCACGCGGGTACGACGTAGTCCTCCAGGACGACGTTTCTCCAGCGCACGCCTGCGCTCGAGAAAGCCGGGCGCACGTCCAGGAAAGGAGTCGCCCTTCCTCTCCGAATGACCTGAACGCTTGGCAGCATGAGCGACGGCACGGACGGCGCGAGCCGGGGTACATCGGGGCGAGTCTCGGGCGAATCGGAGCCGATTCGTGGAAAAGACGTGGCGTTCGACATCTGGAGATTCGGTCGAGCGGATGCTAGCAGTTAGTCGGAAGATCTGGTCAAGGACCGGTCTTTCGGAACAGCTTCTCCCACCAGCGCTCGCTACCTTCGAGCCCTCAGGCGCTACCCGGCGAGCCGCCGGCTGCGTAGCAGGAGGCCCCTCATGTCATATCCAAAAGAATGGAAACATCGGAGAACCGAGCAGCCATTCGGTGGCCGAGACCATCGAGAGGCTCAGACGGGCCCGCGAAGCCAGGCGTCCCAAGCCCTTGACTGTGACGACCTGGCCCCAAAAGATTGGGGGGTAAGTATGAGGCCTTCGACTGCAATCGCATCCTCTGTCGACGTCGAGTCGTTCATCTACGACTATTTTGAGGCGTGGGGAGGAATCGACGAGGACCGCATCCTGTCGTACTACGCGGAGAACGTGACGGTCCAGATTCCGGGCACCCTCGTGCAGGGGAAATCGGCGCTTCGCGAGCACTTCGTTCGGCCCTTCATCACGGCCTTCCCCGGGAATCGCTACGTCGTGAGGAACTGGATCTTCGGACGAAACGTCGTGGTCGTTGAATGGACATTCGAAGCCGAACACAAGGGTCCGTTCGCGGGGCATGCGGCCACCGGTGCTCATATCGAGGTACCCGGCTGCGGGGTCTATGAGTACGATTCCGCAAACCGGCAGATCACGGCGGCACGCATCTACTTCGATGCGGGGACGATGCTGAAGCTGATTGTCGATCACTAGAACTCCTCGGGCAAGATTTGATACACCTTGCCCGGCCGTATCTCAGCTCACCCTGCTCGGCTCGGAAAAGGAGCTCATGAAGTCTCCCGAGGCCCACGAACCGGAGAGCGGGCAGCCCAGACGGGACGAGCCTGCCGCCGGTTCCGCGAGCGTGATCACGGCTCCCCTGGGACATCTGGATTTCGCGACCGTGATCAGGGTCTCGCAAGCCGTTTCGGGCGAGATGGTCCTCGGAAAGCTGCTCGACACCCTGATGCGTACCGCAGTCGAGCACACCGGCGCGCAACGCGCTCTCTTGATCCTTTCGCGAGACGCCGAGCGGCGGGTCGCGGCGGAAGCCACGACGAGCCATGACACGGTGAGGGTTCGCCTCGGCGACGAACCCGTGACCGGTTCGCTGCTCCCCGAATCCGTTCTTCGCTACGTTCTGCGCACTCGGGAGAACGTGATTCTGGACGATGCGGCCGCCCCGAACCCTTTTTCGTCGGATCCGTATGTCGTCGAGCGGCACGCGCGTTCCGTGTTCTGCCTGCCCCTCACGCACCAGGCCAAGTTCATCGGGGTGCTCTATCTCGAGAACAACCTTGCTCCTCGCGTCTTCGCGCCGGCACGCACCACGGTGCTGAAGCTGCTCGCCTCGCAGGCGGCGATCTCGATCGAGAACAGTCGGTTGTATCGCGATCTCGCGGAGCGTGAGGCGAGAGTGCGGCGCCTGCTCGACGCCAACATCATCGGGATCTTCAGCTGGCATGCCGACGGCCGGGTCTTCGACGCCAACAAGGAGTTCGTTCGCATCATCGGTCACAGCCGTGATGACCTGGTCTCGGGGCGCGTACGTTGGACGGACTTTACGCTGCCGGAGTGGCGCGAGCACGACGCACGCGAGATGGAACTGCTCAGAACGGGCGCAGCTTCGCAGGCGCAGGAACGGGAGCTCCTGAGAAAAGACGGCACGCGCGTGCCGGTGCTGACGGGCGGCACGATGTTCGAAGGATCAACGGCCGAAGGCGTGGCATTCGTTCTCGACCTGACCGAGCGCAAGCGAACCGAGCAACGGGTGCTCGCGGAGCATCGAGCCACCCGGATATTGGCGGAAGCGGTCACGGTCGAGGAGGCGATACCGCGGATCCTCGAGACGCTGTGCGAGTCTCTGGGATGGGACCTCGGCGCTTGGTGGCGCCTGGACCGCGAAGAGGGCGTGCTCCATTTCGCGGAGCTCTGGCACGCGCCGACTGTCGAAGCCCCCCTCTTCGAGGCCGCGACTCGAGCGAGCTCTTTCTCGCACGGGAGCGGGCTGCCGGGCCGCGCCTGGGCGAGCCGCTCGCCCGTATGCATTGAGGATGTCGCCCGGGACCCGACCTTCCGCCGCGCGGACGCCGCCGCCCTCGAAGGGCTGCACGCGGCGTTCGCCTTTCCGATCCTCCTCGGGGGCGAGGTCCTGGGAGTCATCGATCTCGTGAGCCGCGAGATTCGCGAGCCCGACCGGGAGCTGCTCGACATGATGGCCATCCTCGGCAGCCAGATCGGTCAGTTCATCGAGCGCAGGCGGGCGGAGCAGGCCTTGCGCGAGAGTGAACGCGAGGCGCGGCTGATCGTCAACACCATCCCGGGCCTGGTCGCGAGCCTGACGCCGGAGGGCGAAGTCGAGGAGGTCAACGACCAGCTCGCCGAGTACTGCGGCCAGCCGCTCGAGGCCATGAGGCAGTGGGGCACGAACGGAACGGTCCACCCGGAGGACGTGCCCCACGTCGTCGGGATCTTCGCTCCCGCGATCGCGTCCGGCCAGCCCTACGAGCTCGAGGCGCGCATCCGCCGTTTCGACGGCGTCTATCGCTGGTTCCAGATCCGCGGGCTTCCACTTCGCGACACGCGCGGCCAGATCGTCCGATGGTACACCCTGCTCACCGACATCGACGACCGCAAGCGCGCCGAGATGGAGCTCAGGCAGGCCTACGACGGCTTCGTCGACGCGCAGCGGCTGAGCAAGACGGGCACCTTCATCACGGATCTCGTGGCGGACGATCACAACTGGTCCGAGGAGTTACGCCGCATCTTCGAGTTCGAGCCAAAGAGCAAGGTCACTTTGCAGCGCTTTCGAGAGCTCGTCCATCCCGACGACCTCCCCGAGTTCGAAGCCAAAAACGCGCGCGCGTTTGCGGGAGAGGACGTCCATACCGCGTTCCGCATCGTGACGCCGCGAGGCGGCGTCAAGCACCTGCGCGGCATCGCGCACGTTACCGGGCAGAGATCCGGGCACCCGCTGTTCGTCGGTGCGGTGCAGGACGTGACGGAGAGCGTTCTCGCGGAGGAGGCCCTGAACAAAGCTCGCTCCGAGCTCGCTCACGCGACGCGGGTGACGACGATGGGAGAGCTGACGGCGTCGATCTCGCACGAGGTGAAGCAGCCGATCGCGGCCGCGGTGACGTCGGCCCAGACCGCGCTGCGGTGGCTCGAGGCCCAGCCGCCGGAACTGGGCGAGGTGCGGCTGGCGCTCTCTCGCATCGTCCGCGCCGGGAAGCGGGCCGGCGAGGTCATCGGCCGGATTCGCGCGCTCGTCACGAAGGCCCCATCCCGGAAGGATGCCGTGGAGATCAACGCCGCCATCCGTGAGGTCGTCGAGCTGACCCGTGGCGAGGCGGTGAAGAACCGCGTCCTGGTGCGGCTCGAGCTCGCCCAGGGTTTGCCGCTGATCGAGGGAGACCGCGTCCAGCTGCAACAGGTCCTCCTCAATCTGATCTTCAACGGAATCGAGGCGATGGCTGCCGCCGGCGAGGCATCGCGAGAATTGTTGATCACCTCCAAGAAGGACGCGGAGGAAGGCGTTTGCGTCGCGGTGGCGGATGTCGGCCCGGGACTGGCGCCCGGAGAGCCCGAGCAGGTATTCGCGGCCTTTTACACGACCAAGCCGAACGGTCTAGGGCTGGGTCTCTCGATCTGCCGGTCCATCATCGAAGCGCACGACGGACGACTCTGGGCGTGCCCGAACCAGCCCCGCGGCGCCGTCTTCCAGTTCACTCTCCCTGTCCCGGCGCGGTAACGGCGGTTCCGGCCGGATCGTCTCTTTTGAGCGCCCGAAGCTCGTTTCGACACGCCTCGCTGAACGGCTTGAGGGGATCGTGGATACTCTTGAGCGAGGAGATCTCGCGAATCTTCTCGAGCGGCAGGTTCGGCCCACGATACATCTCGAAAATCTCCTCGAGCGCCGCCTCGGCGGCCTGCAGGACGGCATCGGACGCCACAAGCCGGATACGGTTAACAAGGGCGTAAGCCGATAGGAACTTGTCCGGACTGTCGAGAGTGTGCTCCATCGAATCGAGCGCGAGCTTCGAGCACTCCGCGATGAAATCGGTGTAGAGCACCTCGCGCTTGTGTATCTCGGCCTGAATCCCGGCCCTCCTCGCCTGTGTCCTCTGGGTCATGTATGCCGTCGCCATCGAGGCGGACCCTCCGACCAGGGAGCCGAGGATGGCCGAAGCGGCACTCACCACCGCCGTATCCATGACTAGTCCCCCGTATTGCTCCGGCTCGTCGTCGCCGTCGGCTCGGGCCCTCCCGAGAGCAGGCCCGCCGCAACGAGAGAAGTCCTGAGATCGGACTCGAAGTCGTTCATGATTTCCGCCAGAGCCCGGTTCCAGCCATCGACCACCGCTCTCGGGGTGGCGCGCGGATGGTTCGATGTCGCGGAGTAGATCTTCAGGAGGATCGCGGTGGCCGGCCCCTCGCGCCTTCCGTCCCGGAGCACTCGAAACCGAATCAAGCCGCTATTCATTTTTCTCAGACCATCGCCGCAAAGAGACGGCGCGGGACATCGATCGGGTCCACTCGCGTGGTGCGCGATCGACACCCGTCGCGGCTGGGCGTAACGGCTCTTTCTCTTTGCCGGCGAGTCACCTCCCGTCGGGTGACCGAGAGCAACGCCGGTGCCACGCGTAAGTGACGGACCGCCTTCGAAATCGGCGGAGATTCTCGGCGCGAATCTCGCAAAAGGTCGCGAAAGAACGCGAAACCCGGCGAATGGCCAGGAGGCGTCCGCGGTCGCCGCCGGAAAGCATCTCGCCGTTTCGAGACGCCCGCCATCTGGTGGAAGTCGGCTGAAATTCGCGATCCGCTGCATGCGAGAGTTCGCGAATCCGGCCAGGTGACCGCCCTTCCTTCCCTGGGAACGCATTCCAACGACAGGACTTCGACGGATGGGCGCCAGCGGCTCGGGCTCGGCACCGCCCTTGCCAAGGGAGTGGCGGGCGAGGAGGAAGCCTCTTGAGTACGAACACACTCCCGGTGACCTACCTGGCGCGGCACGGCGAGACGGCCTGGACCGTTTCCGGCCAGCACACGGGCGTGACCGACATCCCGCTGACCGCCGAAGGCGAATCACAGGCGGCGCGACTCGGAGAGCGGCTCCGGGGTCTGCGCTTCGCCGCGGTTCTCACGAGCCCGTTGCACCGGGCGCGCCGCACGTGCGAGCTGGCCGGCTTCGGCCACGCGGCAGACGTCGAGCGCGACCTCGTCGAGTGGAACTACGGCGCCTACGAGGGTCGGCGGAGCGCCGAAATCCATGTTGAGCGGCCGGACTGGGACCTTTTCCGGGACGGCGGCCCCGGAGGGGAATCGCCCGAGGAGGTCGGAGCGCGGGCCGACCGAGTGGTGCGCCGCGTTCGGGCCGCAAACGGGGACGTGCTGCTCTTCTCGAGCGGCCACTTCCTGCGGGTCTTCGCCGCGCGCTGGCTCGGTCTCGAGCCGGGGGCCGGCCGACTCTTCCTGCTCAGCACCGCCAGTCTCAGCGCGGTCGGTTACGAGCACGACCGCTCGCAGCCCGTCATCCGGCTCTGGGATGAGACCTCTCACTTGCGGCGGCCCGCCGCGGCATCGCTGCAGCCGCCTGCGGAGCTCACACACTCAAGCGAGGTAGCACGATGAAAGCCACGGAAACCCTCCACGAAGAAGGCCAGAGCCTCTGGCTCGACAACATCACCCGCGACCTGCTCCAGTCGGGGACGCTTGAGCGCTACATCCGGGAGCTCGCGGTGACGGGCCTCACGTCCAACCCGACGATCTTTGACCACGCGATCAAGAACAGCCCGGCCTACGACGCCGCGATCCGCAACAAGATCGCGGAGGGCGAGTCGGGAGAGGAGCTGTTCTTCGATCTGGCGCTCGAGGACATCACCCGCGCCGCCGACCTGTTCCGGCCGATCTGGGAGCGGACGCGCGGCGTAGACGGTTGGGTGTCTCTCGAGGTCTCGCCGCTTCTGGCCCACGACACCGCGAGCACGCTCGCCGCCGCGAAGTCTCTCCACACCCGCGCGGCGCGTCCGAACCTCTTCATCAAGATTCCCGGCACCCCCGAAGGGCTGCCCGCGATCGAGGAGGCGATCTTCGCGGGCATCCCGATCAACGTCACGCTGCTGTTTTCGCACGAGCAGTACCTGGCCGCGGCCGAGGCGTTCGTGCGCGGGATCGAGCGCCGCGTGGACGCCGGGCTCCCGCCCGAGGTCGGCTCGGTGGCCTCCGTGTTCATCAGCCGATGGGACACGGCGGTCAAGGACCGCGTGCCGGAGGCGTTGCGCAACCAGCTCGGCATCGCGGTCGCGAAGCAGACGTACAAGGCGTACCGTGGCCTGCTCGCCTCCCCGCGCTGGCAGCGCGTGTTCAACGAAGGTGCCAGGCCGCAGCGGCTGCTGTGGGCCAGCACGGGCACGAAGGATCCCGCGGCCTCGGACGTCCTCTACGTGAAGGCGCTCGCCGCGCCCTTCACCGTCAACACCATGCCCGAGGCCACTCTGAAGGCGGTGGGCGACCACGGATCCGTCGGTGGGTTGCTGAGCGCGGACGGGGGAGACAGCGAGGCCGTCTTGGCGCGATTCGCCTCCGCCGGAATCGACGTGAGCGCGCTCGCCCGCCGGCTTCAGGACGAGGGTGCCAAGTCCTTCGTCGACTCCTGGCGCGAGCTGATGGGAGTGATCGCATCCAAGAGCGCGATCCTCGGAAAGGCGAGCTAAACATGACCACGACGACGACCAATGAGCTCGGTCCTCGGAAGGGCAAGATGAAGGTGGCGACGACGGCGACGACCGATGGCCGGCTGACCGCGCGCGCCTCGTGGAAGGCCCTGCGGGCCCACCACCAGAAGATCCAGGGACTTCACCTCCGGACGCTCTTCGCGGAGGACGAGAAGCGCGGCGAGCGGCTGACCGCCGAGGCGGCCGGCCTGTATCTGGACTACTCCAAGAACCGCATCACGGACGAGACCCTGGTCCTGCTTCGCCGGCTCGCGGAGGAGGCCGGCCTGCGCGGCCGCATCGACGCCATGTTCCGGGGGGACAAGATCAACCTCACGGAGGACCGAGCCGTCCTGCACGTGGCGCTGCGCGCCCCGCGCGACACCTCCATCCGAGTGGACGGCCGGGACGTGGTGCCCGACGTCCACGCCGTGCTCGACGCGATGTCGGCGTTCGCGAACCGCGTGCGAAGCGGGGAGTGGAAGGGGCACACCGGCAAACGCATCCGCAACGTCGTCAACATCGGCATCGGCGGCTCCGACCTCGGGCCCGTGATGGCCTACGAGGCCCTCAAGCACTACACCGACCGCGGGATGACGTTCCGCTTCGTGTCGAACGTGGACGGGACCGACCTCGTGGAGGCGACGCGCGACCTCGACCCCGCCGAAACGCTCTTCATCGCGTCCTCCAAGACCTTCACCACGCTCGAGACGATGACGAACGCCGAGAGCGCGCGGAGCTGGCTGCTCGCCGGCCTCGGCGGCGACGCCAAGGCCGTGGCGCGGCACTTCGTGGCCGTGTCCACGAACGCCGCCAAGGTCGCGGAGTTCGGGATCGACACCGCGAACATGTTCGGGTTTTGGGACTGGGTCGGTGGGCGCTATTCCATGGACTCGGCCATCGGCCTCTCGACCATGCTCGCGGTCGGCCCGGAGAGCTTCCGCGCGATGCTCGACGGCTTCCACCAGATGGACGAGCACTTCCGCACCGCGCCGTTCGAAAGCAATCTCCCGGTGCTGCTCGGACTGCTGACGGTCTGGTACACGGACTTCTTCGGCTCCGAGACCGTGGCGGTCCTGCCCTACGAGCAGTACCTGAAACGCTTCCCCGCGTACCTGCAGCAGTTGACGATGGAGAGCAACGGCAAGCACGTCACGCGGCAGGGGGAGGACGTCGACTACTCCACCGGTCCGGTCTACTGGGGCGAGCCGGGCACCAACGGGCAGCATTCGTTCTACCAGCTCATCCATCAGGGGACCCGTCTCATCCCCTGCGACTTCATCGCGTTCGCGGAGCCGCTCAACCCGCTCGGCCGGCACCACGACATGCTGCTCGCGAACGTGTTCGCGCAGACCGAGGCGCTGGCCTTCGGCAAGACGCGGGAGCAGGTCATCGCGGAGGGCACGCCGGAGCGCCTCGTCCCTCACCGGGTGTTCCTGGGCAACCGTCCCTCGAACACGATCCTCGCCGATCGCCTCACCCCGGAGACGCTCGGCAAGCTCGTCGCGCTCTATGAGCACAGCGTGTTCACCCAGGGCGTCATCTGGGACATCGACTCGTTCGACCAGTGGGGCGTGGAGCTGGGAAAGGTGCTGGCTCAGCGGATCATCCCGGAGCTCGAGGGGGAGGCGGAGCCGCGGCTCGGCCACGACGGCTCCACGAACAGCCTCATCCGGCGCTATCGCGCGCGAAAGGAGGCCGGACGGTGAGCTCGGCGACGACGTCGGCCGCGAGGTCGCGAACGGGCGATTTCGAGGAGCGGCTCCGGAAGATGGCGACCCACCCCGGGTTCATGGCCGCGCTCGACCAGAGCGGCGGCAGTACGCCTCACGCCCTGCGGGCGTACGGCATCGCGGAGAATGCATGGTCGAACGATCAGGAGATGTTCGCGATCGTGCACCAGATGCGCACGCGGATCATGACGAGCCCCGTCTTCACCGGCGAACGGATCCTCGGCGCCATCCTGTTCGAAGACACCATCGACCGGGACGTCGCGGGCAAGCCCGCGGCGGACTATCTGTGGGACGTGAAGCGGGTGGTGCCGTTCCTCAAGGTGGACAAGGGGCTGGCCCAGGAGAGCCGAGGAGTGCAGCTCCTGAAGGAAATGCCCAACCTGGCCGCCCTCCTGGACAAGGCAAAGGCCAAGCGCATCTTCGGCACCAAGATGCGCTCGTTCATCAAGCAGGACGACGCGGCCGGCATCGCCGACCTCGTCGCCCAACAGTTCGGCTTCGCCCAACAGATCGTCGCCGCCGGCCTCGTGCCGATCATCGAGCCGGAGGTGGACATCCACTGCCCGGAGAAGGCGAAGGCCGAGGAGCTGTTGAATGCGGCCCTCCGGACGGAGCTGAACGACCTCCCCGCGGGCCATCTCGTCATGCTGAAGCTCACGCTGCCGGAGAAGGACGACCTGTACGCGGAGCTCGTCCAGCATCCCCGGGTCGTGAGGGTGGTCGCGCTGTCGGGCGGCTACACCCAAGAGGAAGGCAACCGGCGCCTGCGAAGAAACCACGGCATCGTGGCGAGCTTCTCGCGCGCGCTCCTCGAGGGGCTCTCGGCCCAGCAAACCGACGCCGACTACAACGCCCGGCTGGAGACGTCCATCCAGCGCATTTTCGAGGCCTCCAACACTTGAGCGCCATCAAGTTGGCCCCGTCCATCCTCAACGCCGACTTCGCGCGGCTGGGGGAGCAGGTCGCGGAGGCGGAGCGGGCGGGGGCCGATCGCATCCACGTGGACGTGATGGACGGGCACTTCGTACCGAACCTCTCGATGGGCGCCGCGGTCGTGGAGTCGCTTCGGCGGGTCACGGCCCTGCCCTTCGAGATCCATCTGATGATCTCGGACCCCGACCTGTTCCTCGACGGGTTCATCGCGGCGGGTTCGGATTCATTCCTCGTCCACTGGGAGGGCAACCCGAACCTGCACCGCACGGTCCAGCGGATCCGGACGCTGGGCAAGCGCCCCGGGGTCGCCATCAACCCGGCCACGCCCGCCGCGGTGCTCGAAGACATCGTCGAGGACGTCGACCAGGTGCTCGTCATGACCGTCGATCCGGGATTCGGCCACCAGCCGTTCATCTCGACCACCCTGCCGAAGATCGGACGCGTGCGCGAGCTGATCGAGCGCCACCGCCTCGAATGCGAGGTGGAGGTCGACGGCGGCATCGACGCCGAGACCGCGGCCCAGGCCGTTCGCGCGGGCGCCACGGTGCTCGTCGCGGGTTCGGCGGTCTTCGGCGACCGCCCCGGCGTAACCCTGGCCATGAGCCGCCTCCGCGCCGCCGCGGACGCGGCGCTGCGTGAAGCCGAGACCGCAGACGAATCGGCGGCGCTTCAAAGGAGCTGAAGATGCAACTCGGAATCATCGGACTCGGCCGCATGGGCGCGAACATGGCCCTTCGCCTTCTGGCCGGCGGCCACGACATCGTCGCCTACGACCGCTCTCCGAAGGCCGTCGACGACCTGACGCGGGCCAAGGCGAAAGGCGCCTCGTCGCTCGCGGATTTCGTGAAGAAACTCGATGCGCCGCGGGCGATCTGGCTGATGGTTCCGGCGGCGGTCGTGGACGCGACCATCGCCGACCTCGTGCCCCAGCTCTCGAGCGGAGACATCCTCATCGACGGCGGCAACTCGTATTACGTCGACGACATCCGCCGCGCGGAGGTGCTGGCCGAGAAGGGCATCCACTACGTGGACGTCGGCACGAGCGGCGGCGTGTGGGGACGGGAGCGCGGGTACTGCCTGATGATCGGCGGCGAAACGAAGGTGGTCCAGCACCTGGACCCGATCTTCGCGCGGCTGGCTCCCGGCGCGGGCGACATCCCGCGCACCCCGGGACGCGCGGGGAAGGGCAAGACGTCGGAGCAGGGCTATCTCCACTGCGGCCCGAACGGCGCCGGCCATTTCGTGAAGATGGTCCACAACGGGATCGAGTACGGCCTCATGGCCGCGTATGCCGAGGGCCTCGGAATCCTGCGCTCCGCCAACGTCGGGCGGCAAGGCCAGACCGTGGACGCCGAGACGACCCCGCTCCGCGACCCCCGGCACTACCAGTACGACTTCGACCTCCCCGAGGTCGCCGAAGTGTGGCGGCGCGGCAGCGTCATCGCCTCCTGGCTCCTCGACCTCTCGGCTTCCGCACTCGTGAAGGACCCCGCGCTCGAGCACTTCGAGGGTCGCGTGTCCGACTCCGGCGAGGGGCGTTGGACGATCACGGCCGCGATCGACGAGGCGGTGCCGGTCCCCGTGCTCACCTCCGCCCTCTTCGAGCGCTTCAGCTCACGGGGCGAGTCGGACTTCGCGGACAAGCTGGTCTCGGCCATGCGGTTCGAGTTCGGCGGACACGTCGAGAAGGCTTCGAGCGGAAGGAGGGCTGCGGGATGACGACCAACGGCCTCCGTTCCGATGCGCTCGTGTTCTACGGCGCGACCGGCGATCTCGCGTACAAGAAGATCTTCCCGGCGCTGCAGGCCATGGCGAAACGCGGCCGCCTGGACGTGCCGGTGATCGGCGTGGCGAAGGCGGGCTGGAATCTCGACCAGCTCAAGGCTCGGGCAAAGGACAGCCTCGAGCACCACGGGGGGCTCGACCGCGAGGCGTTCGGCACGCTCAACGAGCGGCTTCGTTACGTGGACGGAGACTACCGGGAGACCTCGACGTTCCAGGCCATCCGTCGGGAGCTCGGGTCCGCCCGCCGGCCCGCCCACTACCTGGCCATTCCGCCGGTCTTGTTCGAGGTGGTCGTCGAGCAGCTCGGCAAGTCGGGCTCGACGGACGGCGCGCGCGTCATCATCGAGAAGCCGTTCGGTCACGACGGCGCATCCGCGCGCGAGCTCAACCGCGTCCTGCTCGGGGCATTCGACGAGTCCGCGATCTTCCGCATCGACCACTACCTCGGGAAGCGGCCGGTGAACCACATGCTGTTCTTCCGCTTCGCCAACGCCTTCCTGGAACCGTTCTGGAACCGCGCGCACGTCGAAAGCGTGCAGATCACCATGGCCGAGGACTTCGGCGTTCAAGGCCGGGGCGGCTTCTATGACTCGACCGGTGCGATCCGCGACGTGGTCCAGAACCACCTCTTCCAGGTCCTCTGCAACCTCGCCATGGAGCCTCCGGTCCGGGCCGACAGCGAGTCGATCCGGGACGAGAAGGTGAAGGTCTTGAAGGCGATCCCCTCCCTCGGCGCGAATGACGTCGTCCGCGGGCAGTTCGGCGGGTATCGCGCGGAGAAAGGCGTGGCGCAGGGCTCCAAAGTCGAGACGTTCGCTGCGGTGCGCCTCCGGATCGACTCCTGGCGCTGGCGGGGCGTGCCCTTCTTCATTCGGACGGGCAAGTGCCTGCCCGTGACGTGCACGGAGGTGGTCGTCCGACTGCGCCAACCGCCGACGATGTTCGACGGATTCGACCTGAGGCCGAACTACACCCGCTTCCGGATCAGCCCCGAGGTCACGATCGCGATCGGCGCGAACGTCCTCGCCGAGCAGGAGACGGGCACCCTCACCGGGGAAATGGTGGGGACCCGGCTGCCACGCGCCGGCGACATGGACGCGTACGAGCGGGTGCTGGGGGACGCCATGCGGGGGGACGCGACGCTGTTTGCCCGCGAAGACTACGTGGAAGAGGCGTGGCGCATTGTCGATCCCATGCTGAAGGAGGGCACGCCCGTCTTCGACTACGAGCCCGGCACCTGGGGGCCGAAGGAAGTCGAGAGAGTCTCCCCTCCCGGAGGGTGGCAGGACCCCGTGGTTGGACCGCAGGAAGTCGAATCGAGGGTCCCGCCTTCCGAAGGGCGGCAGAACCCCGTCGTGAAGGCGTCATGAGGATCCGCGTCCTGGCCGATCCCGAAGCGGTCGCGCGCACCGCCGCCTCGTTCACCGCGGAGGAGGCGCGCGCGGCGGTGGCCGCCCGCGGCCGGTTCATCGTCGCGTTGAGCGGCGGCCGGACTCCGTGGACGATGCTCCGTGCCCTGGCCGACGAAAACGTCCCCTGGGACGGCGTGCACGTCTTCCAGGTGGACGAGCGCGTGGCGCCCGACGGAGATCCGGACCGGAACCTCACCCACATCCGCGAGAATCTCCTCGCGCACTGTCCGATCCCCACGGACCAGGTCCATGCCATGCCCGTGGAATCGCAGGACCTCGCCGCCGGGAGCACGCTGTACGCGGACATCTTGCGTCGCGTCGCCGGCTCGCCCCCCGTGCTCGACCTCGCCCACCTGGGCCTCGGACCAGACGGTCACACCGCGTCGCTCGTGCCCGGGGACCCTGTGCTCGGCGTCACGGACGCTTCCGTCGCTCTCACCAGCACATACCAGAAACGGCGCCGGATGACCCTGACGTACTCCGTGCTCAATCGATCGCGACGCATCGCCTGGCTCGTCACTGGAGCGGAGAAGGCAGAGATGCTGGCGCGCCTCCTCGCGGGCGATCGGTCGATCCCCGCGGGACGGATCGATCCGGAGCGGGCCCTGGTGCTGGCCGACCAGGCTGCCGCGGCGCGGTCGGCGGGTGCGATGACGACGTCTCTGCAAAGCGTGGAGGGAGGAACATGAGAGTGGGAATCGCGACAGATCACGGCGGATTCGCGCTGAAGGAGGACCTCGTGGCGCAGCTCCGCGCGGCCGGCCACGACGTGGCCGATTTCGGCGCGGAGGCCCTTCATCCCGGCGACGACTATCCGGATTTCGTCATCCCGCTGGCCCGCGCGGTCGCCGCGGGGACCGTCCATCGAGGCGTGGCCGTCTGCGGCAGCGGCGTGGGCGCGTCGATCTGCGCGAACAAGGTCCCGGGCGCACGGGCCTGCCTCATCCACGACCACTTCTCCGCGAAGCAAGGCGTCGAGGACGATCACATGAACATCCTCTGCGTGGGCGGCCGCACGGTGGGCCCGGGCGTCGCCTGGGACCTGGTACGCACGTTCCTCGCCGCGGATTTCAGCCAGGATCCGCGACATCTGCGCCGCCTCTCGAAGGTGGCGTCCTTGGAGCTCGAATCGACGAGGGCGAACTCATGAGCACGACGATGACGACGGCGACCCCGACGACCAATCCGACGGCCGCGGATCTCGATCAGCTCGCGGTGAACACCATCCGCACGCTCTCGATCGACGCCGTCGAGCGCGCTAAGTCCGGACATCCCGGCACGCCGATGGCGCTGGCCCCGCTCGTCTACACGCTCTGGAATCGCGTGATGCGCTTCGATCCGGTGGACCCGATCTGGCCGAACCGCGACCGGTTCGTGCTGTCGAACGGGCACGCCTCCATGCTGCTGTGGTCCGCACTCCACCTGAGCGGGGTCCGGGCCGTGAACGCGGAGTACGAGCGGCTGGGCGAGATCTCCGTTTCGCTCGAGGACATCCGACGCTTCCGCCAGATCGGAAGCAAGGCTCCCGGCCACCCCGAATACCACTGGGTCTCGGGCGTCGAGACGACGACGGGGCCCCTCGGCCAGGGAGCCGCGACGAGCGTCGGGATGGCGATCGCCCGAAAGTGGCTCGGTGCGCGCTACAACAAGCCGGACTTCCCCCTCTTCGACTACGACATCTACGTCGTTGTCGGCGACGGTTGCCTGATGGAGGGCGTCGGGAGCGAGGCCGCGTCTCTGGCCGGCCACCTCGGCCTCGACAACCTCTGCTGGATCTACGACAACAACCACATCACCATCGAGGGAAACACGAAGCTCGCCTTCACGGAGGACGTCGCCGGAAGGTTCCTCGCGTACGGATGGAACGTGCTGCGCGTGGGCGACGCCAACGACCGGGAACGCATCGAGGACGCCCTCTCCGTCTTCCAGAAGACGGAGGGCCGTCCGACCCTGATCATCCTGGACAGCCACATCGGATACGGCTCCCCCCACAAGCAGGACAGCGCCGCGGCCCACGGCGAGCCGCTCGGCCCCGAAGAGTGCCGCCTCGTCAAGCGGAGCTACGGCTGGCCGGAGGACGCGCAGTTCCTGGTCCCGGACGGCGTGCGCGAGCACTTCGCGGCCGGGATCGGGGCACGCGGGGCGGCCGCCCGGAGCCGGTGGACGGAGCTGTTGGCGGCCTATCGGGTCGCCCATCCCGAGCTCGCGAACGAGATCGACCAGATGCAGCGGCGAGACCTCCCGGCCGGGTGGGATCGCGAACTCCCCGTGTTCCCCGCGGACCCGAAGGGCATCGCGGGCCGCGACGCCTCGAGCAAGGTCCTGAACGCGCTCGCGCGGAGCATCCCGTGGTTCCTCGGCGGGTCCGCGGACCTCGGACCGTCGAACAAGACGTTGCTGACCTACGAGGGCGCGGGCCACTTCGAGGCCGGGAACCCGGGCGGCAAGAACCTCCACTACGGCATCCGCGAGCACGCGATGGCGGCGATCGTCAACGGCCTCTCGCTGTCGAAGCTGCGGCCGTACGGCGCGACGTTCTTCATCTTCAGCGACTACGCGCGGCCGGGCATCCGCCTGTCCGCGCTGATGGAGCTACCGACGATCTTCGTGTTCACGCACGACGCGATGGGCGATGGAGAGGATGGTCCCACCCACCAGCCCGTGGAGCACCTGGCGTCCTTGCGCGCGATGCCCGGGCTCGTGACACTGCGGCCTGGCGACGCCAACGAGGTCGTGGAGGCCTACCGATTCGTGATGCAGCTCCGACACCGGCCGGCGGTGCTCGCGCTCTCGAGGCAGCCCCTGCCGACCCTCGATCGCGGCGAGTACGCCTCGGCGGCGGGCGTGGCGCGCGGCGCTTACGTGCTCGCGGACCCGCCCGATGGAAAGCCGGAGTTGATCCTCATCGCGTCCGGCAGCGAGCTGAGCCTCGCCGTCGAGGCCCACGGCAAACTGCTTGCGGACGGCATCCGCTCACGCGTCGTCTCCATGCCGTCCTGGGAGATCTTCGACGACCAGCCGCAGGCCTACCGGGACGGCGTGCTGCCGCCCTCGGTCACGGCCCGGATCGCCGTCGAGCAGGCCTCCACGTTCGGCTGGGAGCGATACGTCGGGCCGACCGGCAGGGTCATCGGCATGAGGACCTTCGGGGCCTCCGCTCCACTGAAGGCGCTTCAGGAAAAGTTCGGCTTCCAGCCCGAGCGGGTCGTGGCCACGGCCCGGGAGCTCGTGGGCCGGCCGTGAGACCGGCGCGATTCTGGCTCGCGGCGCTGATGTCTTCCTGCGCGCTGAAGGCTCGGGCCCAGACGCCAGAGGAACTGCAGCGACAGCTCCAGCAGCTCAAGGAGCAGTACGAGGCGACCACGCAGGATCTCCGGCGCCAGATTGCGGCCCTCGAGCAGCAGATTCAGGCTTCGAAGGAAGCCGCGTCCGCGTCCGCGTCCGCGGAGCGCGTCGCTCGAGAGACGGCGGCGAAGGCCTTACTGAGCGGCCTGCTCAACTCGGGCCAGCAGTTTCAGGGCCAGCTACCCTCGGCGCCGACGTACGACCTCTTGCGGGAGGCGGAGACGAAGATCGAGGGGCTCGAGACGCAGGCCCGACTCTTCGAGTTCCACGGCTACTTCCGATCCGGCTATGGCCTGAACGGAGTGGGGGGTCAGCAGGTCGCGTTCCAGGCCCCCGGCGCCGACGCGAAGTTCCGGCTGGGCAACGAGGCCGAGACGTACAGCGAGTTGATCTTCGTCAACAACTGGATCAACCCGGAGCGAAACGCCGACAAGGTCTGGTTCAAGACCGAGTTCCTGGTCGAGGCGAACACCACGAACTCCTCGAACTTCGCGGACTTCTCCTCTCCCGCTTTCAACGACCATTTCCGCCTCCGGGAAGCGTTCGTTCGCGCCGGCAACCTCTTCGACGCCCAGCCGGACTTCAAGCTCTGGGCGGGGGAGCGGTACTACCGCCGCCAGCACATCGAGATCGACGATTTCTACCCGCTGGACATGAGCGGCTACGGCGGGGGCTTCGAGGACCTCAACGTCGGGATCGGCAAGGTCTCCGTCGCCTACCTCGCCGGGGCCCGACCCGACATCACGACCGGGTACGGCAATTACGCCCGGAGCAACCTGGACATGCGTCTGTACGACGTGACGGCGCCGGGCGGGACCCTGGCCTTTTGGGTCGACGTGACCACGAGCCGGGGCGGCACGACGACGACCGGCGAGGAGATCCCGAGCACCACCGGATACGCCGTCGGCTTGCGGCACCAACGCCTCGAATGGCTCGGCGGCTTTCATGCCTTCGGAATTCAGTACGGGAAGGGACCCGCCACCAACTTCAGCACGGCGATCCCCGACCCCAGCCCCCATCTGGACAGCGCGGAGCGTCTTCTCATCACCGAGCAGGTCCTCCTCCAGCCGAACGACCGGTTCGCGATCATGCCGATCGTCGTCTACGACCGCCGGCGCGACGGAACTCCCGATCGGGGCTGGGACGAATGGATCTCCTTCGGCGCGCGGCCGGAGTTCTTCTTCACCCAGGTTCTCTCCCTCGCCGCGGAGGCGGGATTCGACCACACGCGCAGCGCCACGGGCCAGTACGAGGGCTGGCTCCAGAAGTTCACCCTGGCCGCGCAGGTCGGAGCGGGCCGCAAGTTCTTCAGCCGGCCCGTCCTGCGCTTGTTCGCGACGTACGCGCACTGGTCCGAAGGGCTCCGGGGTTTCGTGGGCGGGGTGCCCTACAAGGACAGGACGCACGGCCTCACCTACGGCGTTCAGGCCGAAACCTGGTGGTGACGGAGGGAGCCATGCTGATCGCGGGAGACATCGGTGGCACGAAGACCGACCTGGGGATCTACTCGAGCGAGGCCGGACCGCATGCGCCGCTGGCCCAGACCCAGGTGAAAAGCGCCGACTATCCCAGCCTGCAGGAGATGGTCAGGCAGTTTCTCGCCGAGGTGAAGATTTCGGTCACCGCGGCGTGCTTCGACGTCGCCGGCCCGGTGATCGAAGGAAGCGTGAAGACGACCAACCTACCCTGGGTGATGGACGAGCGCTCGCTGGCCCGGGACTTGAACCTCAGGTCCGTCCGCCTCATCAACGACCTGGAGGCGATCGCGCGCTCGGTCCCCACCCTCCGCGCGCAGGACCTCGTCACGCTGAATGAGGGGAATGCGGTCGAGCGGGGGCCGATCGCCATCATCGCCCCCGGCACGGGTCTCGGCGAATCGTTCCTCACCTGGGATGGAGGCCAGTACCGAGCGCACGGCTCCGAGGGCGGTCACTCCGATTTCGCGCCCACGAACGCGCGGCAGATTCGCCTCCTCGAATACATGTTGGAGCGCTTCGACCATGTCGGGTTCGAACGGGTCTGCTCCGGCATCGGCGTTCCCAACATCTACGACTACCTTCGCGAGAAGGAGAACCTGCCCGAGAATCCCGCGGTCGCGGCGAAGATCGCGGCGGCCACGGATCGGACGCGAGCGATCCTCGATTCCGCCGCCGATCCCCAGCTCCCGAGCGAACCGTGCCGTGCGACGGTCGAGATCCTGGTCTCGATCCTGGCGAGCGAGGCCGGCAACCTCGCGCTGAAGGTGCTCGCCACCGGCGGCGTCTACATGGCGGGCGGCGTCGCGGTGCATCTCCTGGGCGCGCTCCGCGAGCCGCGGTTCAACGAGAACTTCACCCGAAAGGGACGCTTCAAGGACCTGATGGCGAACATGCCCATCCACGTCATCACCGCGCGCGCGGCGCTCGCGGGAGCCGCGGCGTACGGGCTGGAGAACCTGCGGAAGTCGAGTGCAGGGCAGCAACCAGAAAGGATTTCGTCATGAGCGAGATCGTGGGCGAGCGACCGGCCAGCATGAAACCGCTCGGGGAAACCAGCGTGTCCAGCCACTCCTACGTCCTCGGACTGAGCGGCGTCGCCGCCCTCGGCGGCTTTCTGTTCGGTTTCGACAGCGCGGTGATCAACGGAACCGTCGATGCGCTGGCGAGCGCGTTCGGGACGCGTGCGGCGACCACCGGCTTCGCCGTCGCTTCGGTGCTGATCGGCTGCGCAATCGGAGCCTTCACAGCCGGGAGGGTCGCCGATCTCCGTGGCCGGCGCCCGACGATGCTCCTGAACGCCGTCATCTTCCTGATCAGCGCGTTCGCCAGCGGCGCCGCCCGATCGGCCGGCTTCTTCATCGGATCGCGGCTCTTGGGCGGCCTGGCCATCGGCGCCGCGAGCGTGCTGGCGCCGATGTACATCTCGGAGATCGCACCCGCGGCGATACGCGGCCGACTCGCATCGCTTCAGCAGATGGCGATCGTTTTGGGACTCTTCTTCGCGTTCCTGAGCAACGACATCCTCGCCCGGATCGCCGGCGGCGCGAAGGCGACGCTATGGCTGGGAGCGCCCGCCTGGCGATGGATGTTCTGGATGGAGGCCCTTCCCGCGGCCGCGTTCCTGATCGGAATTCTCTTCATTCCGGAGTCCCCCCGCTACTTGGTCGCTCGCGGTCGGAAGGACGAGGCGCGCCGCGTCTTCGCCCGCATCGGCGGCGACGCGGATGCGCTCGTCCGGCAGGTCGAGGAAGGTCTCCGCGGGGAGCACCGACCGCGCCTCTCCGATGTGCTCGTACCCGGCTCGGGACGGCTCGCCCCGGTGGTGTGGCTGGGAATCGGGCTGGCCGTGTTCCAACAGCTCGTCGGAATCAACATCATCTTCTACTTCGGCGAGGTGCTCTGGAAGGCAGCCGGAGCAACGGAGCAGTGGGCGCTCCGTATCAACCTCCTCACCGGTCTGGTCAACATCCTCGCCACGATCCCCGCGATCCTTCTCATCGATCGCCTCGGCCGCAAGCCGCTCCTGCTCGCGGGGTCGATCGGCATGGCCGTGACCCTCGGCGCGATGGCCCTCATCTTCGGCGGAGCCGGGACGGGCCCCGACGGCAAGCCGCTCCTGACGCACGGCGCGGCGATCGCGGGTCTCGCGTCGGCGAACCTGTATATCGTCGCGTTCGCGATGTCCTGGGGCCCCGTCATGTGGGTGCTCCTCGGCGAAATGTTCCCGCCCCGCATGCGGGGCGCGGCGCTGGCGGTCTCCGGCGCCAGCAACTGGGCGGCCAACTTCGGCGTCACAGTCACGTTCCTGCCGCTGTTGGGCGTGGTGGGGTTGTCCGGCGCGTACGGCCTCTATGCCCTGGCCGCCGCGATCTCCGTGCCCTTCGTGTGGTTCGGGGTCCGTGAGACGAAGGGAAAGACGCTCGAGCAGATGGGTTGACGAGGGGAGTTCGTGAGCACGAGAGCGCGAAGGCGTCGGCGTGCCGGGGGCCGGCTCCTTCGGCTGTCGACGCTGATCTCGGTCGTCTCGACTTTCGTGGACGGGGGCATGCGAGCACAGACGACACCGCCGTCTTCCGACAGGCCGTGGTCTCCCCCGCGGCTGGAGACCTATCAGGAGGAACTGGCCGCGCGACGGGCGGAGGACTCCGAGGCGGCGAAGATCGATCCCGATCGGGTCTACGGCCTGCCCGAGCTGATCGACATCGCCGAACGGACGAATCCTCAGACCCGCATCGCGTGGGAACGCGCTCGGCAGGCGGCGGCTGCGGTCGGTCTCAGTGAGAGCACCTATTACCCGTACCTCGCGGCCTCCGCATTCGCCGGCTATGAGAAGGCCTTCATTCCCTTCCCGGCCCTCGAGCAGGGGCCTGGCCCTGCGGACGTGTCGGTCGTCGGCGGGGGGGCCCTGGGCTTCGAACTGAAGTCGGCGCGCGTCGCGCTCGACGTGAAATGGCTGCTCCTGGATTTCGGAGAGCGGAGCGCGACGAAGACCGTGGCCGAGGAGGGGCTGACGGCCGCGAACGTCGGGTTCAACGCCGTCCATCAGCAGGTCGTGTTCGCCGTCGCGCGGCGCTACTACGAATTCAACTCGGCACGCCAGAGAGTCGAGGCGGCCGAGAGCTCGCAGCGCGCCACGGAGACGCTCGCCGAGTCGGCGCGTGCGCGTCTCGACCGCGGCCTGGCGACGAAGCCGGAGGTCCTGCAGGCGGAGGAGCTGGCGGCACGTGAGACGTTCGAGCTCGTGGCCGCGCGGGGCGCGATGAGCGACGCCCTCGTCGAGCTCGTGGACAGCCTGGGAATCCTGCCGACCACGAAGCTGCAGGTGGCGGCTCTCCCCGAGCAGTCCTTCGACCCGGACGCGACGGAGCCGCTGGACGACTTGATCGGCAGGGCGCTCGTGCAGCGGCCCGACCTGGTGGCCAGGCTGTCCAAAGTTCGCGCCTCGAGAGCGGAAGTCAAGCGTGCGCGGGCCGCCTACTATCCCAAGCTCTTTCTGGACTCGCACGTTGGGTGGCTGGATCTGAAGATGAAAGCGGCTGGCTCTCCATATTTCGGCGGAGATAAGCCGGTCTACGGAGCAGGAGTTCTGGTGTCCGTGCCGGTCTTCGACGGCTTCGCGCGTCGCGAGAAGCTGCGCATCGCGGAGTCGGAGCTCCAGGCGAGCGAGGACGAGCTGACGCACTCGCGGGACGCCGTCATGCGGGAGGTCTGGAGGGTCCGGACGCAGGTCAACACGGCTCTTCGAAAGCTGGACTCCGCGGAGAAGCTCATCGCCGCCTCCGAGAGTGCGTTCGCCGCGTCGCTCGAGGCCTACCGTCAGGGACTGGCCACGTACGTGGAGGTCTCGAACGCCCAACGCAGCGTGGCCTCGGCGCGCAGCGTCATGGTCGACACCCGCTCTGCGGTCTACGTCAGTCTCACGACGCTGGCACTGACCGTGGGAGACCTCGCGAAGCCCGTCCCGAACCCGGGAGGGCGGCCATGACGAGACACTCGCCGCAGATCGATGTGTTCGGTTCCTACTTCCCGGCCTGGATGGCCTGCATCGTCCTCGGGATCGTCCTGACCGTGATCGTCCGGCAGGTGCTCGTGGCCCTCGAGATCGACGGCCACCTGCGACCCGCCGGGCTCGTCTACCTGTCGCTGTGGGCCGTCTTCGCACTAAGCATTCGACTCGTTTTCTATTGAGGCAGACATGGTCGACCGCACCGAATCCGAAGCCTCCGCTGCGAAGACCAAGGCGAGTCCGGGTCGCATCCTGGCCGGCCGTCTCCAGAGCATCGCCGTAATCGCGGCCGCGGTCCTGCTGTCGTTCTGGGTCTGGAGGCTCAAGGAGCGGCATCCGCGTACCGACGACGCGGTGGCGCGGGCCAACGTCGTCGGAATCGCTCCACGCGTGCGCGGCCAGATCATCGCCCTGCACGTGGTCGATAACCAGGCGGTAAAGGAGGGCGACCCGCTCTTCGAGATCGACCCGGAGGACTACGAGCTCGGGCTGAAGACCGCTCGGGCGGCGCTCGCGACGCTGGACCGGCAGATCGTCGTCGCGCGCTCTCAGGATACGCAATTGCACCTCCAGGTCGATGCCGCGCGGGCCGGGGTCGACCGCGCGAAGGCCGAGCTGCAGCAGGCGGGGGACACGCTGAACCGGATTCAGCCGCTCCTCCCGAGCGGCTTCGCGAGGGCGGAGGACGTAGATCGCGCGCAAACGGCCAAGCGCGTCGCCGCCACACTGGTGGCGACCGAGGAAAGGAGGCTCGATCAGGCGCGCGTGGCCCAGAGCGCTCTCGAGACCTTGATCGCGCAGCGTGAGGGCGCCGTCGCCGCGGTCGATCTCGCAGCCCTGAATCTCTCGTACTGCAAGGTGGTCGCACCGTTTCCGGGTCGCGTCGTCAACCTCAACATCTCCGTCGGGGCGTTCGCCTCCGCCGGGATTCCCGTGTTCTCCCTGCTCGACACACGGAAGTGGTACGTCATGGCGAATTTCCGCGAGGGAGAGCTCCCGCAGATCGCGCCAGGGACGCGTGTCGACCTCTACCTGTCCTCGCTGCCGCAGCGTCGCTTCGCCGGAACCGTCCAGGGTGTGGGATGGGCCGTCCAGCCGACGGACGAGATCGATCTCCCGCATGGACTGCCTCTCGTGAAGCGCGAGCTCAACTGGGTGCACATCGCCCAGCGATTCCCGGTTCGCATCGAGGTCGAGAAGCCGGACCCGGAGATCTTCCGGATGGGCGCTTCGGCTGTCGTGACCGTGAGATGAGCGCCGTCGCCCAGAGCCTCCAGGCTCTGCACGTGCCGCCGACGCGGTTGGCGTGGCTGCTCCGCGAGATGGCCCCGTCGCAGGAGCGCTGGAACACCACCATCCGTCTGGTCGTCTGCGTCGTGATCGTCGTCGTCGTGTCGATGGCTCTCCAGGTGCCATTGACCTGGGTCAGCGCCTACATGGCCTTCTTCATCACCAAGGAGAACCGCGTGATCACGACGATCACCGGCGTTCTGGGAATCGTCGGCGCGACCATCTCGATCGGCGCGAGCATCTTCATTTACCGCTACACGTTCGACTACCCGGAATACCGGCTCCCGGCCATGGCCGCCGCGGTATTCGGCGGCATGTGGCTCTCTCGAGTGTTGACGCTCGGGCCGCTCGGGTTCGTCATCGGATTTCTCGTCGGGCTGTCCCAGAGCATTTCGGACGGCATTCCCACGGCAGACCGCCTCGTCCGAGAGCTCCTCTGGCTGTGGGTTGTCGTCGACTTCCCCTTCGCGATCACCGTCATCGTGAACATCGTGCTTCTGCCGGCCGATCCCCTCACCGCGCTCGGGAAAGGGCTGACGCAGCGGCTCGAGCTCACGATCGCCGCGCTCCGGCGAATGCTCGGCGCGAACGTCGTTGGCGGGGCCCCGGATGGTGTCCTGGTCGACCTCGCCTCGCGCGGCACCGCTTCCCTGGAGCAGAACCTCAAGCTGGCCGCGCTGCGTCCGGCGGTCCGGGCCCGACATGCCGCTCTGGCCGCCGCGATCCGCGAGACGGATCGCCTCGTGGTCGCGGCGGCGAATCTGGGCCTGCGAGATCCCATCCCGCTGTCGGAGCCTGACCGCGTGGCTGCCGGGAGCCTCGTTGCGATCCTGATTCGGCTGAAGCGGAGTCCCCTCGATCGGGACGCCTCCGCGGGGGCCGCCGCGGACGCGGGCGCCGCGCCGACGCTTCTCGAGCTGCGCGAGATGCAGCGCGCCTCGCTCGCTCTCCGCGACGCGCTCGGCGCCCCCGACGCGTCCGCGCCCGGCCCGAAGGAGAAGCGCGGGCTATTCGTTCCGGACGCATTCTCGAACAAGGATCACGTCCGCTTCGCGCTGAAGGTCACTCTCGCGGCGATGACCTGCTTCGTCATCTACATGGGTCTGGATTGGCCCGGGATTCGGACCGCCTTCATCACGTGCTGCTTCGTGGCGCTGGAGAGCGCGGGCGCGACCATCCGGAAGGCCACACTCCGCCTCGTCGGATGCGCAGTCGGTGGAACGCTGGGTTTCCTGTCCATCGTCTATCTCGTGCCGCACATGGAGAGCATCGTCTCGCTCGCCTTGCTCACCGCGGCGGGATCGGCGCTCGCGGCGTGGATCGCTGCCGGAAGCGAGCGCGTCTCCTACGCGGGGCTGCAAATCGCACTCGCCTTTTTCCTGTGCATCTATCAGGGCTTCGCGCCCGACACCCAATTCCACACGATCCGAGACCGCCTCGTCGGCATCGTGCTCGGGATCGTCGTCATGTCCGTGGTGTTCCGGTTCCTCTGGCCCGAGACGGCGGCTCTCAAGATGCGGGCCGCAATCGCTCGAATGCTGCGCCGCCTCGGAGAGCTCGTCCGGATTCCGGCGGCCCTTCCGGACGTCGAGGCTGCCGCGGCGGAGAAGCTTCATCGCGAAGTGGCAGCCGACCTGAACGGGATCCTGAGACTCTCGGAGCTGGCGGCACTGGAGGGCACGGAGCCGGGTGCGGGAGAGGGCCTCTCGCCCGAGAGCGGTCGGAGGGTCGCCGAGGCGGCGCAGGAGATCTACGTGACCGCGGCTGTTCTCGCCGGTGAAGTGGGACGGGAGGAGTGGTCGGGCCTCGACGCCGCCGCGAGGTCCGCCGATCTGAAATCCAGAAGCCAGGTCTCCGGGCGGCTCGACCAGGCTGCCGATACCGCCGACGCGGGCCGAATGCCCCGAGGCCTCGCCGGCGCCGCCGAGAGGGACCTCGCGGCGCCGGACCCGGCGGGAGGAGAGCGTCTCCCTCTCGTTCGGCGGCTCGTGGAACGAACCGAGCGAGTCGCCGCGCTCCCTTCTGACGGGCCGCTTCTACAGCGGGCGACGTGAGATGAACACGGATTCAAATCGGATCGACCCTTCAGACCGGGCGCATGCCGAGCTTCGGCAGGGATCCTCCGGTGCGGTCCGGGAGACGACGGAAGCGCTCACTCGCTTCCTGCATTGAGCGAAGGAGAGGCCATCATGAAGAAGTCCGAACCGAACCCGGATCCCTCGCGCCGCGGCATTCTCGTCGGCGGCGCGGCTCTCGTGGCGGCGGCCACACTTCCGGCGAGGGCAGCCTCTGGACAGCAGCCGGCGAACAGTCCCGCCGCGAAGGCCAACCCCTCGGCGCCCTACGTCACGACCAAGGACGGAACCAAGATCTACTACAAGGACTGGGGGAGCGGGCCTCCCGTCGTCTTCAGCCACGGTTGGCCGCTCTCGAGCGACGCCTTCGAGGATCAGATGTTCTTCCTCGCTTCGAAGGGATACCGGTGCATCGCGCACGACCGGCGCGGCCACGGCCGGTCGAGCCAGCCGTGGGACGGCAACGACATGGACCACTACGCCGACGATCTGGCGACGCTCGTCGAGGCGCTCGACCTGCAGAAGGCCGTGCACGTCGGCCATTCGACCGGCGGCGGTGAGGTCGCACGGTACATCGGTCGCCATGGGACCAAACGCGTCGCCAAGGCCGTCCTGATCGGAGCCGTTCCGCCTCTGATGTTGAAAACGGCCGACAACCCCGCAGGAACGCCGATCGAGGCGTTCGACCAGATCCGAGCGAGCGTCGTCGCGGACCGCTCGAAGTTCTGGAGGGACCTCGCCCTTCCGTTCTATGGTTTCAACCGTCCGGGGGCAAGGATCTCGGAGGGGCTGAAGGACTCTTTTTGGCTCCAGGGCATGCTGTGCGGCTTCCCGGCCTCTTACTTCTGCGTCAAGGCATTCTCCGAAACGAACCAGACCGAGGACCTCAAGAAGTTCGACGTGCCGACGCTCATCCTTCACGGCGACGATGATCAGATCGTGCCGATCGGAGCGTCCGCGATGCTCTCCTCGAAGCTGATCAAGAACGCGAAGCTCAAGGTCTACAAGGGCGGTCCCCACGGAATGTGCTCCACGCAGAAAGACGAGGTCAACGCCGACCTGATCGCCTTCCTGAAGAGCTGACGGTCGACGGAACCGGCCTCATGGCGTCCACGCCCGGCTGCGGTCGAATCCTTTCCGCGCAACCAGAAAAATCGGACGCCGGGAGGCAACTTCCGGCGTTCTTGTTTCTGACAACCAAGGAGGGAACGCCTGCGTGGCGCTCTGCAACGCAAGGACGCAGCTCCGTCTCCCTCGTGGCTCGGTTGTAGGATTCAGCGCCTGGTGTCACTTCGATGACCGTGGCTGAGCTCGTCGATCGGCTGGCGAATCACCGGACGATCGGCGTCGTTCCTCGCGAGGAGCTCGAGTGGCTGGCCGCGCGCGGAACGATCCGGCGGCTCCAGCCGAACGACGCTTACGCGGTCAAGGGCGGGCCCGTCGAAGGCCTGGCGGTCGTGCTGTCGGGCCGCATCGCCGTCTTCCTGGATCGCGGCGCCGGCCCGAACAAGATCGCGGAGTGGCACGGCGGCGACGTGACGGGTCTCCTTCCGTACTCCCGCCTGGCCACGTCGCCGGCACAGTCAATCGCCCTGGAGCCGACGGAGGTCTTCTTCGTTCACCGCGATCATTTCCGCGAGCTCACGCGCGAGTGCCCCGAGCTGACGTCGATCCTCGTCCACCGGATGCTCGATCGCGCGCGGGATTTCACGACGAGCGAGCTGCACGACGAGAAAATGATCTCGCTCGGGCGCCTCTCGGCGGGACTCGCTCACGAGTTGAACAATCCTTCGTCCGCGATCGAGAGGAGCGCGACGCTTCTCGGGCGCCGGCTGGAGGACGTCGAGCAGGCGGCGCGCGCGCTCGGCGCGGCGGGCCTGACGGACGCGCAGTTCCAAGCCATCGACCGTGTGCGCAACGCCTGCGCCACCGCGCCCGAGCGTGGCGTTCGGTCGCCGATCGAGCATGCCGAAGCGGAGGAAGCCATCACCGACTGGCTCGACGACCACGGACTCGATACGGCCGCCGCCGAGGCGCTGGCCGAAACCGCCGTGACGACCGAGGCGCTCGACCAGCTCGCCGGCGCCGTCGACGGTTCCTCGTTGAACGCCGCCGTGCGCTGGGCCGCCGCCGGATGCTCGGTCCGCCGGCTCGCTTCGGAGATCCAGGACGCCGCGACACGGATCGCGGGGCTGGTCCTGGCGGTCAAAGGCTTCACGCACATGGACCAGGCGACCATCGCCGAGCCGGTGGACCTCGCGCAGAGCCTCGGAAACACGGTGGCGGTTCTCAAGTCGAAAGCGCGTGGGAAGTCGGTCGCCGTGTCCGTCCAGATGGACCCGGGTCTCCCGCGTGTTCGCGGCTTCGCCGGCGAGCTGAATCAGATCTGGGGGAATCTTCTCGACAACGCGCTGGACGCCGTGCCCGAATCGGGCCGCGTCGAGGTCGTGGCCGGCCGCGAGTCCCGCGGCATCGTCGTGCGGATCGCCGACAACGGCCCCGGCATTCCCACCGAGATCCGAGACCGGATCTTCGATCCGTTCTTCACGACGAAGCCGGCCGGACATGGCACGGGTCTGGGCCTCGACATCGTCCGCCGGCTCGTCCGTCACAACGACGGCGAAATCGCCGTCGAGTCGCGGCCGGGCCGGACGGAGTTTCAGGTGA
>JBKPSZ010000228.1:0-26607 GCA_046735265.1 Acidobacteriota bacterium | reverse complement strand
ACTGCGCGACTTCCTGCACGGATGGCGGAGGTTCCCGATCTATTGCAAGCCCTCGTACGGCGGAAACGGAGACCAAAACTTCCAGATCGAAAGATGGGTGGATGAGCGCGCGGTGATCGACGGCGACAGTGTCGTGAGCGTCGAGGAGCTTGCCGCGCGCATGACCGAGCGCTCCGGGTTGGGCTTCCTCCTCATGGAAACGCTTCGCCCGCATGGCGACATCGCTGCCGTCGCGGGCGACTCCATCTCGGGCCTCCGCATCCATGTGCTGAGGCTGCGAAAAGGCCCGACGATGTTCCGGCCGGTGTGGAAGATCGCCCGGCGAGGCGCGGTCGTGGACAACTTCCAGCACGGCAAGAGCGGCAACCTGTTCGCCAGCATTGACGTTTCGACGGGCCGCATCGAGCGGGTGGTGTACGGGCGCGGACATCGTCAACTGGTGAACGTGGTCCATCCGGACACCGGTCGACAGCTCACCGGTTTCCAGCTACCCCACTGGCAGGCGGTCCGGGAGATGGTTCTCGGCGAGGCGCCGGAGCTCTTCCCCGGCTACCTTTGCCAGGGTTGGGACGTTGCCATTTGCGAGAACGGTCCGGTTTTGATCGAGGTCAACCACTTCGTCGGTATGAACCTGTTGCAGCATCCCTACGGCCGGGGTTTCCTCGAGGGCGAGGTCCTCGATCTGTTGCGTGAGCGGAACCTCGAGCCGCTGCTCAAGGGCGGATATGCGCGATCCCAGGAGAATCAGAACGGTCGCTTTGGCAGACGTAAGGCGCATTGGCCCTACTAGCTCCCGAACAGGCCCGGCCTCGTTCATCGTGCTCCTGCTCATTCAGGACCATTCCGTAACTTCCAGTGGCGGCTCTGTTCGCCAAAACCACCGACCCCGTTTCTTGACCCGCTCGTCTTGAGCGCCTCGGGCAGTCTCCTGGCTTCGCCTCGAGAAAGGCGCTGGCACGCTTGACGGCGCTGTTTTGGTGAAGCGAGCAGGGTGACCAAAGTTATTGGAGGGGTTGGTGGGGCCGGGCGGACTCGAACCGCCGACCTAGAGTTTAGGAAACTCTTGCTCTATCCACCTGAGCTACGGCCCCCGTTTGGGCGAGATGCTAGCCGATTCGAGAAGAGCATCGTATAAACGCACGGCGCGCGAGCGCCGGGAGGAACCGATGAGATTTCGCTCGGGAAGGCTTTCGATCGTTCTCGGGATCGCCTCGATCTTCGTCGCTCCCCTCTTCGCGGCCGAGACGGCGCCCTCCGACGTGAAATCGAAAGTGGACGCCCTCTTCGCCGAATACGATCGGAGCGACGCGCCGGGTTGCGCCCTCGGCATCTACCAGGACGGCCGCATCGTCTATTCGCGCGGCTACGGCATGGCGAACCTGGAGCTGCGCGTCGCCAACTCCCCGCAGACGGTCTTCGACATCGGATCGATCGGCAAGCAGTTCACCTCCTTCTCGATCCTTCTTCTCGCGCGGGACGGCAAGCTCTCGCTCGACGACGACATCCGCAAGTTCCTGCCGGAGCTCCCGGATTTCGGAAAGCGCGTGACGATCCGCCACCTGCTCCATCACGTCGGAGGCCTGCGCGACTACATCGGGATCCTCGAGCTCGAGGGGCACCCCGAGGAGGACCTGACGACGGAGCCCGAGACGCTCGAAGCGCTCGCCCGGCAGAAGGGACCGATCTTCGCGCCGGGTGACCGCTACGAGTACAGCAACACCGGCTACTTCCTCCTCGGCCAGATCGTACGACGCGCGAGCGGAAAGAGCCTGCGGGACTTCGCGCAGGAGCGGATCTTCGGACCGCTCGCCATGACGCACACGCAGTACAACGAAGACCACACCCGCGTCATCCCGAACCGCGCGACCGGCTACCGGCCGCGAGCGGGCGGCGGCTTCTCGATCGAGATGTCCGACTTCGAGCAGAACGGGGACGGCGGCGTGCTCACGACGGTCGAGGACCTGTTCCTCTGGGACCGCAATTTCGCCGAGCCCCGCGTCGGTGACCGCGCATTGATCGACGAGATGGAGAAGACGGGGGTCTTGAACGACGGGAAGGCGATCGACTATGCCAAGGGGCTTCGCGTCACGACGTACCGGGGGCTTCGCGCGGTCGGCCACACCGGCGCCTGGGCCGGGTATCTCGCCCTTCTCTACCGCTTTCCGGACCAGAAGTTCTCGGTCTCCTGCCTCTGCAACCGCACGTCGGTCAACCGCGTGAAGTTCATGCATCAGATCGCCGACATCTATCTCGCCGACAAGGTGACCGGCCCGGCGGAGACGCCGCCGGAGAAGAAACCGCGCGTCGCCGTGTCGGCGGCGGACCTCGCGCGCTTCGCGGGGGCCTACCGGGATCCGAAGAGCGGCGACTTCTGGCGGGCGTCGGTCGAGGGCGGCGGTCTCCTGGTCGACGCCGGGACCGAGAAGGTCCCGCTCGAGTCGATCGGATCCGACCGTTTCGTTCCAAAGGAGGAAGGGAACCTCGAGGTCCGTTTCGAAAAGCGCCCGGCCGGAGGCCGGCCCGCCCTCGTCGCCGCCTGGGAAGACGAAGACACGCAGCGATTCGAGCCGGTCGAGCCGTGGACGCCGCCGGCCGGGAGCCTGTCGCAGTTCGCCGGCCTCTACACGAGCGACGAGGTTCCGACGCTGCTGCGCTTCACGGCGGGCGACGGAGGCCTCGTCCTGAAGCACCGGACCATCCCTCCGAACCCCTGGACCCCCACGGTCAAGGACTCCTTCACCCTGCGCGGATGGAACATCGCCTTCACGCGGGACTCGGGAGGGAAGGTGGACGGATTCCGGCTGTCCACGTCGGACCTCTCCGGCATCCGCTTCCGGAGGATCGGCAGCTAGATCCGCCGAATCGCGCTGGTCTAGCCGGAGGAAGCCTAGCCCGGGACGGGCTCCGAGGGCTCGACGCGCCGCGCCGGACGCGTCGCCGGCACTTCTTCCGGTACGGCCAGATAGAAGCCCTGGCCGTAGGGGATCCCGAGGCGGCGGCACTCCTCGAGGTCCTGCGGCGTCTCGATCCCCTCCGCCACGCAGACGGCCTCGATCCGGCGGGCGAGATTCACGAGCATCTCGACGACGTCCCGCTTGATGGTGTCCGTGTGGAGTCCGGTCACGAGCGTGTTCGCCACTTTCAGGAAGTTCGGGCGGAGCTCGGCGATCGATTGCAGCGAAGCGTAGCCCGATCCCGCGTCGTCGATCGCGATCCGGAACCCGAGGCGGCGCAGCTCCCGCAGGGCGTCGCGGAAGACCGGGACGTCGCGGATCGCCGACCTCTCCGTCACTTCCAGCACGACCTTGTCCCGCAGCGCGAAGAGCGCCGGCAGCGACTCCGGCCCGCGCGAGGAAAGGGCCGTGACCGAGTCCGCTTCGACGTTGATGAAGAGGAGAGGACCCGCGTGCGCCTGATAGCGGGTGGCCGAGGATCCGAGGCAGAGCTGCTCGAGCTCCCAGACCGTCTCGTTCTCCCCGGCGAAGGAAAACAGGAGCTCGGGGCTCTCGAACGCCGTGTCGAGCGGCCCGCGCGTCAGAGCCTCGTGCCCGAAGAGCTCGAGCGACGAAAGACTGAAGATCGGCTGATACACGGTCCGGATGCGTCCCCGCCGCAGGATGTCCTTGAAGGTTTCGAGAAGAATCGCCTGACGCTCTTCTTCCTTCGTCGACGCGACGTTGATCGCCTCGCGCAGCGCGCGATACACCAGGCGCTCGACCCGCATCTGTGGATTCGAGCGGATGACGGCGTGGCCGACGAAGACGCCGATGCGCTTGTGGATCCGGTTGCCGAACGCTTCGTCCAGAGTCCCGCGGAGCGACTCCTCGACCTGGCGCGCCTTGCGCTGGAGACGGGCGACGGAGTCTCCGCCCGCCTCGATGCTGGTGAAGACGTAGAAATCCGAGCCGCCGGCGCGGTTCACGGCGACGAAGTCCTCGCTCGCGAAAACGGTCCCGAGCATGCGCCGGAGCGCGCGGCCCGTCTCGCGCAGAAGGCCGTCGAAGACCTCCCAGCCGTATGCCTCCTCGATGTGGCTGTACTGCTCGACGTCCACGAAGAGGACCCCGAGGTCCCGGTTGTCGAGGAGCCGGTCGCGCAGCGCGTCGATGATGACCGGTACGGTCGGCAGCCTCGTGACCGGATCGAACAGGAGATTCTTGAACCGGACCTCCTCGTTCTCGGAAGTGACGAAGTCGGCCGGGCTCGATTCGCGCGACTCGAGGAGCTTCTGGACCGTCTCGAGGAGCTTCCGCCGCGTGAACGGCTTGGTGATGTACTCGTCCGCGCCCGCCTGCATCCCCGTGATCAGGTCGCGGATCTCGTTCTTGACGGTGAGCATCGCGATCGGGACCTGACGCGTCTCGGGCGCGCTCTTCAACGTCGTGCAGACTTCCCACCCCGAGAGCTCCGGCATCATGACGTCGAGAAGAATCAGGTCCGGCCGCAGCTCCAGGGCCGTCTCGATTCCCTCGCGCCCGTTCCGGGCGGTGTGTGCGGAATAGCCAGCGCCGCCCAGAATCGTCTGGACGATCAACAGGATGTCGTCGTCGTCATCGACGACGAGGATTTTCTCGCCGGCCATCTTGTTCGGGGCTCGCTTTTCCTGAGTTTTTCTATTCTAGCATCAGGACCGAGTGGATCCGGCGGCCGGGAAGCTGCTTCTTGCCTTTGAGCTTGCCCAACTCGATCAGAAACGTCAGGCCGACGACTTCGGCTCCGAGCTTCTCGGCGAGCTCGGCCGCCGCCCGCGCGGTACCCCCCGTCGCGAGGACGTCGTCCGCCACGAGAACGCGCTCGCCCCGGGCGAAGGCGTCGGAGTGGATCTCGAGACTGTCCCGCCCGTATTCGAGACCGTACGTCACGCGCAGGCTCTGGCGCGGCAGCTTCCCCGATTTGCGCGCGGGAACGAGCCCGGCGCCGAGCTCCCGCGCGATCGCCGCGCCGAAGAGAAACCCGCGCGCCTCGATGCCCATGACCTTGGACACGGCGCCGTGCCGGAACGGCGCGGCCATGGCCGAAACCGCCTCGGAGAACGCAGCCGGGTCGGCCAGGAGCGGCGTGATGTCGCGAAAGAGGATGCCGGGCGTTGGAAAGTCGGGCACGTCCCGGATGTAGGCGACGAGATCGACGCTCATCGCGTGATCTCGAAGGATTCGAAACCCGTCCAGTCCGTCTCCTCGACGCGGACGTCGGTGACGCGGCCCGAGCGCGGGCCTTCGCGGAGTCGAGCGAGATAGCGCGAGACCGCCTCATCCTCCCCTTCCACGACCGACTCGACGTTCCCGTCGGGGAGGTTGCGCACCCAGCCGTGCACGCCGAGCTCGCGTGCGGCCCGCTCGGCGAAGAAGCGGTATCCGACCCCCTGCACGCGGCCGGCCACCGTGGCTCGGCGCGCGATCACGCGCGCGGCCTTCCGAACTTGCCGACGAGCGGAACGAAGACGACGGGCTCTCCGTCCTCCTGCGCGAAGTCGGTTTTGCGCCGGCGAATCACGCGGACGCGCTGCTTGTCGGCCGGCCCGATCGGGGCGACGAGCCGTCCGCCGATCGCGAGCTGTGCGAGCAGCGGCTCGGGCACTTCATCGGTCCCCGCGGTGATGAGGATGCGGTCGAAGGGCGCCGCGGCCGGATAGCCGTAGGTTCCGTCGAAGGCCTTGACCGAGGCGTTCAAGCAACCGAGGCGGCGCAGCGCGCCGGCGGCGCGCCGGGCGAGCTCGTCGATGCGCTCGAGCGAATAGACCGTGCGCGCGAGCCGCGCCAGGATCGCCGTCTGGTATCCGGAGCCACTGCCGATCTCCAGGACCTTGTGCCCCGGCTCGATCGCGAGACGCTGCGTCATGAGACCGACCACGTACGGCTGGGAAATCGTTTGACCGAAACCGATCGGCAGCGAGTGGTCCCCGTAGGCCTTGGCGCGCAACGGCTCCGGCACGAAGAGGTGCCGGGGCACGTCTCGCATCGCCTGGAGCACGCGCGGATCGTCCACGCCGCGGGGCTCGACGTAGCGGGAGACCATCTCGCGCCGAAGAGCCTGCTCCCGAGCGGAAGCGAGCTGCGGCGCGGGCGAATCGGGCATTTTGGATGATTGTAGGGGCGCGGGCGCGGGAAGAAAAGGAAGGATTCGGAGGCCCGGACCGTTAGAATGGAGGATCCCAACTCGGAGGTGAAACCGTTTTGACCCCCCAAGATGCAACCGAAGTCGCGCCAACCACGGCCGGGGTCTCGCGCGAGGAGCTGAAAAAATGGTACGCGCTGATGCACCTCGCCCGAGTCCTCGACGACCGGGCCCCCAACTACCTGAAGCAGGGGCTCGGATGGAGCTACCACGCCCCCTGCGCCGGACATGACGCCATCCAGCTCGCGCTCGGGATGACCTTCCGTCCCGGACGGGACTACCTCTTCCCCTACTACCGAGACCTGACCACGTGCGTGGCCGCCGGGCTGACGGCCGAAGAAATCCTCTTGAACGGCATGTCCAAGGCGACGGACGTGGCATCCGGCGGACGCCACATGTCCAACCACTTCGCGAAGCCGGAGATCGGGATCCAGAACGTCTCCTCCTGCGTCTCCAACCACGCGCAGCACGCGGCCGGCCTCGGCCGCGCGATCAAGACGTACGGCCGGGACTCGATCGTCTTCTGCTCGGTCGGCGAGTCCTCGACCTCGGAGGGTTACTTCTTCGAGGCGGTCAACGGCGCCTCGCGGGAGAAGCTGCCGGTCGTATTCGTCGTTCAGGACAACGGCTACGGCATTTCCGTTCCGAAGTCGGACCAGACCGCCAACGAGCTCGCGAGCGACAATTTCGCGGGGCTCAAGAACCTCCGCATCATTCATTGCGACGGGCTGGACGTCTTCGACTCCTTCCGCGCGATGCGCGAGGCGGTCGAGTTCGTGCGGTCGGGCGCCGGCTGCGTGATCGTGCACGCGACCGTCGTTCGGATCCACTCGCACTCGAACTCCGACCGCCATGAGCTTTACCGCACGCCCGAGGAGCTCGCAGCGGCGCGTGCCGCCGACCCGCTCCCCCGGTTCCGCAGCTCGCTCACCGAGAGCGGCTCCGTGACGGAGGCGGAGCTCTCGGCGATCGAGAAGCAGAACCTGGACGACTACGAGGAGGCGGCCGACCGGGCGAAGGCGGCGCCCGACCCGGAGCCGGCGAGCATCTTCGAGTACGTCGTCCCGGAGCCCTGGGTCTCGGAACGCTGGCCCGAAGGGCTCCCCGACGGCTCGGGCGAACCTCTGACGCTCGTCCAATCGATCAACCAGACGCTCAAAGAAGAGTTCCGGCACAACCCGCACACGTACATCTGGGGGCAGGACGTCGCCTACCGTGAGAAGGGGGGCGTCTTCAACGTTACCAAGGGGATGCAGAAGGAGTTCGGCCCGCAGCGCGTTTTCAACGGACCGATCGCCGAGGACTTCATCACGGGCACGGCGGACGGCTTCTCGAGGCTCTCGCCCGAGATCCGCGTGGTCGCCGAAGGCGCGGAGTTCGCCGACTACTTCTGGCCCGCCGCCGAGCAGATGGTCGAGATGTCGCACGAATACTGGCGCACGCGCGGCAAGTTCGTACCGAACGTCACGATCCGGATCGCGTCCGGCGGATACATCGGCGGCGGCCTGTACCATTCGCAGAACATCGAAGGCTGGCTGACGACGCTTCCGGGCATCCGGATCGTCGTACCGGCCTACGCCGACGACGCGGCCGGTCTTCTGCGGACGGCGATGCGCTCCCGCGGCATCACTCTCTACCTCGAGCCCAAGTTCCTCTACAACAACCCCATCGCTCGCACGAACGTGCCGGCCGAGTTTGCCGTGCCGTTCGGCAAGGCGCGAACGCGGCGCGAGGGAACGGACCTGACGATCGCCGCCTACGGAACGCCGGTCCACTTCGCGCTCGAGGCCGCCGAGGCGCTCGAAAAGGAGGGCAAGTCGGTCGAAGTGATCGACCTGCGGTCGCTCGTGCCGCTCGACCTCGAAGCCGTCGCGGCTTCGGTCCGGAAGACGAACCGTCTCCTCGTGGCGCACGAGGACAAGGTGCACGGCGGGTTCGGAGGAGAAATCGCGTCGCAGATCCAGGAGACGGTTTTTCCGTACCTCGACGCGCCGATCGGCCGGGTCGGATCGACGTTCACGCCCGTCGGATTCAACCGGATCCTCGAGCGGGCGATCCTGCCGAGCCCGGAGAAGGTTCTCGAGGCGGCGAAGAAAGTCCTGACGTATTGAGCCAGCGGGGCGCATCCCGCCCCGCGGCTTCCGCAACCGGTTCCTCGGGCGGCGCGTATTTCGGTCGATGACGCACGCCGCTTCCCTCTTCGTCTCCCACGGCGCGCCGTCGGCGGCGCTCGAGTCGAACGCGTGGAGCCGATCGCTCGAGGACTTCGGCCGGCGCCAGAGTCCGTCGGCGGTCGTGGTCGTCTCGGCGCACTGGGAGGCCGGCGGACCCGTGCGCGTCTCGTCCGCCGAGCGCCACGAGACCCTCCACGACTTCTCGGGCTTTCCGGCGGAACTCTACGAGCTTCGCTACGCGGCCCCGGGAAGCTCGGCGCTCGCCGTGGAGATCGTCGCGCGGCTCGAGAAGGACGGGATCGCCGCTCGAACCGAGCCGGCGCGGCCTCTCGATCACGGCGCCTGGGTCCCGCTCCGCTTCCTCTTTCCTCGAGCCGACGTGCCCGTCGTCCCGATCTCGCTCCCGCGGCCGAGCGATCCCGCCCTCGTCTGGCGGATAGGGGCGCATCTCGCCCAACTGCGCGAGCGTGGAGTTCTCCTCCTCGGAAGCGGTGGCGGCGTCCACAACCTGTCGCGCGTCTCCCTCTCCGATCGCGACGCCCCACCCGAGCCGTGGGCGCGCGAGTTCGATCGCTGGCTCGCGGCTCGCGTGGCCGACCGCGACGAAGCGTCCCTGATCCGGTGGCGGGACCTCGCGCCGTACGCGTCCGTCGCCCACCCGAGCCCGGAGCACTTGGACCCGCTGCTCTTCGCCGTCGGCGCGTCTCGGGACGGCGACCGCCTCGACGTTCTCTACGACGGGTTCGACTATGGAACTCTCGCGATGCGGAGCTTCGCCTTCGTGGCGGACGCTTCTGGATCCGACGCCGGAAAGGACGCGGGCCCAACGCCGGCTTGACCTTCCCCGAGAACGCCGAGAGCTGGCGCGCGGGCGAGACCCAGGTCGTGTGAACGGCCCCCGAGCCGCGGTCCGGCTCTGCTCAGAAGATCTCCTTCAGCGCCTCGAGCGAGCGATAGTCGGTCAGGTCCAGGTGCAGCGGCGTGACCGAGATGTACTTTTCGGCGACGGCGGCGATGTCGGTCCCGTCCTCGAGAAGGCTCGTGGGCGGAGCCGAGCCGATCCAGTAGTAGGGCCGTCCGCGCGGGTCGAGCTTTTCGACGACCACCTCGCCGTACCGGCGCTTCCCGAGCGGAGCGACCCGCACCCCTTTCGTCGGACCCGCCGGGACGTTGACGTTCAGGAGCGTGCCGGCCGGAAGCGGCCTTTCGAGGAGCCGGCGCGCGAGCCGGGCGGCGAACTCCGCCGCGGCTTCGAACGTGAACCCGGTCTCGATCTCCTGCGAGATCGCGACGGAGGGCACGCCGATGAGCGTCCCCTCGAAGGCGGCGGAGACAGTACCCGAGTAGGTCACGTCGTCGCCGAGGTTCAATCCCAGGTTGATACCCGAGAAGAGGAGCCGTGGGCGCGCCTCCTTCATCAGGTGGAGGATCCCCCAGTTGACGCAGTCGGTCGGCGTGCCGTCCACCGACCATCGGTTTTCCGCGATCATCTTGGCGCGCAGGGGGCTGTGGAGCGTCAACGAGTGGCCCGCGGCGCTCCTCTCCTGGTCCGGAGCGACCGTGACGACTTCGCCCACCTCGCCGAGGGACGAAGCCAGCCGCTCGATCCCCTCGGAAAAGACGCCATCGTCGTTCGTGACGAAGATGCGAGGCCGGGTCACGCGATCGGCGCCGTCGGGGGCGGCGTCGCCGCGGGCGGAGAGGTCTCCTCCGGCGGCGGCAGGACGAACATCAGGACGATGTAGGCCAGGATTCCCGGGAAGGCCGCCGAGACGATGGAGATCAGCACGTAGGCCACCCGGACGACGGTGGGATCCATCCCGAAGTATTCGGCCAGCCCGCCGCAGACGCCGGCGATCATCTTGTGCTTGCTCGATCGCGTGAGCTTCTTCCCCGGAACGCTGCTCATTCCGCTGCTCCTTCGTAGACGACACGGTTTTTCTCGGTCTCGGCGAGCGCCACCCGGACGAGCCGCGCCGGATGGACGCGCGGAGCGAGCTCCCGCCAGATGCCGACGGCGATGTTCTCGGCCGTCGGATTGACGCCCGAAAGGAAATCGACGTCGAAGTTCAAGTGCCTCCGGTCGAGACGCGCGATGACGTGCTCGCGGACGAGCTTCTTCAGGTCCATGAAATCCATGACCCAGCCGGTCTCCCGGTCAATCTCCCCTTCCACGGTCACTTCGAGCCCGTAGGTGTGCCCGTGGCCGCTCGGGTTGTTGCATTTGTCGAAGACGAGGCGGTTCTTCTCCGCGTTCCAGTCCTCGCGGTGCAGCCGGTGCGCCGCGGAGAAGTGGGCGGCGGATACGAGGCGGACCCTCATGCCGCGATTATGAAGCGAACCGCCGGCGCTTGTCAGCCGCGCCGCGGAGGAAGAGGTTCGCGATCGGCGGGCTCCCGACTAGAGCTCCGGGCCCGAGAGATCCCGCACCATTCGGATCGCGGGAAGCGTCGTGCCGTTCGGCATCGGCAGCTCGAGGGGCTCCCGCTCGACGAATCCGAACGCGCCGTAGAACGGGACGCCGGGGAGCGTGGCCGCGAGCTCGGCGCGGCGGAATCCCGCCTCCCACGCCGCCGCGACGCAGGCACGCAGGAGGATCGATCCCACGCCCCGGCGAGCGAAGTCCGGGTGGACGAAGAAGGCCCGGATGCGGGCGGCCTCGGTCGCCGGATCGAGGAGCGAATGGTCGAGCGCCTTCGTCTGGTCGCCTCCGAAGAGCGTCTTCCGCCGGCTCCAGCCTCCGCAGCCGGCGAGCGCGCCGTTCTCCTCGACCACGTAATACGTGCGGTCGGAGATCAGGCGCGTGTCCGGGCCGAAGATGAAGCGGATCGCGGCCTCGGTCTGTTCGTCCGTGTAGTAGCCGCGCGAGAGCTCGCGCGCCGAAAGAGGGATCAGCTCCGTCAACGCCGGCACGTCTCCGATGGTCGCGAGCCGCGGAATCAACGGGAAGATGTTAATGCCGGACCCCCGCCCTCGAGGGGTCTCGTCCCCATCCGCGGTTCGAATCGCGGCCGAAGCCCTCTCCGGGCCTCGCGGATGGCATTGACCCGCCTGGCGTCCGGTTTCAGAATGGCCGGCCTCGGAGGACGTCGCCATCCCGAGCCCGAGCCCTCCCCCGCCGCCGATCGCGCCGGCATCGAAAGCCGGCCTGAGCCGCCTCATTCGCGCGCTGCTCCGCCCTTACCGGGGATGGCTCGCGATCATTCTCGGAGCGATGGTCGTCGAGACCGCGATGAGCCTCGCGGCCCCCTGGCCGCTCAAGATCGTGATCGACAGCGTCCTCGGGCATCATCCCGTGCCCGGCTGGATCGCCCGCATCCTGGGGGCGGACGCCGCCGGAAACAAGCTGGCCATCGCCGGCGCGTCGGCCGCCGGAGTGGTGCTCATCGCCGCGCTCGGGGCGCTCGCGAGCTACGTCGACAACTACTACACCGAAAGCGTCGGGCAGTACGTGGCGCGGGACCTCCGCTCGCGCGTGTACCACCACCTGGACCGCCTCTCCCTCGCCTACTACGACACGCAGCAGACCGGGAACCTCTTAAGCACGATCACGACCGACATCGCGACGATCCAGGACTTCGCCTCCGAGGCGACGCTTTCGATCCTCGTCGATCTCCTGACGATCGTCGGGATGGTCGGTCTGATGTTCTCCCTCAACTTCGACTTCGCTCTCATCGCCGTCGCGGTCACCCCGTTTCTCCTCTTCTTCGTGATGCGCTTCAAGAAAGCGGTCAAGAAGGCGACGCACGAAGTGCGGCACCGGCAGAGCGACGTCCTGGCCGTCGTCCAGGAGGGGCTCGAATCGATCCGGGTCGTCAAGGCCTACGGCCGCCAGGAGCTCGAGGAGCAGCACCTCCAGGAGGCGAGCAAGGCCGCGGTCGACGCCGCATTGAAGGCGCGCCGCGTCAAGTCACTCCTCTCCCCGGTGGTGGACGTCGTCGTCGCCTTCTGCACCGCCTTCGTCCTCTATCGCGGAGCGAAGCTCATCCTCTCCGGGGCGATGACGATCGGTGGTCTCACGGTCTTCCTCGCGTACCTGACGAAGTTCTTCAAACCGGTTCAGGACCTGGCGAAGATGACAAACAGCATCGCGCAGGCGGGCGTGGGCGTCGAACGCGTGCAGGCGATTCTCGACGCCGACGACCTCATCCCGGAGCGGCCGGACGCGAAGATTCCCGACACGATCCGCGGCGAGATCACGTTCGACAAGGTCGCCTTCTCGTACAAGCCGGAATCCCCCGTCTTGAAGGAGGTCACGTTCACGATCAAGCCCGGGCAGCTCGTCGGCTTCGTGGGCGCCACGGGCGGGGGCAAGTCGACGGTCGCGAGCTTGATCCCGCGGTTCTACGACGCAACCGGCGGCCGCATCCTCGTCGACGGAGTGGACGTGCGCGATTACAAGATCCAGGCCCTGCGCAACCAGATCGGGCTCGTCCTCCAGGACACGGTCCTCTTCCATGGCACGGTCGCCGACAACATCGCCTACGGGAAGCCGGGCGCCACGCGCGAGGAAGTCGTCGCGGCGGCGCGCCTCGCCAACGCGGAGGAGTTCATCCTCCGGATGCCGAAAGGTTACGATTCGGAGGTCGGCGAGCGGGGGTTGACGCTCTCGGGAGGCCAGCGTCAGCGGATCGGGATCGCGCGCGCGATCATCCGGGACTCTCCGATCCTGATCCTGGACGAGCCCACCGCGGCGCTCGACACGGAATCGGAGAAGATCGTGATGGAGGCGCTCGAGCGGCTGATGAAGGGACGCACCGCGATCGCGATCGCGCATCGCCTGAGCACGATCCGCGACGCGGACCAGATCGTCGTCTTCAAGGACGGCGTCGTGGCGGAGCAGGGCACGCACGACGACCTTTTGAAGCTGGGCGGCTTCTACGCCCAGCTCTACCAGATCCAGTTCGGCGGAACGACTCCGCCCGCCCCGGCGAACTGACCGAAGGAGTTCGAATGGCGAGCCGCTCCCTCCTCGTGCTGCCCGACGACGCCGCCGCCCCGATCCTCCAGGCGATCGCCGACGCGAAGAAGTCGATCCGCGTGAAGATGTTCGTGTTCTCCGACCCGTCCCTGATCGGCGCCGTCCTCGCCGCCCAGAAGCGCGGCGTGAACGTGCGGGTGATGCTGAATCCCGCCCGGAGGAGCGGCGAGGAGGACAACGAGGCCACGCGGCGGAAACTGACGCGCGGCGGCGTCGAGGTCATCGACAGCAGCCCGGCCGTCGAGCTCACGCACGAGAAGTCCATGGTCGTCGACGATGGCGTGGCGTTCGTCAAGTCCTTGAACTGGGAGACGAAGAACCTGACCGAGACGCGCGACTACGCCATCGTGACGAACCACCGGCGCGAGGTGGACGAGATCGTTCGCTGCTTCGAGGCGGACTGGCATCGCGAGAAGTTCGACCCCGGCGCGGATGCCCGCCTGATCTGGTGCCCGATCAACGGGCGGGACCGTCTCGCGGAGTTCATCGACGCCGCGCGCCACACCTTGCTCGTCCAGAACGAGCGCTACCAGGACGCCGTCATCCTGGAACGCCTCGTGCGCGCCGCGCGCCGCGGGGTCCGGGTGCACCTGCTCGCGCGGCCGCCCCACTCGCTGAAGAAGGACAAGCTCGTCGAGGGCGTCGGCGGTTTGCGGATCCTGGACGACGTCGGCATCAAGATCCGGAAGCTCAAGGGCCTGAAGCTCCACGGCAAGATGCTGCTCGCCGACGGTGTGGCGGCGATCGTCGGTTCGATCAACCTCGCTCCCGGCAGCTTCGACAGCCGCCGCGAGCTCGCGATCGAAGTGCGCGACGACGACGTCGTCGACCGGCTGCACAAGACGGCTCGCCACGACTGGAAGAATTCCCATCCGCTGGATCTCTCCGACGAGGGCCTGATGGCGGACCTCGAGGATCGTCAGGAGGGAGCGGCCGAGGAGCTGGCGATCGAAAGCGTCGGGAAGTCGAAGAAGAAGTCCGCGAAGGCGAAGAGCGGAGCCGCGACGAAAGCCGGCGCGAAGAAGAGGAAGAGGAAGTAGGGCCCCGAGTCGGCACGAAAGTGGACTCGCCGAACGGAGACTCGTGCCAGAGTCCGGGTGGTAGGCTCGAATCCGGAGGGCCGCGATGCACACCCGCGCCGGACTCGCGCTCGGACTGTTTCTCGCCGCCGGCCTGCACGCCCAGGAATCGATGCAGATCTATCGCATCGACCTCGTCGACGGCGCAAAGGCCTTCGCCTTGAGCGCGCCGAAGCTCGAGGGAGGGACCTACCTCTATCGCGGCTGGCCGGACGGCGCGCTCGTGCGCGTGAAGAAGGAGACCGTCCGCGACATCGTGCCCTGGACGAAGAACCCGGTCCAGGACATCGCGTACCGGATCGACGTTCTCCCCTCGGGCCACTATCTCTCCCGCGACAACCCGGTGCTGAAGGGTTCCACCTACGTGTTTCGGACGTCCCGCGACGGGACCGTCATGAGCGTCCGTCAGGCGGACGTGCAGAAGGTCACGAAGCTGACGGGATCGGACGCCTTCTGGGCGGAGCAGGGAACGCGAGGCGAGGTCACGCTCGGCACGCTCGCGATGTCGGGCGGAAGCTCGCAGGCGGGGCCTTCCAACTTGACCGCGGTCTCGGCGAGCCGCGGCGGCGCCGGTCCGCGGCTCGCGCCGCAGCCGACCAACTGGCTCTACCAGGGGCAGCCGGGCGTCACCGACGCCTGGGCGCCCGCGAGCGCGACCGTCGGCAGTCCGGGCGACGTGCCGAGGCTGCCGGCGGCGACGGACGGTCAACCAGCGCCGCAATAGAAGCCGACCTCCCTGGCGCGGCCTCCGAGTGTCGGGGTGGGGCTTGTCCCCGCCCTGATCCGAATCGCGGTCGAATGGCGATTGGAGCCGGGCTCCGAAATCGACCGCTTCGAGCGTATCGTTGGGGGCGGACGGGCGCCGAAGATGAACGTCCTGCTGCTCTCGATGCCCGACTCCTTCGAGCACATGCCGACGGTCGCCGTCCGCATGCCCAACGGCGCCCTCCCCTCGATCGCGGGCAACGTCGATCCGCACCACCGCGTGGCAATCGCCGACCTCGTGCTGGTGCAGCGGCGAGTCCGGGCAACGGTCGAACGACTGATGCGGGAGCTCGATCCGGCGATCGTCGGCCTCTCGGTCATGACCTTCCAGCGGAAGACGGCGAAAGCGATCATCGCGCTGGTCCGAAACCTGAAGCCCGGCGTCCGGATCGCGGTCGGCGGCTACGACCCGAGCCTCGCCGCCGAGGCGTGGGAAGAAGCCGGCGGCGCCGACTTCCTCGTGCGCGGCGAAGGGGAGCTCCCGTTTCGCGAGCTGCTCCAGGCGCTCGAGTCCGGCGAGGGAATGGATGCGATTGCCGGTCTGTCCTACCGGGACGGCGAGCGCTTCCGGCACAACGCCCCCCGCCCGGTCTCGCGTCTGGACGGCGGCGAGATCCGGCCGCCGAACCGCGGCGCGCGGGTCCTCTCGGGGTACACGATGCTCGGCCGGCCGGTGGACGTCGTCGAAACCTCCCGAGGCTGCACTTTCGACTGCAGCTTCTGCTCGATCATCGAGATGCGCGGCCGCAACTTCCATACGTTCTCCTTCGACCGGGTCCTGGAGGACATCCGGGATGCCCGGCGGCACGGCGCCCGCGCGATCTTCCTCGTGGACGACAACATCACGCTGAACGTCCGTCGCTTCGAGGAGCTCTGCCGGGCGATCGTCGAAGCGGGCCTCGACGACCTCGACTACATCGTGCAGGGGATGACGTCCTCGATTGCCAACTCCGGAGAGACTCTGGCGCCTCTCATGAAGAAGGCGGGGTTCCGCTACGTCTTTCTCGGCATCGAGAACGTGCTCGACGAGGACCTCGCGTTCCTGAAGGCGAACGCGAAGAACGCGCGACGCGAAAACGGTAGGAACGTCGGCAACGCGACCGCCAAAGCGATCGACGTCCTCCATCGAAACGGCATGTACGTCGTCGGCGGGCTCATCCTGGGCAACCCCGGCGACACGCCCGAGTCGGTCGAGGCCAACCTTCAGTTCGCCCGGGAGCGCATCGACTGGCCCTACATCCAGCACCCGACTCCCTATCCGGGCACTCCGATGACCCGGGAGCTCGCCGAGAAGGGGCTGATCGTCAACGACCGGCTGGAGGACTACGACGGTACGACGGCGGTCGTCCGGACCGAGCACCTGACCGCCGAGGAGATCGAGTTCCGGCGGTGGCGCTCCGACCGCTGGATGAAGGTCAAGCACATGCCGGCCGCGTTCGCCCACGACCCCTTCTTCGTGGTCACCCACGCCCGCAAGATGCTCGCCCACACCTTCCGCGGGACGAGCTGGAAGTCGGTCCTCGGCCTCGAGTCCGAGCGAGACGTCTTCCGGCGTTACAGAGCGATTCGCGCGGAGGAGAGGCGCTACCTCTAGACCGATCCTCCCGCTTCGCCGGGCACTAGAATCTCCGCAGATGGCCGATTGCCCGGGTTTCGACCGTCCGTGAGCGCCCGGCCCGGGCCCGCCTCGCTTCCGGCCGAGCGTCTGGCCGGAACTTCGTCTTCCGAGAGTCCTCCGGGCGCCGTCGGGCTCTGCCTCCTGGGCCTCGCCGCCGCGGTGTTCCTCCCGGTGCTCAAGGGGTACTGGCTCGCGGACGACTTCACCTGGGTCGGCCAGTTCTCTCGGTACCCGTGGAGCGACGCATGGCGTCTGTTCCTCGGCGACTGGTCGCGTGCCATCTCCCAGGAATACCGCCCTCTCTGGGCGATCTCTTTCATGGTTGACCTCGGGATTTCCGGACTGCGTCCGGTCGCGCTGCACGTCACGAACGTCGCACTCCATCTCGTCGCCTGCTGGCTCGTGTGGAAGCTGGCCGACGAGGCGGCGGGGGCGTCCCGCCTGACCGCGCCGCTCGCCCTCGCTTTTTTCGCTCTGGCCCCTCTCCACGCGGAGCCCGTCGCCTGGATTTCGGCGCGCGGGCACGTTCTCGCGCCCATCTTCGTTCTGGGAGCCTTGGTTCTGATGCGCCGCTTCGAGCGATCGGGAGGGCGGCTCCGCTATTTCGGCGCGATCGCCTGCGCTCTGGCCGGTCTGGCCACGCAGGAGATCGCCGTCGTTCTCCCTCCCCTGCTGACGCTTCGAGACGTTCTCGAAGCTCCACGCCGAGACCGGCGGTCGCTGCGCCGCCTGGCCACTCTTCACGCCCCGTTCTGGGCCATCCTGGCAGCGTATCTCCTCTTCCGCATTCTCCGTTTCGGGATGCTGGCCCGGCCGGGCGCGTTCGCGTCGGCTCCGGGGCTTTTGTCCGAGCCGTTCAAACGGCTCGCTTCACTCTGGCTCAGCCCGATCGTGGCGGTCGGTCTGCCCGGCGGGGCGGCCGGGCGCCTTCTCCAGCTCGGACTCGGCCTTCTGCTCGCCTTCCTCGTGATCTCGGCGATCGCCGCGGCCCCCGCGGCGAGGCGCGGGCCGCTCGTTCGCGCTCTGGTCTTCTTCGGGTTGATCTGGCCGCTCGTCTGCGTCGCCGTGTTGTTCGGCGCAAATTCACCGCGTCACTTCTACATGGCGACCGTGGGGATGGCGATCGCTCTGGGGCTAGCCTCCGCGTGGATCGTTTCGAGCAGGGCCGCAATGGCGAAGGCGGGGTCGGTGGCCGTCGGTCTTCTCCTGGGCCTTTCCACCGTCGGTCTCACATCGAACGTCGCGCTTTACGCGAGGAGCGGCCGACTGTCGCGCGGGCTCGCCCGAGAAGTCGACCGGGCCCTCGAGCTGGCCAGGCACGATCCGGACGCCGTCACCGTGATCGTTGCGGACTACCCCGAACGCCGGGTCGTCTTCTGGGATTACTTCTTTCCCGAAGCTCTCGAGCCGCCTTTCCGGAAGACGCCGCCGACCGGAAGTCTCCTGCCCTCCTTCGCGCCCTGCCATTGCACGCCGGAGGAATGGAAAGCCGAGCATGCCGCGACCCTCGCGCGTCTCCGGGGTGGCGACGTGAGCGCAGTGTCCGTCGTGATCTGGGATGCCTGGCAGTCGGCGTTCGTGACGAGAAGATTGACCCGCGAGGCGTTCTGGCAGGCCGGCTACACGGCGGCGGGCGGTCCCGTCGTGCGCCCTCTGTGGCCGGGATCGCCGGCGCCGTCTCTGCCGTGAGACCCCCGGTCGCGGCGGACGCCGGAAGCGGCGCGCCGGGATCCGCAGGCGGCTCCGTCTCCGTGCCGGCCTATACTGGCGAAGGCGACTTCCGATGAAATCCCCGCGGCCCACGCTGGCAGGCGTGTACCTGCTGGCCCTGGCCAGTCTCGCCTCCAGCGCCTCGCTTGTGCGGCACGCCGACGCCATCGGTACGGGACGGACGGGCCGGGACGACGTTTCCACTTTTCTTCGGAGGCTCGAGCCCCTCCGCCGGATGTTGCCCTCGCACGGGACGGTCGGTTACGGGGCCGACTCCCGGGATCCGCTCGCGGAACGCGAGGACGTGCGGAGGTTCTACCTGACCCAGTACGCCGTCGCGCCGGTCATCGTCGTCGCGGGGGTGGAGCGCGACCTCGTGATCGGCGACTATCGGGTCCCCGATCGCTGCCGAATCTGCAAGTCGCAAGACTTCACTCTCGCGGCCGATTTCGGTCACGGTCTGATGTTGTTCCGTCGGAAGGCGCGGTGACCTTCCGCCTCGGGTTGTCGTTTCTCCTGTCTCTCGGCGGCGGGCTCCTGCTCGTTCTCCTCGCGTGGCCGGACCGTGGACGACTCGGGCCGAGCGGCCTCCTTCGGTTGTCCCTCGCCGCGGGGCTGGGAATGGGGATCTTCGCGGAGGTCTATTTCCTCTGGCGACTGGCGTCGGCCGCCTCGACGGGCGGGCTGGCGATCGCGGAGCTCGCGGTTCTCCTTGGACTCGGTGGGGCACTCCTCTACCGCCTTCGTCGGCTCGCGCGCGCCTTCGCTCCACCGAGTACGCCGCCACCGGATCGGTCCCTGGCGACTCTTCGGAGGTTTCTGTCGGTCGCCGTCCTCCTGGCGATCGTACCGGCGGCCTATCTCTTCGCTTCGGCCCTTCAGAACCAGCCGCACGGGGGATGGGATGCCTGGATGAGCTGGAACCTCCGCGCGCGCTTCTTCTTTCGCGGGGGAGAGCACTGGCGCGATACCTTCTCGAATCTCTTCTGGGGAGCGAACCCGGAATATCCCGCCCTCCTGCCCAGCATCGTCGCGCGCTTCTGGCAATACTGCGCATCGGATACGACGCTCGCGCCCGCTCTGGTCGCGTTTCTCTTCACCTTTGGGTCGATCGCGCTCGCGTCGGCGGCGTCGGCGCTCGTTCGAGGCCCGGCACAGGGGCGGGTCGCCGCTCTGCTTCTCCTCGGGACGCCGCTCTTCATCCAGCACGGCACGTTCCAGATGGCGGATATTCCCCTGAGCTTCTTTTTCCTCGCGACGCTCGTGACGCTCTGCGTCGGGGACAGGCTCTGGCCCGATCGGAGGGGCCCCCTGTTTCTGACCGGCCTCTCCGCGGGCTTCGCCGTGTGGACCAAAAACGAAGGGTTTCTGTTCCTGGCGGCGTTGATTCTGTCCATCGTGGCTGTCGTCGGGCGCCAGGGGACGTGGAAGGGACGTTCGGGCCAGGGACTCGCGTTCGCGGGCGGACTCCTCGTGGTCCTTCCTCTGGCGCTCTTCGTCAAGTTTCGCCTCGCGCCCCCGGACATCATGCTGGGCTGGAACGCGGCGCGGCTACACGACATCATCGAGTGGCCGCGGTACTGGCAGATCCTCAAGGCCCTCGGATTCGCGGGCCTGCGCTTCGGCCATTGGCCCATCCAGATCCTTCCGGTGCTCCTCTTCTATGCGCTCCTGCTCGGCATCGACTCGGAGCAGACGAAGTCTCGGAGCACCGCGATCGCCGCGGGCACGCTCGGACTGACCCTCGTCGGATACGGGTTCGCCTACTTGACCACCCCTCAGGACCTCGCCTGGCAGCTGCGCACTTCTCTCGACCGGCTGCTCCTGCAGCTCTGGCCGAGCGCCGTTTTCCTCTACCTCCTCGTCGTCCGGACGCCCGAACAGGCCTTCGCGCCGGACGCCGCGAATCGGGCTCAGTCGCGCAGATAGCGTTGGACGGCCTCCCGCCACGCGCGCGCCGAGTCGTCGGCCGAGACGCCGTCGAGAAGCGCGGGGCCCTCCTGGTGCCGGGCCGAATAGAAGTTGTGGTACACGCAATCGCCGAAGACCGTGCCGACGTCGCCCGGACCCCGCTGCGACGTCAGCGGAATCAGGTTCACCACGCCGCCGCTTCGGGCTTCCCGCATCGAGATCGACTCGCCCACATCCCACGCCGTCCGGCCCAGGCGCTCGCGGTCGGAGGAGTAGCGGGCGCGGAACGTGTGGCGCCGGAGAACGAAACGCCGTTTCCGTATCGCCATGCAGCAGGGATGGGCATACGGGCGCCAGAGCTGGACGCCCGAGACCGTCGCGTCGGCGTGCAAGGGCGAGACGACCGTATCGATCCACCTCTCCCGGATCGGAAACGCATCGACGTCGAGGCTCAACACGATCTCCGACGACGCGAGCAGGAACCCGAGATCCAGGGCGGCGGAGTGGCCGACGTTTCTCTTCAGTCGGACGCTGCGCAGGTCCCCCGCGCTTCGCAGGAATTCGACCGAGCCGTCGCGGGAACCGTTGTCGACGACGATCACTTCGAGAGGGACTTTCGAAAACCGCCGCAGCGCGGCGAGCGTCTCGCGGAGGAAGGCGAGCGTGTTCCAGTTGACGATGACGACGCTGACGCGATCCTTCCGCGTCCAGGGCAAGGCGAGGGCCGACGCGGCTCGGACGGCGGCCAACACGAACCGGTTCGCCACCGCGCGAGCCGGCGCAGCGGCCAGGCAGCGGTCGAGGATTCTCAGGAGTCTCGGCACCGACGCAGGGAAGGGAGTCAACGCGGTCTCCGCGCGAGCCGATCGAAGAAGGCCTCGTCGGGGTCGAAGGCTGAGTCGCGCCCGACCAATCGAATCGAGGCTAGCACGAAACCCGAGTGATTTCCGTCGGCGCGGTTTGGTATCGTCCTCCCCGCGTGGGAAGTGTGTCGCCCGACGCAGGACGCGCCTCCGAGTGGCTCCGCTGGGCGTCGGATCGCACGAGAGAGCTGGTTCTGTTCGGCGCGGCACTGCTCGGCGTCCTTCTCGCGCTCTTCGCGATGGGCCGGCTGGGCCGCGGCGTCTCCGCGGTCCTCGAGCAGAAGGAGGCGACGTTCGGGGAGTCGATCCTCTACGACCACGCGGCGCGGATCGTCCGGGGCGAACCGCTCTACCAGCCTCTCGACCGGCCTCCCTACTCGGTCGCCCCCTACACGCCGCTCTACTACGGCTTCGCGGCGGCGCTTCAGGCCCTCTTCGGTCCGGGCTTTCCGCCGGGGCGCCTGTTGTCCTTGCTCGCGGGCCTCGCGGCCGCGGCCCTGATCGGGCGCCTGACTGCGCGCCGCGCCGGGAGCCGGTGGGCGGGCGCGTTCGCTGCGTGTCTCTTCCTGACGCTCGGGTTTCCCGGCCGCATCCCGTTCTTCGCTCTCTACAAGGAGGACATGCTGGGAGTGGCCCTGTCCCTGGCCGCGATCTCGACGTTGAGCGAGGCCCGAAGCGCCCGACGCCTCGCCCTCGCCGCGGCCCTGGCCGCCCTGGCCATCCTGACGAAACAGACGATGGCGTCGGCCGCGGTGGCCGGAACCGTCTGGCTCTTCCAGGAGGATCGCCGTCGCGCCGTCCGGTTCGCGGGAATCTGTCTCGGAATCGTTCTCGCGACCGCCATCGCGCTGGAGATCCTGACGGGGGCGTTCTTCCAGAACGCCCTCTCCGCGAACGCAGTGCCGTTCCGCTGGGATGCCTTCGGTCCGAACCTCGAGACGCTCGTGCGGTTTCAGGCGATCCCCATCGTTCTCTCCGTTCTCTACGTCGTGGATCGGGCCCGATCCGGTCGCCGGCCCCGGACCGACCTGCTCGTCCTGTATTTTGCGGTTTGCGTCTTGACCGTGATCGGAATGGGCAGGCCGGGTTCCGCCCACAACTACTGGATGGAGCTCGCGGGAGCGACCTCCATGCTGGCGACGCTCGCGGTCTGGGAACGTCTCGACCTCCGCGCGACGCTCGGGAAGCAGATCCGAAGCGCCATTCCCCTCCTCCTGCTCGGCGCGAACGTCGCTTACATCTTTGTCCCGATGCGCTCGGCGGTCGTTCCGGTGCTGAGCTTCCTGAAGACGGCTCCCCAGAAGGAACCGGATTTCGACCGGCTGATCGAGCGCGTGCGGTCGGAACCGCGGGAAGTTCTTGCGGATCCGCCCGACGTCGTCGTGCTCGCGGGCCGCCCGAACCTGCTCGAGCTCTACTTCTCCACGATCCGTTACCGCCGGGGACTCTGGGATCCGACGCCCCTGGTCGAGCGGATCTGCCGCGGGGACGTGGGGCTGCTCGCCATCAAGTATGAAATCGAGAGCGACGCGCGCGGCATCTATCAGGGCTACGAGTTCTGGCCGCCGCCGATCCTCGCGGCGCTCCGGGAGAGCATGCGCTTCGAGACGGAACAGGCCGGCCGCTTTCTCTACGTCCCCCTCGACGCTTCCTCCCGCGCTTCGCGACGCGCGGACCGTCCGGGGATCTGCGGAGGCGCGGTCCCCCGCGTCCGGCCTTGAAGACGGGGACGGAAGCCTTCACCGGAAGCGAGGCCCGCGGCGGATCGCCGATCGAGGTTTCGGTCGTCGTCATCTTCCTCGACGCGGATCGGTTCCTCCAGGAAGCCATAGACAGCGTCTTCGCACAGACCGATGACAGTTGGGAATTGCTTCTCGTGGACGACGGCTCCACCGACCGAAGCGGCGACATCGCGCGCCGCGCGGAGGAGCGCCGACCCGGTCGCGTCCGGTATCTGGAACACCCGGACCATCGAAACCTGGGGCGCAGCGCTTCGCGAAATCTCGGAATCGAGCACGCCCGGGGCCGATTCATCGCCTTCCTCGACGCCGACGACGTCTTTCTGCCGCGCAAGCTCGAACGCCAGCTCGCGCTCCTGCGGTCGCGGCCCGAGGCCGGGATGGTCTACGGAGCGACGATCCTGTGGTACAGCTGGACGGGCGACCCGCTCGACGCCGATCGGGATTTCGCACCGGATCTCGGCGTCGCGACCGGCGCTCCGCTGAACGGGCCCGCCTACCTGTCTCGCATGCTGCGGCGGGAAATCCCTTCTCCCTGCACGTGCAGCATGCTTCTGCGAAGAGACGTCGTTTCCGAGGTCGGCGGGTTCGAGCCGGCTTTCCGCGGAATGTACGACGACCAGGCCTTCGTCGCGAAGGTGTGCCTCTCGACGTCGCTCGTGGCCTCTGGCGAGAGCTGGGACCGTTACCGTCGGCGACCGGACTCCTGCTACTCGACGGCGAAGGCCACGGGCGAGGATCAGGCCGCACGCCTCTTCTTCCTCGAGTGGCTCGACGCCTATTTGAATGCGCGGGGAATCCAGGACGAGGGCGTCCGGAGCTCGCTCGACCGCGAACTGGCGGCGGTCCGGCAGACGGCGGTGTCGCGCCCGCCGGATCCGCTTCGGCGGATCGCACGAAAGGTGGTGTCGGGCGGGCTCCGCCGGCTTCGACTCCTCGCGCGGCGAGGATCGGCGCCCGAACCGGGGCGTGTGGACTTCGGCAGTCTGCGGCGCCTGGCGCCGATCAGCCGGAGGTGGGGCAAGGATCGGGGGCTGCCGATCGATCGCTACTACATCGAGGAGTTCCTGGCCGCGAACATGCGGGACATCCGCGGGCACGTGCTGGAGGTCGGCGATGCCTCGTACACGCGCCGGTTCGGCGGCGACCGCGTGACGCACGTGGACGTTCTCCACGCCGTGGCCGGGAACCCCAACGCGACGATCGTGGCGGACCTGGCGCGGGGCGATGTGCTGCCGGCCGCCGCCTTCGACTGCGTGATTCTCACGCAGGTCCTCCACGTGATCGCCGATCCGGCGGCCGCGGTGCGAACCGTCCACCGCATTCTCCGCCCCGGGGGCGTCGTCCTCGCGAGCCTCGCCGGCATCAGCCAGGTCAGTCGCTGGGACTTGGAGCGCTGGGGCGACTCCTGGCGCTTCACGACGAAGGCCGCCCGGTCGCTCTTCACCTCCGAGTTCCCTCCGGAGCTCGTGAGCGTCGAATCCCACGGCAACGTCCTCGCCGCGATCGCGTTTCTTCACGGGCTCGCGACGCGCGATCTTCGGCGCGAGGAGCTCGATCACAACGATCCGGACTACCAGCTCCTGATCACCGTCCGCGCCGAGAAGCCGGGCGAAGACGGCTCCCGCGCAGGCTGAATCCAGACCGCCGGACGAGGCCTGACGATGCCGGGGCGCGCACGATTACCCATGAAGGCGGTCGGTCGAGGCCTCGCGGTCGTCGTGCTCGCAAACTTTCTCTTTCTCCTCCTGGTGCTCGTGGCCCAGGGCGACCGCTGCGTGAGCCTTTCCCGCGTTCAGTCGGCGTTCGAAACCGGCGACCTGCAGACGAAGGATTTCCTCTGGTTCGACGCGCGCCGCGGCTTCTTTCAATTCAACGACTGCAACGTCCTTCAAATGGTGACCAACGAGGATTCCTCGCTGAGGAATCGAGCCCTCGCGCCAAGGGTCTTCCTCGAGAACGCGGACTGGGAGGGTCAGTGTCGCGTTCTTCGGGCCCTCACCTCCGAATGGGTTCACCCCGATTCCCTGCTTTCGATGCGCTACTCCCGTTACTGGCACGGCTACAACGTCGTTGCCGCCACGGGCTTGCGCCATCTCGAGCTCCGGCAGCTGCGCCGCGTCCTGTCCGCCGCCGTCTGGCTCGGCGTCGGGGCGCTGGCGGTCGCCTCCGCGCGATCGGGTCGTCGGGTTCGGTGTGCGGGGCTCGTCATCGCCGCCGTCGCCGCCACGCTCTGGGGCATCCCGTGGTTCGCACCGGGATTGACACAGGGGCCCGGAGACGCGTTTCTCCTCTTCGCCCTCGCAACGATCGCTTTCCGGCCGGAAATCGCCACGGATCCGAAGACGCTCGTCCCCTTCGCGGCGGCGTTCGGAGCCGCGGTCGTCTTCTTCGAGATGCTCACGGGTCAGCTCCCCATCGCGATCGCCTGGCTGGCGGCATTGACGCTCGCGGCGGCGCGGGACGAGGCCCGACCCGGCGGCCTCAGAGCGCCCGCGGCCGTGCTCGCGGCGGTGGTGGCATTCGGTCTCGGGGCTCTCGCCACCGTCGCCGCCAAGCTGATCTTTGCGAGCGTGCTCGCCGCGCCGGAGGCGACGAGCGACTTCGCCTCGCGGCTCGCGATGTACCGGAAGGTGCCCGAGTACGCCGATTACGGCGCGCACTGGGTCCCTTCGAAGCTCTCGAATTTGCCCGGAATCGTGCTGCCGTTCGCCCGGCTGGCACTGAAGTCCTCCATGCTCACCTACGGCAGCAGCCGGGTCGGTTACGTTCTTTTGGCTCTCGCGGCCCTCGCCGGAATCACCGCGGCCGTCCTGGGATGGCGGGCACGCCGCGAGGAACGCGCTCAGGACCGGCTCCTCCTCGTCGCCGCTGCGCTCGTCCCGGCCGTCTGGGTCTGCCTCCTGCCGACGCACACCTACATCCACGCGACCTTCATGGTCCGCATCCTCGTGGTTCCTCTCTCACTGGCGCCGCTCGCCCTGTTCTGGCCTCGCGCCCGCACGGATCGCGCTCTCCGGGAGAGAGCCGCTTGAGGCCGCCCCGCCGGCGACCGGCGGACGCGGCTGGTACGCTTCGATCGTGATGATGAGGTCGAGGGTCTTCTGCCGCAGCGGCGTTGAGCGACCGCGGCTTCGGGCCGGCGGGCGGAGGCGCGGCTGACCGACCTGTCCGTCGTCATCGCGACCTACAACCGGGCGGAACGTCTTCGAAGCTGCCTCGAAGCCCTCGAAGGGCAAACGGCCGTCGGCGCTCTCGGCCCGAAGGATTTCGAGGTCGTCGTGGTCGTGGACGGTTCGACCGACTCCACGAGGCAGATGCTCGCAACCTATCGAGCTCCGTACGTTCTCAAAGTGGTCTGGCAGGAGAACGGCGGTCAGGCCACCGCTCTCAATCGCGGCGTTGCCGAGGCTTCGGGACGTTTCTGCCTCCTGATGGACGACGACATCCTCGCGCAGCCCGGAATGCTCGCGGAGCACCTCCGTGCGCAGCACGAGTCGGGCGGCGTACTCGCCGCCGGCCGACTGACGCTCCGGCTGCCCGAGGGAGCGGACTGGTACGCACGACGTTTTGCGGACGGCTGGAGGCGTCACTACGCTCATCTCGACGACGGTGGAACCACCCTGACGGCCGCCGGTTGCTATGGCGGAAAC
>JBKPSZ010000227.1:0-6549 GCA_046735265.1 Acidobacteriota bacterium | reverse complement strand
GCGCCGGCCCCGCGTGAGCCCCGGCGCGCCGCCGCGCCGGCGCTCTCGACCCCAGACCTGACCCGCGGCCCGCTCGACAAACCCGAGCTCGTCGTTTCCTTCGACGCCGGCTCTTCGAGCCGCGGCGCACGGCAGATCCTGGACGCGCTCGCGGAGCGCCGGATCCGGACGACGATTTTCCTGACCGGCGACTTCATCCGACACTACCCCGATGTGGCGCGGCGCATCGCCGCCGACGGACACGAAGTCGGCAATCACACCGACACCCACCCGCATCTGACGAGCTACTCCCGCGACGGGAGGCAGACGACGCGCCCCGGCGTCGACCGCGAATACCTCGCCCGCGAGCTCCGGGCGGCGGCGGAGGCCTATCGGCAGACGACCGGCCGCACGATGGCCCCGCTGTGGCGCGCGCCCTACGGCGAGCACAACCCGGAGATCCGCGCCTGGGCGGCCCGCGAGGGCTACTGGCACGTCGGGTGGACCGGCGGGCGCGCGGGTCTCGACGGTCTCGACTGGGTCAGCGATCCCGCGGCGCGTTCGTACCGGAGCGCCGGCCGCGTCGTCGAACGCCTGGTCGGCAACGCCGAGAGCGGCGGCATCATCCTGCTCCACCTGGGAAGCGACCGCGAAGACCCGGTCGCCCCGCGCGTGCCCGAGCTCCTCGACGACCTGGCGCGGCGCGGCTTCCGTTTCGCGCGGGCCTCGGAGTTTCTCGACCGGCTCGGCTACACGCCCGAGCGGCTGACCGCGCTCGCGTCGACCGCTCCTTGAGCCTGCACCTCGGCACCGACGGCTGGAGAGGCCGGATCGCGGAAGACTGCACGTTCGAAGAGATCCGCGCGGTCGCGCGGGCCACCGGACGCTGGCTCGAATCTTCGCGCGCCGCGCCGCCCCTTCGCGTCGCCGCGGGTTACGACACGCGCTTTCTCTCCCCCGAATTCGCAGGCGTGGCGGCCGAGGAGCTCGCGCGCGCCGGTGTGGACGTACTCGTCTCGGACCGTCCGATCCCGACACCCGCCGTCTCCTGGCACGTCCGTCGGCTCGGCCTCTCCTCGGGGATCGCGATTACGGCCAGCCACAACCCCGGGGCATACAACGGATTCAAGATCAAGGCGGCTTTCGGGGGAAGCGCTCCGCCGGAGACCTACGAGGCGGTGGCGGCCGAGATCGGGAAGCCGGCGGCCGCGGCCCCCGAGGCGGGGCGCGTCGAGACGCTCGACCTCTACACGCCGTACCGGGAGCGCCTCGCCTCGCTCGTGGACCTCGCCGCGATCCGCGCCTCCCGGCTCGCCGTTCTCTGCGACGCCATGCACGGAGCGGCCGGTTCCCTCCTCCCGGAAGTCCTCGCGGGCGGCGCCGCACGCGGAGAAGCGTTTCGTGCGTCGCGCGATCCTCTCTTCGGCGGCGTCCACCCCGAACCGATCGCCGCGAACCTCGGCGCCGCCGCCGACCGGGTCCGAAGCGAAGGGCTCGATCTCGCGGTGGCCAACGACGGCGACGCGGACCGGCTCGGGGTTCTGGACCGGAGAGGAGAATTCGTCTCGCCGCACCGGATCCTCGCGCTCCTCCTCCTCCATGCGTTCCGCCGGCGCGGCCTCTCGGGGGGAATCGCGAAAACCTTCTCGACTTCCCTTCTCATCGACCGCGTGGCCTCGGCTCTCGGCGCGCGGCTCTACGAGACTCCGATCGGCTTCAAGCACATCGCGGAACGGATGGTCCGGGGAGAAGTCGCCGCCGGAGGCGAAGAGAGCGGCGGATATGCGTTCGGCTTTCACCTGCCGGAGCGCGACGGCGTCCTCGCGGCGCTCGTCCTGCTCGAGAGCCTGGCCGTTTCGGGCCGGGATCTCGATCGCTCGCTCGAAGAGCTTTCGCGCGAGTTCGGATCCTTCGCCTACGGGCGGCGGGACGTCTATTTCCCCGTGTCGGTCATCCAAGCCTTCCTGGAAGAGGTCCGGGCCGACGCCCCCGCGCGCGTGGCCGGGGAGACCGTCACGGACGTCCGAGATCTGGACGGCGTCAAGTACGTCTTCGGCGAACGCGGCTGGCTCCTGCACCGGCTCTCGGGGACCGAGCCGATGATCCGGATCTATTGCGAGCATGAAGACGCCGCCACCGCGGAGCGAGCCCTGGACGAAGCCGCGAAGCGCCTCGCCGCGTTCGCCGCGGCGCGCGGCGCGACGCGGACGACGCACGCCTGATCCTCCGAGGCGCCCGCGGACCCCTTGGACGGAGGGCAGCCGAGGAGACTTCTTACGGCCGGCGGCGGTCGCCGGCCCCGGAGGTCCCGCGGTCAGTGGCGCGGCGGCGCGGGCGCGGCGGCTCGGTCAGGACCGTTCCCTCCCCTTCGAAGCGCAGCTTCGGGGCGCTCGTCGAGTCCGGCAGCATGACCTCCTCGAGGAATCGGTCCTCGAGGACGGCCGGGAGCAGGTTCCCGCTCCACGCCACGAGGTCCTGCGCGGAGACGATCAGTGGGAACTCAGCGGTCACTTCGTGCGCGAGGAGCGGTCCGGTCACCGAGAGGATGACGCTCCCGTTCCCCTGGATGCGCAGGATGTCGACGCGGCGGTTCATCCGGAAGTCGTGGATCGGTTCGAGACGGAAGGAGAGGCCGTGATCGAGGGCGAGGAGACGGCTGCCCTCGAGCGAGAGCGCCTGCCCGGCGAGATCGCGCCGGAACGCGTGACGCCCGGGATCGTGGACGAAGAGGTATCCGCGCCCGTCGGCGCGCAGGATCGACTCGAGCCGCGTGCCTCGGAAAGCCTGCTCGCCCGTGAACCGGACGTTGCCGCTGTACCAGACGACCGACCCCTTGCGGACGTAGACGACTCCCGGCGACGCGATCTCGAGAGCGCCGTCGGCGCGCACGACGAAGAGAGGGTGCCCCTGGAACGGCTTCTCGGCGGCGATCTCGTCGCTCCACACTCCCGTCGACGGAGTGTCGGGCGCCGGCGTTTCCGCTTCCGCCTCCGCGGCCGGCTCGGGCGCTCCCGGCGAAGGCGCGGTGTCTCGAGGCGGCGCCATCTCGGCGTCGGCCGGAGGAGGTCCCGGCACCGGCGTCTCGGCCGTGTCGGACGGCGACGCCAGGCGCAGGATCGGCCGCGTCGGCGTTTTCGGCTTCGACGCCTCGATCGGCTCGGCCTCGCCTTCCGCGAGAAACGGCGGCAAGTCGGTCGAGCGGGCCTGCTCCTGGGCGGCGCGCTCCGCGGCCGCCTTCGGCCCTCCGCGGAGCATCTCTTCGATCTCGCGCACGAGCTTCTTCGCGCCCGCGAACTTCAGATGTTCGAGCGCCAGGCCGAGCTTCCCGCGGTCCTTGTAGAGCAGACCCAGGTAGAGGTGGCTCCGCGCGTGATCGGGCTTGATCTCGACCGCGCGCGTCAGCTCCCGCTCCGCCTCCTCGAGCTTCCCCTCCTTGAAGAGGATGAGGCCGAGATTCGCGTGCAGAACGGCCGAATCGGGGTTGCGCGCGAGCAGGCCGCGGGCCGCCTCGGACGCCTCACGAAAGTTGCCGCGCTTGAACTCGATGATCGAAAGCAGGTTCAGAACGTCCTCGTCGTCGGGGCGCGCCATCTGCGCTTGCTCGATCTCGGATCGCGCGGCTTCGAGCGCCCCTTCGCGGAGGCTCTTGCGCGCGCGGATCAAGTGGACGAGGAAAACGCCCTGGTCGACCGCAGAGTGCTCGCCGGTGGCTCGCCCCACGACTTCGATCCTCCGGCTCTCTAGCGGTCGCCGCGCCGGGCGGACGTCGCGCGCGCGGGCTCGGTCGTCAGGACCACGCGGTTGTTCTCGTCGCGCGTCACGTGAACCGGCTTTCCCTTCGCCGGGCGCGAGGCGGTCGCGAGGGGAAGCCCCTCCGGCGCCTTGCCGTAGTAGGCGGTCAGCGCCTTGTGGACGTAGAGGCGCGTTTCGTCGTAAGGCGGAATCCCGCCGTAGCGCTGCACCGCCGTCTCCCCCGCGTTGTACGCGGCGAGAACCCGCGGCAGGTCGTTGCCGAAGACGCCGAGAAGGTAGGCGAGGTGCCGTGTGCCGCCCCGGATGTTGTCCGCCGGGTCGAAGCTGTTCTGGACACCGTGCTGGCGGGCGGTGTCCGGCATGAGCTGCATCAGGCCCCGCGCGCCCTTCCTGGAAACGGCCGCCGGGTTGAACGCGGACTCGACCAGCATGACCGACTTCACGAGCTTCGGATCCACGGAGTGGCTCCGGGCCGTGTCGTCGATCAACGCGTCGTAGAGCGAGGGAAGCGCGACCCGCGTGCGCAGCCAGTCATCGCTCTTGCCGAGAGCCTCGTGCACCGCCTCGCCGATCCCGTCGTTGTAGACGAAGCGGCGGCCGTCGCGCACGCCGACCCGCACCCGGGCCTCGACGGGCAGGGTCGTGGCGAGAAGGATCCCCAGGCCGAAGAGGCCTTTCCAATTCATGGCGCGATTTCGCAAGTGCAGTCGGTGGGCAACATTATAGCGCCCCGGCGCACCCCGCCCCCGTTGCGCTAAACGCGGCGCCTACGCGACTTCGGAGAGGAGCTCGCGCAGGGCGGCCTCGGCCTCCGCGAGCGCCGCCGGAAGGAGCGCTTCATTCCTCCCGCCCGCTTGCGCGAGATCCGCCTTGCCGCCGCCGCTGCCGCCCAGGGCCTTGCCGATCCGCGCCGCGATGCGCGAGGCCGAGACGCGCGGCGAGAGGTCCGGTGTCACGGCCGCGACCACCGACGTCTTCCCCTCGTGAGCCGTGCCGACCACGACGACGCCGCTCTTGATCCGCGACCGCAGCGTATCGGAGAGATTCCGCAGCTCCGGGATCGAGAGTCCCGGGGCGATCCGGCGCACGAGCGAGATCCCTCCGACGTCGACCGTCTCGCCGGACGCGCCGCCGTCGCCCGAAGCGAGCTTCAGCTTCAGGGACTGCACCTCGCGTTCGAGCGCCTTGATTCGGTCCTCCCGCTCCTGGAAGCGGTCGACGAGTCCGTCGCGCGACGTCTGCGCCGCCGCCGCGATCGCGTTCAACGTCTCTTCATCCCGGGAAAGGAGCTCGACGGCGCCGAGCGAGGTCACCGCTTCCAGTCGACGGACTCCCGCGGCCAGGCCCCGGTCCGAGACGATCTTGAAGGACCCGATCTCCCCCGTCCGACCGACGTGACAGCCGCCGCAGAGCTCGGTCGAGAAGCCCTCGACCTCGACGACGCGGACGCGTTCGGCGTACTTCTCGCCGAAGAACATGTCCGCGCCCTTGCGGCGCGCGTCTTCCATCGCCATGACGTCCTTCGCCACGGGGCGGTCCCGGAGGATCTCCTCGTTGACGAGGCGCTCGACTTCCGCGAGCTCGGCCGGTGTCGGGGCGTTGCCCGCCGCGTAGTCGAACCGAAGACGGTCGGGCGCGACGAGCGAACCCATCTGCCGGGCGGACGCGCCGAGAACGCGGCGCAAGGCTGCGTGGAGAAGGTGCGTGCCGGTGTGGTTCGCCTGCGTCCGGCGCCGCGTCCACTCCGGGACCGCCATCGCGACGCTCTGGCCGAGCGAGAGCTTGCCGCGCGTCACGCGCAGGCGGTGAGCGATCAGGTTCGGGATCGGGCGCCGGACGTCGGTGACCTCCGCCTCCCCGCCGGCCCAGCTCCAGGTGCCGGTGTCCGCGACCTGCCCTCCCCCTTCCGGATAGAACACGGTCCGATCCGCCACCGCGTCGCCGGTCTCGCCCGCCGCGAGAACCGAGACAGTCTCGCCGTCCTTCACCAGGCCGACGACGCGCGCGTCCGGCAGAGAGACGAAGTCCTGCTCCGGATAACCGCGGAAGACCGAGTGCGCGTCGGGCAGCTCCAGGCGCTCGAAGGCCGAGACGTCCGCCGCCTCGAACTTCGCCGACGTGCGGGAGCGCGTCCGCTGCTCCTCCATGGCGGCCTCGAAGCCCTCGCGGTCCACGGAGAGCCCCTCGTCCGCCGCGATCTCCTCGATGACGTCCACGGGAATTCCATGCGTGTCGTAGAGGCGAAAGAGGGCCGAGCCCGGGAGACGACGGGAGCCCTTCCGGCGCAGGCTCTCGATCTCGGCAGCCACGAGATCGACTCCCGAGGAGAGAGTCTGGAGGAAGCGTTCTTCCTCGGCCCGCAGCGTCGACCCGAACACTATATCAATATTGATATAGTTGCCCGCACCCTCGGCGATCCAGCCGGCGCCGCTCCGGCGGAAGTGGATCCCGTCGAAGAGCCCGATCACGACCGGCGCCAGGCGGCAAAGGATCGGCTCCTCCACCCCGAGGTGCCGCGCATACCGCAGGGCCCGGCGGATGATTCGCCGAAGGACGTAGCCGCGCCCTTCCGGCGACGGGACGGCGCCGTCCCCCATCAGCATCGTGACCGCCCGGGCGTGGTCGGCGATCACGCGGAACGGGGCGTCCTCGGGAGCCATCCCGCCGGCGAAGCGCCGTCCCGAGATCCGCTCGATCTCAGCCGTGATCGGCCGGAAGAGATCGCTGTCGAAATTGTTGGTCGCGTCCTGGAGGACCGCGGCGATGCGCTCGAGCCCGGCGCCGGTATCCACGGAGGGCTTCGGCAGAGGCGTCATC
>JBKPSZ010000226.1:0-4392 GCA_046735265.1 Acidobacteriota bacterium | reverse complement strand
CTCCGGCCTCGTAGGAGTACACCGAGACGCCCTCGGCTTCCAGACGCGCGGGGACGTTGGTCGATCGGTAGAAGGTGTCGGCGAAGGCGGGGATTCGCTTCCGGCCGTAGGTTCCGGGAGCCATCGCGAAGTGAAAACCGTGGATCTCGATCTGCGGAAAGTAGCCGGTCGCAAACTTTCCGTTTCCCTGATTCGCCCAGAGCATCTGAACGGCTCCGTAGACCTGGCTCCCGGTCACGATGTCGAGCCGACCGTCACCGTTGTAATCCAAGGCCTCGAGCCAGTTCGACCAGGCTCCATCGACGAGCGAATCCGGCGAGTATTTCCATCCGCGCGATCCGTCGGAAAGATAGACGCGAATCTGGTGCGGCTCCCAGGCGCCGCCCGTTCCGATCTCGTAGTTGTCGGCCGAGGCGACGATGTCGAGCTTTCCGTCGCCGTTGACGTCGACGAGCGCGACGGCCTGTGTCGAGAATTCGCGTCCCGGCAGTCCCTGGCTCGAGACTTCGAACTCGCCCGGGCGCACTCCGAAGAGCGCCGCGATTCCTCCACTGTGCATCGCCATCACGACGTCGGGCTTGCCGTCGCCGTCGATGTCTCCGACCGCCACACCGCCATAGTCCGCGGTGAAGTTCTGCGGCTTCCCTTTGCTCGTGAATTTGAGCTGGGCCGGCTGGAAGTGTCCCTTCCCGTCTCCGTACCAGATGTGCAGCGTCGCCTGTCCTCCCAGACGCGCCGGAGGGGCCACGATGTCCGGGATCCCGTCTCCGTTCATGTCCGCGATGGCGAAGGAGTGTCGCCACATTCCCTTCGCCGGGAGGCCGGAGTCCGCGACCGGTTCCAGACGGAAGTTCGCGGAGGCACGCGCGGGAGTCAGGTCTTCGAAATCCTCCGGTGGCATTCCGTAGTCGGCGCCTGGTCCGGACGACGGCGGATTCGGATCGGGCGGCTGAGACGTCAACGCTTTCGGAGTCGCCGCCGCCGCCGCGGCCTGCTCCTGCGGCAGGACCTTCGGCGTGTACACGTAGTAGTACTCGTCGTCTTCCTTGTAGATCTCCACCGGACGGCGAACGATCGGATGACGGATGTGCGTCGCGTCGACGCGGATGTATTCGGACTTCTTGAGACGCTCGATCGAATAGGTCGGGGTGTCCTCGACGATGTTGGGATTGACTCGCTGCGCGACGCTCGGCGTGGGCGTCGCGGCGGGGGACTGGCTCGAAGCGGAGCCGGCGGCGGCGGAAGACCTGGTCGAGCCGGCGCACCCGGCGGCCCACACCGCAGCGAGACAGAAGAAGAGCGGCTTTCTCACGTGACCTCCTGGGAGAATCGACCCGTTCGCAGACGTTCGAAGGAATGGAAACCGCGCACCCTTAACACGCCCCTCCGCAAAACATTCCTTCAGATGAGGTCCGCGAAATGGGGCTTCGCCTTTCGAAACAGCGCGGATCCCGCCGCGAGCGCGAGGCCCGCGAAGGCCACCAGAAAGAGGATGGAACGCGCGTCGGGGACGCGATGCAGCGTGAAAGCGTCGCGATACCAGGAGACGAGGAGAGCGAGGGGATTGGCCTCGGCGAGGACCCGGAGCCGATCCGGCATCAGCTCGGCCGGATAGACGATCGGCGTCGCATAGAAGAGGACCGTCAGCGCGATCCCAACGAGCGGAACAGCGTCGCGGACGAACGTCGAGATCGTCGCGACCAGGCAGGCCAGCCCGTACGTCAACGCCGCCTGGAGAACGAGCGCGGGCAAGGCGAGGAGGATCCACGGCAAGGAGAGGTGGCCGATCGCCGCGAGGTAGATCGCAAAGACGGAGAAGGCGAAGAGCTGATTCACCAGACCGGCGAGAACGATGGAAACGAGGAGCGTCTCGATCGGAAAGACGGTCTTCTTCACCATCGCTCCGTTGTCGGTCAACGCCGTCGAGGAGCGGGTGATCGCCTCATGGAATGCCATCCACGGGAGCAGTCCCGCGAGAAGGAATTCCGGAAAGCCGGCGTAGCCGGGCGGGCTTCCGACTCTCAGAATCACGGAGAAAACCAGCGTATAGAGCGCCATCCAGAGCACGGGGCTCGCGAAGGCCCAGAGCCAGCCGAGCCCGGAGCCGGCGTACCGCGCCCGAAGATCCCGGACGATCAACTCCTTCAGGAGGAAAAAGTTGGCGTTTGAGCGCTTGCTTTCTCTTGACATCGCCGGGCGGCCGGGCATTATACTAACTTTATGGTGCAATAGCATTGCATCTGACATTGGATTGAAACGCGATGGCCTCTTCGCAATCGCCGCGCAAGGCTCAGCTCGTCGGGTCTCGAATCCGCGAGTTGCGGAAGGGGCATCGCCTCACCCAGATGGAGCTCTCCGAGAAGATCGGCGTCGCACAGTCGGATCTTTCCCGGATGGAGCAGGGTGAATACAAGGTCGGCCTGGACACGCTTTTCAAGATCCTCCAGGTCTTCGATCTGAAGATGGGCGAGTTCTTCGGCGAGACCGAGCTCCCCGTCGATCCCGATTCGAGACAGCTCGTCAGCGATTTCAGCGCCCTCCCGGAGGAAGCCCGCCGGGAAGTCCGCGATTTCGTGCGGTTCAAACGGCTCCAGCAGGAACAGGACCCCACCTCCCCGGCCGACTCGGATAGCTCGACCGAGGAAAAGTCTTGAGCCCGGCCGATCCGGCTTTACAATGATGGTTTAGCCTTCGGCACAGCCGTGAACGAGCGCCGCAAACATCTGGAATTTCTGCGCAAGACCGCGCGTGAAGCGATCTGGTCGGGCGACTACGAGCGCGCGCTCACGCTCTACGACGACGGGCTCTCCCTGGCGCGCGGCTGGAAGGACCGGGATCTCGAGGATCTCTTCACGTGCAACCGGGCGACGACGCTCATCGAGATGGACCGCAGCGACTTCGATCTCGGACGGCTGAAGGAGATCCTGCTGCGGAACCCGTCGAGCTTCAACGGCGTGCTCGCGGCGTATGTTTCGGCCAATGCGCACGAAGCGCGGGGCGAATACACGCGAGCGCGTTTCTACGCGCAGAGCGCGCTCACGAAGAGCCGCGAGCTCGGCCTCGAAGAACTGACGGGCAGCTCGCTCAATCTCCTCGCGAACCTCGAGCTCCACGAGAGCCACTTCGAAGTGGCCCGCGACCTCTTCTCCGAGGCGGTGGCCCGCTTCGAGGCGGAAGGCGAGAGCCTGACGCGTCCCGCCGCTGTCGCAACCGACAACCTCGGCTACTGCCACATCGCGCTCGACGAAATCGAAACGGGGCTTCCGCTCGTCGAGCGGTCCCTGGGACTCCTCCGCGACCTCGGCGCGCGCCAGGCGATGGACACGCCGATGCTCGATCTCTGCTTCGCGAGTGTCAAGCGCAGCCGACTCGACGAGGCGGCGGACTGGGGCCGCCAGGCGCTCGCGCTCGGCGAGGAATTCGGGCGCGACGACGTGATCAAGAACGCCCACTACCTGCTCGCGGAAACCTATTCGGAAATGGGGCTCGAAGCGGAGGCGGACGCCGAATACGACGCCCTGGCCGGCTTCTATCCCGACTTCCCAGCGCTCAAGCACTATCTCCGGCAGGTCAGCCTCATGGGGATGATCAACCTGAGGGCATGACGTGAGACGCCTGAGTCGGATCGGACTCGCTTTCGCGCTCCTCGTCGGCGCCGCGATCGCCGCGCCTGCCGAGGTGCAGAAGCGGACGCTCCTGTCTTCCGACGGGACTCTCTACACGCTGGCGACCGGGCTCGCGAGCGAAGTCGGAGTCGCCGGCTCGCCGCAGGATTTCGTGATCGCCTGGAGCTCCGTCGCGCAGGACGGCAAGAAGGCGGGCGGCACGATCCCGGGCACCGCCAGCGGGAACCCGAAGACGAGCCTCGATCTGACGCTCGACGAGCCCACCGGCACCCTCGTGGTCCTCTGGCGGGAGGAGAGCTCGGTCCTGAACGCGATTCGCGTCGCCTTCAAGAAGGGGAGCGCCTGGACCGTCGTGAACCTGCTCCCGAGCAATGGATTCCCGCACGCCTTCAACCCGCAGATGCTCCTGACGCACCAGACGGTGCACCTGCTCGACGACAACGGCGACGACGTCTACCGCAACCGATCCATTCTTTCCGTCGTCTGGTGGGAGGAGGCGGGGGCTTCTCAGGCTCGCTATGCCTCGTTCTTCCTCGACGAGGCGATCGACGCGACGCAAGCCGCCGTCTACAACCTGCCCGACCTGGTCGACGACGCGGGGCCGACGTCGCTCGCGGGACTCCCGCGCGGCGCGTACGCCTTCCCCGCGCTGCAGTCGGCGGGCCCGGGAGGAGACGTTCTCGCGAGCTTTGCCACGGTCTCGCCGAACAAGCAGTACGTCGTCCGCATCAGTTACGCGGCCGATCTGGGCAAGCCCGGCAAAGAC
>JBKPSZ010000225.1:0-10960 GCA_046735265.1 Acidobacteriota bacterium | reverse complement strand
GGCGCGGTGGTCGGCGCGGCGCTGGGTGGTCCGGTGGGCGCGGCCGTGGGGGCGGCAGTGGGAGGTGTGGCGGGAGCCGCGGCTGGACATACGGCCGGCGAAGCGGTCAATCCGACGGGAAAGCCGGCTTCTCAACCGGTCGGTACCGGAGTGGGAACCGCTGGCGGAGCGGCGACCGGCGCGGTTGTCGGCGCGGCGCTGGGTGGACCCGTCGGCGCAATCGCGGGGGCGGCGGTGGGAGGCGTGGCCGGAGCAGCGGCTGGACACAAGGCCGGTGAAATGGTCAGTCCGACGCCGAAGGGGGAACTGACGCCGGAACCCGAACCGCCGTCGACCGGCCCGAAATCCCTGCTCGGACTGTGAACCGGCTGGACGAGCAAGCGGAATCGATCCAAAAGGCACTTCGAAAATGGTGAAGCATTCACTTGGGGTCAGTCATCCTCGAGGCCTGTCGGTCGGCAGACGCCGACAGGCCGTCTCGGTAGCGCGGGCCAGACCGCTCGTACCGACCATCCCAGAAAGGCGTGACTGACCTCGAGAGCTTCCCGTCGGTCTCCCCAAGAGAGCAGGCAATCCTCATGAGCATCCAACCCGTTCACGCAATTGCGGGTCGAACTCTTCGCCACTGGACCATCGACAAAGAGAAGTTTGTCGGAGAATCGCAGGAGGCGGCTCCCGCGCTGCCTTATTCGGAAGAGCGTGCCGGCGGCCAGTCTCAACTCCTCGCGTCGAAGCTCGCCCGGGTCAAGTCGGATCTCGTGCGCGCCGCCGCTGCAGCGTAGTCGCCGCGAATCCCGAGGCCCTTCCTCGGACCTCCACGCACCCGACTGACTGAAGGTCCACAGACGAGGACAAGCTCCGCCCCTATACCCGGGAGGGCGAATCGAGGCACCGGCTGTGTAGGGGCGGCCCTTGCGGCCGCCCGCACCGCCCGTGCGTACGGACGCCGCATTTCTTCGCCGCCACCCCGCGGGCGGGGACGAGCCCCCGCCCTGCAGTCGGAGAAACCGCTCGCGCCTTCCGTGTAGGCAGCATTTTCACGTCCGGCACGTCTTGTGCTGCATTGAGGCGCATGTCAGTGGACGCTGCGACGGCTCCAACGAGAGTTCCCGAACCTCGAATCCTGCTCACGGGAGCGACCGGCTATATCGGCGGCCGCCTTCGAGCCGAGCTCGAACGCCGCGGCATTCCGCTTCGGTGTCTCGCCCGGCGCCCCGAGGCTCTCCGCGGACGCGTCGCCGACTCAACCGAAGTGGCGCGGGGCGATGCCGTAGACGAGCCGTCCGTCACCCGCGCCTGCGAGGGAATCGAGACGGCCTATTACCTCATCCACTCGATGGGCGGCGGCGAGGGTTTCGCGGCTCGCGACCGTGAGGCGGCGAGGATCTTCGGAAAGGCCGCGAGGGCCGCCGGCGTCCGGCGGATCGTCTATCTGGGCGGCCTCGGCCAGCGCGGGACCGGCTTGTCCGAGCATCTCGCCAGCCGCCAGGAGACCGGAGACATTTTGCGCGAATCGGGAGTGCCGGTCGTCGAGCTGCGCGCTTCGATCATCCTCGGGTCCGGGAGCCTCTCCTTCGAGATGATCCGCGCGCTCGTCGAACGGCTGCCTGTCATGATCTGCCCGCGCTGGGTGTCGGTCGAGACCCAGCCGATCGCGATCGGAGACGTCGTTGCGTACCTGGCCGCGGCGATCGACCTTCCGGCAGGTGCCGAGCGGATCTTCGAGATCGGCGGCCCCGATCGGACGACATACGGCGACCTGATGCGCGAGTACGCGCGGCAGCGCGGCCTGCGCCGCTTCCTGATTCCGGTGCCTTTCCTGACGCCGCGCCTCTCGAGCCTCTGGCTCGGACTCGTGACACCGATCTACGCGCGGGTGGGAAGGAAGCTGATCGAGAGCCTTCGCAACCCCACGGTGGTCCGCGATCCATCGTCCCTCGCGGTCTTTCCCGTGCGGCCGCGAGGCGTCCGCGAAGCGATCGCCGCGGCGCTGATCAACGAGGAGGAGGCTTACGCGCGCACGCGCTGGTCGGACGCCGTCTCCTCCGCAGGTCTTCGCGAGCGCTACGGCGGTGAGCTCGTGGGGACGCGGTTCATCGACTCGCGCGCTGTGGTCGTTTCCGTGCCGCACGAGGCGGTGTACCGGTCGGTGCTGCGGATCGGGGGCCGGAATGGCTGGTACTACGGCGGGTGGCTGTGGAAGCTACGGGGCGCGCTGGACCTTGCGGCCGGAGGCGTCGGCCTGCGGCGAGGCCGACCGCATCCCGAGGAGATCCACGAAGGCGATCCGCTCGACTTCTGGCGCGTCGAGAAGATCGAGAGAGGGGCACTCCTGCGTCTGCGAGCCGAGATGAAGGTGCCGGGCCGGGCCTGGCTGCAGTTCGAGACGACCTCGGCGCCCGGCGGCGCCGAGATCCGGCAGACCGCAATCTTCGACGCCGCTGGCCTCTTCGGGATCGCGTACTGGTATGCGCTGTACCCCTTCCACCGGTTCGTCTTCCGCGGAATGCTTCGCGGGGTCGCGCGGGATGCCGAGAGGAGGCACGGGCAGGAGAGTCGGGCGGTTCTCACGCGATCTGCATAGAGGCGGCCGTTGCGGCCGCCCGGCGGTGCAAGCGCGTCACGGTCCGTTGATCAATGCGGGCGGGGACGTACCGAGTGCCCGAAGGGCGCGACGCACGAAGCGGCTCCTGAGCCGCGACAAGCGAGGGGTTCGCCCGTCGCTAACCCCGTCCCGACACACGGACGGCGAAACGTCGAGCCGTCTGAGTAGGGGCGGCCCTTGGCGGCCGCCCGCTATAGCCGGGAACGATTCATGCGGGCGGGGACGAGCCCCGCCCCTGCACCCGAACGCGACCTTCGCAGGAAGACGCAAAAAACGAAAGGCGGGGATCTGCCCCCGCCTTTCTCGAATTCCTGGTCCGTGCAGGTTACGGTCGCGGCACGAGGGCTGGCTTCAGCTCCTGGGAGAGCAGGGAAGCCGGTTGCTGCTCAGGGGTGAGAGTCTCGTGGTCCACGATCGAGGTCCGGCTTCTTCGGACCCGCGTGCGCCGGCGTCGGAGCAGGGTCATGATGGCGAAGAGAGCGATGACGCCGGCAGCGACGAGGCTCCAGCCGCCGATCCCCATCTGCCTTTTCGAGACTGTTCCCTCGGGATTTTCGACGGCCGACTCTTCGGCTGGAGGTGCCGGCGGGGGCGCGATGCTCGCCGCGGGCGCCGTGCTCGCTGCGGCGCCAGGAGGAGGCGGCGTGTTCCCGGTCGTGTCAACGGCCGCCGCGCTCACCGCGGCTCCGGCCGCTTTGGCGGAGTCCGCCTCCTGGGTCGCGGGCTTCTCCATCGGCTTCTTGACGATCTTTTTCGTTACGCGCTTTGTGGTTACGGCGCTGACCGGCAGCTTCTCGAGCGCTGGCGGGTTCTCGACCGGCACGACGGCAGGGGGCTCGGGCGCAACGAGCGGAGGCGTGCTCGGGCTCGCAGGAACCGCCGGCTCGACGGCTGGAACGTCGCTCGGCGTGCCGGGCATCGGCGGCAGATCGGGGACGGCGGTCACGACCAGATCGGGCACTGGGGGCTGATCGCCGGGGATCGGCGGGACTGCGGGGACGGGGGTCACGGCCGGCACGGGAGCCGGTGAGGGGGGCGGCGCACTGTCTTGCCGCGCCGAGGCGATTCCGACCACCGCCATCAGAAGAATCGATGCCAGGAATATCCGACAAGTGGTCCGCATGACTCTCTCCTTCCGATTCAAGGTCGTGAGCGGAGGTGCCGCGGCGCGCGGCGCTCTGCATTCTCGTTACCTTTGTTTTCGGTCGGGATTCGTCAGACCGGGTCTGGCGGAAGGCGAGCGAAGCGAGAACGAAACGAATCTATCACCACTCCTCGGCGCTCCGCCCTCGATCTTCAAACTTAGAAACGTCGAAGATGATCGCTGTGAGCTCTTCTCAGGGCAATTGGCCGCGCGTGGATCGGCGAAGCCCGCGCGCGTCACTTGAGCCGCGTCGCTCCGGCTGACAGTCCCCCGGCACGCCTCGACTGCACTGCGGAAGGGAGAGCGGCACCCGGATAGGATCGTGCCGCGATGCGCGAGTACCTGGCGGCGATCGACCAGGGAACCACGGGCACTCGCTGCATCCTGTTCGACCTCGAAGGGCGACCCGCCGCCTCGGCCTACCGCGAGCACCGTCAGATCTTCCCGCGGCCCGGTTGGGTGGAACACGACCCGGTCGATATTCGGGAGCGCGTCGAGGAAACGGCCGCGGAGGCGCTGCGCAACGCGGCACCGGGACGCGTTCTCGCGATCGGGATCACCAACCAGCGCGAGACCGTGGTGGCCTGGGACGCGCGAGACGGCCGGCCCGCCGCCAACGCGATCGTCTGGCAGGACACGCGAACGGCGCCGGAGTGCCGCGCCGCGATCGAGAGGGGATGGGAAGAGGAGGTGCGTTCTCGCACGGGTCTGCCGATCTCGACCTACTTCTCGGCGACCAAGATCCAATGGCTCCTGGAAAATGTCCCCGGGCTCCGCGAGCTCTCTGCCTCGGGGCATCTTCGGTTGGGCACGATCGACTCCTGGATCATCTGGAACCTGACCGGCGGGCCGCGCGGCGGCGCGCACGTGACGGACCCGACCAACGCGTCGCGCACGCTCCTGTGCAACCTCGAAGATCTCCAGTGGGACCCCTATCTTCTGGACCGGTTCGGCGTGCCGCGGGACGCGTTGCCGGCGATCCGGCCGTCCATTGCCCGGGAACCCTATGGCCACACGCTCCCGGACGGGCCGTTCGGCGCGCGCGTGCCCGTCTGCGGCGACCTGGGAGATCAGCAGGCCGCGCTCGCCGGGCAGGGCTGCTTCGCGGCGGGGGAGGCGAAGAACACCTACGGGACCGGATCGTTCCTGCTCGAGCACGTCGGCGAGAGACCGGTCCGAAGCTCCTGCGGCCTGCTTGCGACCGCGGCTTGCGCCGGTCCCGGGGAGCGGGCGTATGCGCTCGAGGGTTCCGTCGCGGTCGCCGGCGCGGCCGTGCAGTGGCTTCGGGACAATCTGGGCTTGATCGGCAGCGCGGCCGAGACCGAGGCGATCGCCGAAAGCGTTCCGGATGCAGGAGGGGTCTACTTCGTGCCGGCCTTTTCGGGTCTCTTCGCGCCCTATTGGGACATGAAGGCGCGCGGCGCGATCGTGGGCCTGACGCACCATGCCGGCCGCGCCCACCTCGTGCGCGCCACGCTCGAGGCGATCTGCTTTCAGAGCAGGGAAGTCGCCGACGCGATGACAGCGGACAGCGGGAGACCGCTTACGGCTCTGAAGGTGGACGGGGGAGCCACCTCGAACAATTTTCTGATGCAGCTCCAGGCCGATGTGCTCGGCGTCCCGGTAGTTCGCCCGGTCGTGCGCGAGACGACGGCGCTCGGCGCGGCCTACGCAGCCGGCCTCGCCGCAGGCGTCTTCGAGTCCACGGACGAGCTGCGGCGGCTCTGGAAGGCCGATCGAACGTTCGAGCCGCGTTGGGGCGAGGACCGACGGGAGTCGGCCTTCGCCGGCTGGAAGCGCGCTGTCGAGCGTACGCGAGGTTGAGACTCCTTCCGCCGGATGGGGGGGCGGCCCCTGCGGCCGCCCGCGATAGGCCGGTCATCCCGAGCGAGGGATCCCGGACTCGGAAGGCTCTGAGCGTAGAAGCTCGGATCCTTCGTTCGCTCAGAATGACCCGATGACGGGTCACCTCGGGAGACCGCCAAATCAGCGCGGGCGGGGACGCACCGAGCGCCCGCAGGGCGCGACAAGCGCCGGGTTCGCCCGGCGCTAACCCCCGCCCCTACACCCGGAGACGACACAATCTTGACTGTGGAGTCGACTGTGGACTAGGATCCACACATGACTACGATCCAGGTCGTACTGGAAGAAGACCTCCTACGCGCCGCCGACAGGGCGGTTCGCAAGCTCAAGACGAACCGGTCCGCGCTCTTTCGGGATGCCCTCCGAGCGCATCTGCGGGGGCTCGATCGAAAGGAACGCGAAACGCGGGATCGGCAGGGCTTTATCCGCTATCCCGACTCGCTCGATGACGCCTCGGCATGGGAACAGGTCGCGGATTGGCCGGAAGACTAGAGCGCGGCGAGATCCGCCTCTACCGATTCGAACGGCCGGACAAGGAACGCCCGGTCCTGATCCTGACTCGCTCGAGCGCGATCGAGTACTTGTCGCGCGTGACCATCGCGCCGATCACCTCGACGATTCGCGGCGTGCCGTCGGAGATCGCTCTCGGCGTCGATGAGGGCATGAAGGTTCCCTGCGCCGTGAACCTCCACAACCTCGTCACCGTGCGGCAGGACGCGATCGGCCGGAGGCTCGGGCAGCTCACGCCTGGTCGAATGCGAGAGGTTTGCGCGGCACTGGCCTTTGCCCTCGGCTGCGACGGGGCCTAGCGCCGTCTGTCCAGGGCGGCTCTTACGGCCGCCCGATTGAGCTGGTCATCCCGAGAGATAGCGAGGGATCCCGAACTCGGCAGGCCCTGAGTCGCGGCGGGCGGGGACGAGCCCCCCGACACTCAGAGGGCGACGGTCGCACGGCAACGGATGCGGGCGGGGACGAGCCCCGCCCCTACATCCGGAAGCGACTCGAAATCGCCACGGCAAATGTGGGGGCGGCCCTTGCGGCCGCCCGCACCGCCGGTGCCAACGAACGCGGCGTTCCTTAGCCGCTCAACGCGGGCGGGGGCAAGCCCCGCCCCTACATCCGGAAGCGACTTGAATCGCCACGGCAAATGTAGGGGCGGCCCTTGCGGCCGCCCGCACCGCCGGAGCCGACGAACGCGGCGTTTCTTTGCCGCTCAATGCGGGCGGGGACGAGCCCCGCCCCTACATCCGGAAGCGACTCGAAATCGCCACGGCAAATGTAGGGGCGGCCCTTGTGGCCGCCCGCATCCGCCGGCGCCGACGAACGCGGCGTTCCTTTACCGCTCAACGCGGGCGGGGACGCACCGAGCGCCCGAAGGGCGCGACAAGCGCCGGGTTCGCCCGGCGCTAACCCCCGCCCCTACATTCGGAAGACTCCGCGGTGGGAAAACAGGTAGGACGGGAGGAAAAAAAAGGGCGGCGCTGGACGCGCCACCCGTTTCAATCGATGCGAAACTCGCGGGTACACCGCACGCCGCCCACATCCGCCAATTGGTGAATGCGCCAGGCGGAAGGGGCGAGCAGTTCCTTACGAAGCTATTCCGATCGAATTCATCTCTGGATTCTGAAGCTACCGCGAGGACGTCATCAACTTCCCGTCCGGCCCGACGTGGATTTTTTCCATCTTGCCGTTGCGGGTGACGAAAGTCTCGTAGCCGACGATGTTCCCGTTCTTCGTAACCGAGCTGACCTTGCCCAACTTGTTAGAGCCGGCCTGTTCCTTGAGGCCGTTCTGGACGTCCGCCGGGAGTTGGTCCCATTGGACCTCGCTCTGAATCGCGACGACAGTTCCATCCGATCCGATCAGGACCTCCCGCGGCACGCCGTTGGTGGTCATCTCGACCTGGTAGACGATCTGACCGTCGTCGGTTACCTGCGAATACCCCGTGACCTTTCCCCCAGCGCTCTCGCGGTCCGCCGTAACCTGCACCGCGGGCGGAAGGTCCGACTTACTGAGCTTCTTATCCGTTGCCTGATCCCCTGCCTGGGCCATTACTCCGATGAACAGCCCGGCGACGATACACATGAGGGTTTTCCCGATTCGAGACATGGTCTTCCTACTTTCTTCTGCGACGGAACAATCCACCTGACGCACTACCCTATGTTGCAAGCACTTGTTGTGCCGTGATTGGGATGGCGCCCGGAAGATCCCCACGGTGTGTTTCTTGCAACGAACAGGTGCAGGTTTTTCGAAAGGAGTGTTCGCGATGACAACGAAGGACATGCCTCCTGAAAAAGACACTCCGAGCAAGACCGAACCCGAGTCCAAGCCCGCCGGCGTGAAGGAGCACCACAAGCGGCGCAAACATGGCTATCGGGGCTATCCCAACAAGCCAGACCGCAGCGGCGCCATCCATGGAGGGACCGGTTTTGCCGGGGTCGGCCCGATCGGCGGCACGAGTCGGTCGGGGTCCGGCATCATCACCGACAAAACGCGGGAGTCAGTCGAGGATCTCGACGAGGAAGACCGGGAAAAAGATTAGATCCTCCGGCGGACCACCCGGATGGCGAACCGAGCCGCCGTCTGTGTAGGGGCGGCCCTTGCGGCCGCCCGCATCGCCGGTGATTCCGGACGCGGCGTTTCTTCGCCGCACACCGCGGGCGGGGGCGTACCGAGCGCCCGAAGGGCGCGACAAGCGCCGGGTTCGCCCGGCGCTAACCCCCGCCCCTACATCCGGAGGGCGATTCCCGACATCGACGCGATGAGACATCCGCCTCGGCCAATGTAGGGGCGGCCCTTGCGGCCGCCCGCACCGCCGGTGCCGACGGAACCTGCGTTCCTTCGACGCTCACCACGGGTGGGGACGAGCCCCGCCCCGACATCCGGAACCACCACCGCCCGATAATTCCGGCCGCCGCGCCTTACCGATACAATCCCCGCACTCGATGCCTCTGACATCCGGATCGCGCCTCGGTCCCTACGAGATCCTCGCGCCCATCGGCGCGGGTGGGATGGGGGAGGTCTACCGCGCGAAGGACCCGCGCCTCGGCCGCGAGGTGGCGATCAAAGTCCTCCCCGCCTCGTTCTCCGCCGATCCCGATCGCCTGCGCCGCTTCGAGCAGGAGGCCAGAGCCGCCGGCGTCCTGAACCATCCCAACATCACCGCCGTTCACGACATCGGGACCCACGAGGACGCGCCCTATGTCGTCCAGGAGCTCCTCGAAGGCGAGACGCTTCGCGCGGTTCTCTCGAGCGGACGCCTCCCGCAGCGCAAGGTCATCGACTACGCGCTTCAGATCGTCCACGGCCTGGCCGCGGCGCACGAGAAGGGCATCGTCCACCGGGACCTCAAGCCCGAAAACGTCTTCGTCACCAACGACGGCCGCGTGAAGATCCTCGACTTCGGTCTCGCCAAGCTGACGCACACCGAAGAGAAAGGCCAGGCCACCAACCTCCCGACCGCCCCGGCGGCCACGGAGCCCGGCGTCGTCATGGGGACGCTCGGGTACATGTCGCCCGAGCAGGTGCGCGGCAAGCCCGCCGACGGGCGCTCGGACATCTTCTCCTTCGGCGCGATCCTCTACGAGATGCTCTCCGGCAAGCGCGCCTTCCACGGCGACTCGGCTGCGGACACGATGTCGGCGATCCTCAAGGAAGATCCGCCGGACCTCTCCGTCACGAACCAGAACCTCTCTCCCGGCCTCGAGCGCATCGTGCGCCACTGCCTCGAGAAGAGCCCGGAGCAGCGCTTCCACTCCGCGCACGACGTCGCCTTCGCGCTCGAGGCGCTGTCGGGCCTGTCGGCGCCGTCGCGTCCGGACCTGTCGAAGCCGATGGCCGGCATCCCGACTCGTCTTCCTTCGCGCCGGACGGCGGCCGCCCTCCTCGCCCTCGCCTCCATCGCGATCGGTCTTCTCGCCGGATGGCTGATCTGGAAAGCCGCGCCCGCGTCCAATCCGACCTTCCACAGGCTGACCTTCCGGCGCGGCCCGATCCAGGGCGCGCGCTTCGCGCCCGACGGGAACACGGTCATCTATTCGGCTTCCTGGGACGGCGCCGTCAAGCCGGAGCCCTACTCGATGCGCGTCGACAGTTTCGAATCGCTGCGGCTCGCTCTTCCCGAGGGAAAAATCGAGGCGATCTCCCGCACGGGCGAGATGCTCATCCTGAGCTCCATGCGTTTCTCGACCGGCTACGCAGCGGCCGGTACGCTCTCGCAGGCGCCCCTGTCGGGCAGCGCATCGCGCCCGATCCTCGAGGACGTCGCCGACGCCGACTGGTCTCCGGACGGAGCGAGCATGGCCGTGGTGCGGGCGCCCCATTGGCGCTACCGCCTCGAGTTTCCCGCCGGGAAGGTCCTCTATGAGACGACCGGGTACATCAGCCACCCGCGCCTCTCTCCGAAGGGAGACGCCATCGCATTTCTGGACCATCCGATCTTCGGCGACGACCGCGGTTCCGTCGCGGTCATGGACCTGGCGGGAAAGAAGAAGACTCTGTCCGACGGGTGGGAGAGCGCCGCGGGCCTGGCCTGGGCTCCTTCCGGCCGGGAGATCTGGTTCACAGCGACTCGATCCGGCAGCGCCCGCGCTCTCTACGCCGTGACGCTCTCCGGACACGAGCGGACCGTGTTGACGACCCCGGCGGGACAGGTGCTCGAGGACATCTCCCACGACGGGCGCGTTCTGCTGCAACACATCAATGCGCGCGTCGGGTTCCTGGGCCTGATCCCGGGAGAGACGAAGGAGCGGGATCTCTCGAATCTCGAGTGGTCGAACTTCCCGCGCCTCTTCGAGGACGGAAAGTCGGTCGCCTTCAGCGAGCAGGGGGAGGCCGGCGGCCCAGGGTATTCCGTCTACATGCGGAAGCTCGACGGCTCCGCGGCGGTGCGGCTCGGGGAAGGTAACGCCGTGGCCGTCTCTCCCGACGGGAAGTGGGTGCTGACCAACCAGATTCGGACGACGCCCCCGACGCTCGTCCTCCTGCCGACCGGTGCCGGTGAGCCGAAGACCTTCCCGAAGGACGCGATCGATCGGTCAGGGTCCGTGAGCTTCGGGGTGTTCCTTCCCGACGGGAAGCGCATCGCGTTCAACGGCAACGAAACGGGAAAGCCCCGGCGCGTCTTCGTCCAGAGCCTGGATGGAGGCGCGGCGCGGCCCGTTACCCCCGAAGGAGTCGTCGGGAGGCTCGTCTCGCCGGATGGCAAATTCCTGCTCGTCCGGATGCCCGGGGGAGAGTTCGCGCTCTCTCCGCTCGAAGGCGCCGGCGGCGGCTCCCCGCAGCCGGTTCGCGGCCTCGAGTCGACCGACCAGCCGTTGCGATGGGCCGCCGACGGCAATTCCCTTTTT
>JBKPSZ010000224.1:0-9574 GCA_046735265.1 Acidobacteriota bacterium | reverse complement strand
ATCGTCGTTCGCGTAGACACCGACGAACGTGCGCCGGTCGTTGAAGGAGCGATTGTCGCCCACGGGGACGTCGTCGATGGACGGTACGACGGGGTCGGGGGTGAGAAGAACGTCGAAGTCGAAACCGATGCCTTCGGCCGTCGTCCGACCCCACGTGACTGCCGCGCCTCCGATCAACTGATGGCGCCCGGCCGCCTGGAACTCGTAAACGAGCCGCGCGTCGTCGAAGACGGCCGTCTCCGTCGGCTTCAAGTAGGAGCCGTCCCCTTCCGCCTCGAGGCCGTCGACCGCGTTGATGAAGGATCGCGCCGTTGTCTGCGCGTCGCGTGCGAATCCGAGAGTGTTCTGGAAACGGAACTGTGTCGTGATCGGCACGGTCAGGTTGGACGTCAGCGACAGAACGTGGTGATCGAGGCGCGCACCGCGGATCGCGTAGTTCCGGTCGATGAAGAAGTTGGGCACGACCTCGCCGGCGTCCACGGGTGTGGGCGATCCGAAGAGGTTCGTGAAGCGGAAATACCCGAGCGTCGTGTCGAGCGAAGCGCCCGAGCTCCAGTCCTTGCGCACCGAGAGGGCGACGCGGTCGTTGGCCCAGTCGGTGACGTCCTGCCAGCCGTCGCCGCGGGACATCGCTCCGAAGACCCCGACGTGAAGCCCCGGGGAGACCTCGGAGCCCCAGTTGACGGCGCCGTTCCACTGGCCAAACGAGCCGCCGCCCCCCGTCACGGTACCCGAGATCTTCGTGGCCGGGAGATTGCGGCGGGTGAAGACCTGGACCATCCCGGCGAACGCCGAGACGCCGTAGAGCGTTCCCTGCGGCCCGCGCACGATCTCGATCCGGTCGATGTCTTCAACCGGAATCTGGGAAAGCGACGGATTGAAAGGGCCGCCCACCGGAACGCCGTCCACGGTCACGAGGAGGGCGTCGAACTCCTTCAAGCCCCAGAGCCCGATGTTGGGCAATCGCGTTCCGTTGTCGGAGCCGTCGCCGGTGTCGAGACCGACGACGTTCTGCAGCGCGTCGGCGACGGTCTTCGCGCCCGAGCGCCGAAGCTCGTCGCCCGAGACCACGGACGTGGCCCCGGGGATCTCGACGGCGTCCTCCGGGGACTTGGTCGCGGAGACGACGATCTCTTCGGTGACGGGGGCCGGTGTGGGCGCGGGGGTCGGCGAAGGCGTCGCGACCTGTGCGGTGGCGACGGCTCCCCAAGAGAGCAGCGCGACGGAGCCGAGGGCCGCCGCGAAGAGAAATCCTCTGCACATGTTTCCGCCATCCTTTCTGAAAGAACCGAAGGGGACCGGAGGCGGGCCGGTCTTAGATCCGCAGGGGCAGGGGAGATCGGCGAGGGGGTGTCGGCCCGAGCTTCGCCGGGCGCGGAGACTCGGAAGCGCCGATTCGGGAAGAGGCGAATGCCTCGCGCGGAGGACTCCGGTCCGGCGGGCGCGTCGGAACCCCGGCATCCTCCAGGCGGTCGGTCGCGGCGAGCGATGTGTCGTCTGCGAGCGTGCTCGAGGCGGGCCCGTCCCGTTGCGGCAGCTCGACCGCCTCGCGCGTGCGCCACTCGCCACGCAGCGGAAGGAGCTCCTCGGACGGCGAGTCGCCGGGGAGGATCTCGAAGACGTCGCTCATCGCCCGGATCGCCTCGGCCTCGCGTTTCTCCTCGCCTTCTCCGGCGCGCAGCGCGAGCCGGGCCCGGGAGGAGCGCAGCGCGGGGACGCGCCAGGCGGCTCGCGTCGTTCCCCTCGGCAGCTCGCCGGTCACCCGCAGCGGAAAGGTCCGGCCGCCGTCGAGAGACAGGACGAGCTCCATCTCATCCGCATCGCGGGCCACTGCGTCGGCCGGCCACTCGACTTCGAGAACTTGCCCGGGCGCGAGGCGTTCGTGCGTCCCGGGCCTCACGAGGCGGGCGGTGCGCGCCGACGCCGTCGGCGCCGCGAAAATCAGCGGGGCGGCGGCGAGTAGCGCAAGGCCCGCGCGGGGAGGCACCCGTGCATCTTATTCGCTCGAGGATCGATGCGACGGGGAGAAAACGCGAAAGGGCGAGCCCGGCGTGGGCTCGCCCTCTCGAGAGATCCGAATCGGCTAGTTGCTGGCCGGCTTCGGCGTGGGAGCCGGAGCCGCGTGCTTCTTCGACGACTTCTTGTGCTTCTTCGCGTGATGCGTCGTCGTGGTCGTGGTCGAGGTCGTCGAGGACGAGCTCGTCGTCGACTTCGCCGGAGCCTGGGTCGGAGCGGGTGCGGGCGCCTGGGCGAACATCGCAGCCGGGAAAGCCAGAGCGGCCGCCAGGGCGGCCGAGCGAATCAGGTTCTTCTTCATTTCACATCTCTCCTTTCGTCGCGTGCTCTCTGCACGAACGATTCGAGAGTGAGGCTAGACACTTTCGAGTGAACGCAGGATGAACGCCTCGGACGCGTAGAATGCGGAGGATTGAGCCGGCGTGTTCCCTCTGCCGGCGCCTGGACTCTGGCGCTCATGGTCCTGTCGGGAAAGGCGAGGGCCGTCTCCCGAACTCAGTCGACCGGGTCCGACGTCGGCGACCGGCCCGTCCTCGTCGCCGCAGCCGCGGCCGGAGGCATCCGACTCGACGGATCGCTCGACGAGCCCGCATGGCAGCAGGCGCAGGCCGTCGTTCTGACACAACAAGCGCCGCGGCCCGGCGAGCCAACGGCCTACCGCACCGAGGTCCGGCTCCTCGTCGACGCCGAAAATCTCTACTTCGGCATCACGTGCGACGACCCCGACCCCCGCCGCCTCGCGATCCACACGCTCCAGCGCGATGCCGATCTCACGACGGACGACACCGTGACGATCCTCCTCGATACCTTCCGGGACGGCCGAACCGGATACTTCTTCCAGGTCAACGCCGGAGGTTCCCGGACCGATGGACTGGTGTCCGGGCCCGAAGAGCAGTCGCGCGACTGGGACGGGATCTGGAACGCGGCGACTCGTCGCACGCCCGCGGGCTGGACGGCGGAGATCCGGATTCCGGCCGCGACGCTTCGCTTCCCCGAGGGGTTCGACTCCTGGGGCTTGAACGTCGAGCGGTCCGTGCCCAGAGACCTTTTGTTTCTGCGCTGGTCGGGCGCGACCCTCGACGCCAAATTCGACGACTTGTCGCGCGCCGGCTCGCTCACCGGCGTCGGCGCCCTGCGGCAGGGACTGGGCCTGTCGGTGGTGCCCTACGCGCTCGCGCAGTACGTGAACGAGCCCTTTTCGGGGCGGAAGTTCGTGAAGGGACAGGCCGGGGGGGACGTTCGCTACAGCTTCACGCCGCAGCTCGACGGCGTGCTGACGGCGCGCCCCGACTTCGCGGAGACGGAGGCCGACGCCCGCCAGATCAACTTGACGCGTTTCCCGCTCTTCTTTCCCGAGAAGCGCGCCTTCTTTCTCGAGGGCTCCAACCTTTTCGGGTTCGCGCTCGGTCTCCAGGACGACTTCATTCCCTTCTACTCCCGTCGGGTCGGGCTCTTCGACGGGAACGTCGTGCCGATCGACGTCGGCGCGAAAGTGCTCGGCCAGGCGGGGCGCTTCGGGATCGCCGTGCTGGACACTCAGACCGCGACGGCGGGCGGCGCCGAGGCGGCGAACCTCTTCGCGGGGCGGCTGACCTACGACGTCGATTCGCACCTTCGGCTCGGAGCCGTCGGGACGAACGGGGACCCGTCGGGAGTCGGCGCGAACTGGCTGGCCGGCGGCGACGCGGTCTGGCGGACGTCCCGCTTTCAGGGGGACAAGAACTTCTTCGTGGGCGTCTGGGGCGCGGGCAGCGGAGGGGACCCTTCCAACGGACGGCGGACCGGCTACGGGATCAAGATCGACTATCCGAACGATCTCTGGGATGTGAGCCTCCGGTTCGACGAGTTTGGGGATGCGCTCGAGCCGGCGCTCGGCTTTCTTCCGCGCCGCGGGATCCGGCGGTACAGCCTCGGCGTCGCGTACCAGCCGAGGCCGGAGACCGCGCCCTTCGACTGGGTCCAGCAATTCTTCTTCGAGCTCAATCCCATTCTGATCGAAGACCTGTCGGGCCGAACCGAGTCCTGGAGCGTCTTCATGGCGCCCTTCAACGTTCGAACGCGGTCGGGGTGGCACCTGGAGGCGAACTGGATGCCGCAGTTCGAACGACTCGACGCGCCCTTCGAGGTCTCGCCGGGCGTCGTCATCCCGACTGGCAGCTACCCGTTCTCGCGCTTTCGCGTCGAAGTCAATTCCCCCGACGCCCTGCCTCTGCGGGTCTCGGCTCACGTCTGGTGGGGGGACTTCTTCACGGGGCGGTTGACGGAGACGTTCGGATCGGTCATGTGGGCGGGGCCGTCGGGGCGGCTCCAGCTCGAGCTCGACGCCGTGAACGACTACGGCTACCTTCCGCAGGGCAATTTCATTCAGCGCCTGTGGCAGTTCCGAGCGGCCTACTCCTTCAGTCCGGATCTCTTTCTCCAGAGCTTCGTCCAGTACGACTCGATCTCGCGCAACGTCGGCATCAATTCGATCCTCCGCTGGACGATCCAGCCCGGGCGCGACCTGTTTCTCGTCTGGAACCGGGGATGGGTGAGCCCGATCGAGGAGACGACGAACCTCCGACGAATCGCCGACGAGGTCGTCCTGAAGCTGCGCTGGACGTTCCGGCGCTAGCGCAGGAGAGCGCGGAGGAGTCCCGCGGCGGCGCCCGCCCCGATGATCCAGAGGAGATCCAGTCTCCGCCACACGAGAGCGGCCAGCGCGGCCGCGCCGACGAAGAGAGAGAAGAAATCGAGCCCGCCGGAGAGGCCTCGAGGGAAGAGGACGGCTTCTCCGAACACGAAGGCCAGGTTGGCGATGACGCCCACGACCGCCGCCGTGATTCCGGCGAGCGCGGCCGACAGCTTTCGATTCCCTCGAAGCGCTTCGATGAAGGGCGCGCCCGCGAGCACGAACAGGAAACAGGGGAGAAAGGTCGCCCAGGTCGTCGCCAGGCCGCCGATGATTCCGCTCGCGAGCGGGCTCATTCCCTGCGGTCGCTGCCAGGCCGCGAGAAAACCGACGAACTGCAACACCATGATGAGTGGTCCGGGTGTCGTCTCGGCCAGGGCGAGTCCGTCGATCGCCTGGGAGCGCGTGATCCAGCCGAAGGGCCCCGCGGCGGCCTGCGTGACGTACGCGAGGACGGCATAGGCGCCGCCGAACGTTACGAACGCGGCCTGCGTGAAAAATCGATATTCGGCGACGTGCAGGCTCGGCCACCCGCGCACGACCACGAGCACGAGGAATGGCCCCGCCCAGAGCAGAAGTCCCATCGAGGCGATCCGGAGGAGACGCCGCGCGGTCGGGACTCCGCCCGTCGCAACCGCATCGCGCACCGATTCCCCCGAAGCAAGCGACCGGGCCGGCCGCCGGTCGGGGCCCGAGGAGCTCGGAGAACCCGGGACGGCGAGACCCGCCAGCGCGGCGGCGAGAACGATCCAGGGAAACGGAACGTTGGCGAAGCGAATCGCGAGGAACGCCGCGACGGCGATGGCCGCGTCGGCGCGGCTTCGAAGAGCCCGACGGCCGATTCTCCAGACTGCCGCGACCACGATCGCGACCACGACCGGCTTCAGGCCCGTGAGAATCCCGCCGACGGCCGGCACGCTTCCGTGCGCGGCGTACGCCCAGGAGAGGACGAGGAGCAGGAGAGCCGAGGGAAGGACGAACAGAACGCCGGCGAGGACACCGCCCCGCGTACCGTCGAAGAGCCAACCGACGTAGATCGCGAGCTGCTGCGCCTCCGGCCCTGGCAGCAGCATGCAGAAGTTGAGCGCGTGAAGGAAGCGTTCTTCGGAGATCCACTTCCGGTCCTCGACGAGGTCGCGATGCATCATCGCGATCTGGCCGGCCGGCCCGCCGAAGTTGACGAACCCCAGACGAGCCCAGTAGCGCAGAGCCTCCACGAACCCGGGACGGTGCGTGGAACCGAGCTCGGTCAAGGCCGCGGCCCGCGGACCTCGGTCGAGCCTCTCAAATGCGCGTAGAGAGCGTCGTAGAGAAACAGCGCCCGCTCGAGCGTCTCGGCGTCGTCGCCGCTCGTCTCCGGGAAACCGTCGCTGATCGCGCGAAGCCCCGCCGACTCCGGCTCCGCGTCGATCTCTTCGGGAAAGTCCGCTCCGTGCACGATGGCGGCGAGACGGCGGAGCGACATGTCGCCCGCGACCCGCTCTTCGACGAGCTGTTCGAAGGAGCACCGACCGAGCGCGTCCTGGTGAGGGTAGCGCGCTCCCGGGGCGTCGAAGCCGATCGCGCCGTCGCGAGCCTGGATCGCCGCCACATCCGCCGGCTCTACGAACAGGAATTCCGCCGATGGGTCGAGGAAGCGGCGGATGAGCCAGCCCGTCGCCGTGCGGTTGACGCGGATCCGCCGGCGCGTGACCCATTTCACGGCCGGCTCGCGCTCTTCGAGATCGCGGCGGCGAGGCCTGCCGAAACCGTCTCCGGGGGGCCGGACGCCCAGAAGTGGAGGAAGAAGAGACGCGGCGTCTCGCGCAGCATGTGGGAGTGGAGCGCGGTCACGTCGATCGAGTGTTTCTGGAGCTCTTCGACGACCGGGTTCACCTCGTCGGCGACGAGGACGAAGTCGCCCGTCGCGAGGACGCGCGGTCCGTCGACCTGGAAGTTGAGCGCCGTCGCCACTCCCATCGAGGGAGGGACTTCCCGCCCGGCCTCCTCGATCGGCTGCGCTCGCGGGACACCGACCTGGAGAACGCGGCCGGCGAGAGTGCCCTTGCGCCCGAGGTCCTTCTGGATCGCTTCGAAGATCTTCTCTTCCTCCGGCGACAGCCCCGCGCCGGAGGCGGGGCCGGGCGGTGTCGGGGTTTTCGTGCGTCCGAGCGCGGCCGCAAGTCCGCGGCCGAGGCGAATCGCCGGACCATGCCCGCCGAAGTGGACATAGACGAGCCGAGGCGTCTCGTCGATCAGGTGGTTGTGAATCGCCAGGACTTCGAGCCCGTCCTTCTGGAGGCTCGCGACGACCGGGTTGACCTCCGAGGCGAGCAGCACGAGATCGCCCATCGACATGGTGTCGCCGGAAGGCCCGGGCGGTGCGAAGGTCGCCCAGGACCCGAGAGCGAGCGCGGGCTCGATCCGGACTCCTCGGACCGAGACTTCGAGGTCGCGTCGAGGCCAGCCGTAGCGGCGAACGCCTCCCGGCGCCTCGCGTCCCGGACCGAGGACGTCGTCGAGCGCCTTCCACTCCGGCGGCGGAGCGTTCGGCGTCGGAACGTCCGGAGGGCCCGCGAGGGCCCCGAGAATGAGGACGGTCAACGCAATGCCGTGTTTCATGACTGGATCTCCTTTCGCGAGGACTTGCCGCGGAACGATGCGTAGAGGCCGTCGAAGAGGTCGAGGCCGCGCTCGAGGCGCTCCTCGTCTGGAGGACACGAGAGGAGGAGCCCGGCGAGCACCTGCTCGACACCGCGCGCCTCGGGCCGCCCGAATTTCGCGTCCTTCAGATCGATGTCGTGCACGATCTCGGCGAGCGCGCGCACAGCCGGATCGGAGATCCCGACGCGTGCGGCGAGAGTCTCGAAGGTGCAGGCTTCCCCCTCGTGAGTGAAGTCGCCGTCCACCATGTCGAACCGGAGCTCTCCGGCAGCGGCGGGCTCCGCCGGGTCCACGAACCGGAAGCGCGCCTCCGGGTCGATGAAGCGGCGGATGAGCCACGCCGAGGCGATGCGATCCACCTGGATGCCGCGCCGGGTCACCCACATCCGACCGACGAGCGCCCCGGCCCGACGGGCGCGGCGTGGCGAGGCGCTTGGCCGGTTGATGCGCCGCTCGAGCTCGGCGAGCGCCTTTTCCGCCGTCTCCCGGCCCGGCGCGCCAAAGAAATCGATTCGAACGATCTCCGAGAGGCGACGCCGGGCGCGTGCGAGCTCGGAGGAAAGGTCCTCTTCGGGCAACGGGCCCGCCGGCGCCGACCTCTTCCTCCGGGATCGGATGGAGTCGGCGAGGGCGGCGTAGTCGGCGGCGCGCTCCTGGCGAAAGCGGGCGACGAGCGCCTCTTCGGTCTCGCGGTCCGCGAACTCGGATGCGCAGACGTACGCCTCGCCTCCTCCGGCCACCGCTTCCTCGGCAATCCACTGGAAGTCTTCCAGGGACTCGTCACGAAAGGGGAGCGCGTAAACGGCGTTCTTCAACGGAATCGCTCCCACGCGGGCGAGGCGCTGACGCACCTTGGCGCGGAGGTAGAGCGGACGCGGCGGGAGCTGATGGATGAGCAGATACCAGCGGCGGAGCGCCCGTCCGCCGCGCGGCTTCTTCGTCCCGCCTCTCTTCACGCGAACTCCGTTCTCCGAGCCGGCTCCCGCGGCAGGGAGACCGCGGCCCAGATCGTACCGGCCGCGCCAAGGGCGCAAGCCACGAGGAGGGTCAGCGCGGGCCGGATCGTCCAGAGAAAGCCGCCGACCGACGCGGCTCCGGCCACGGCGAAACCTCGGATCATGTAATAGAGCCCGAGCGTTCGACCGGGGGCCTGTTCGTCGGCGAGGTCGACGAGCAGGGCCTTGCGGGCCGGCTCGCCGATCTCGCGGAGGCCTCCGACGACGTAGGCGGCGGCGAGGTGGCCGAACGAGCGGCCGAGCAGGACGGCGAGCGGAAAGAGGGTGAAGAAGAGGAACGTCGCGACCACGAACGGCTTCTTCTCGACGCGTTCGGCGAGTGCCACGGCGGGCAGATAGGAGAGGATCGCCGCCGCCGTCAGAATCGACTGCAGCGCCCCGAACTGGAGCGGCGTGATCTTCACGATCTCGATCGCCCAGACCACCAGGAAGACAGCGGGGAGGCCCTCGCAGAGCCGGACGAGGCAATCCGCCACGAGGAGGCGGCGGAGCGTGGGATGGAGCCGCCCGCGCGGAGCCGCGGGGCGGGGGAGCGGCCGGGCTCGGTCGGCCTCCGGCCGGAGCCGCGGTCCGAAGACTGCGCGAAGGGCCACGAGAGTCCCCGCGGTGCAGATGAGCGAGACGGCGAACCCCGCCTTCATTCCACCCGGCAGGCCGAGACGTTCGATCAGCAACCCGCCGATCGGCGGCGCCACGAGGATGGGTAGCCGTTTCACGACGGCCTGAACGGTGAAGCCCGCGATCCGCCGGTCTCGCGCGAGCTCTTCGCCAATCAGCGTGAAGGTCGCCGGGAGACCGAAGGACCGCCAGGCCGACACGAGGAGGAGGCCGACGAAGAGCGCGCCGATCGTGCCCGATGCGAGATAGACGGCGGTGCCCGCCGCGGTGGCCCCCGCGACGACGAGCAGCGCGCGTCGGCTTCCCATGCGATCCGCCAAGACTCCGCCGGGATAGGCGTAGGCCGCGTCGAGGAGGTCCTGAAGCGTGCCGAAAGCGCCCAGAGTCAGCGCGGTCCCGCCGAGCGCGCGGAGGTATTCGGGCAGATAGCGCGCCCAGAGCTCCTGACCGAAGCCGACGACCAGGAGGGCGCCCGCGAGCGCCGCGACGCCGGGCACTATGCCGAGGCGCCTCCCGAGTCTCGCCGCTGGCACGCGGCTCTGTATAGCAGTTGCTACCCTACCATGTCAATTGATATATCAGAGACATGGCCACCGCCCGACTGCGTGTC
>JBKPSZ010000223.1:0-17814 GCA_046735265.1 Acidobacteriota bacterium | reverse complement strand
ATCTCTGCCTCTACGCGACGAAGGGAATCGATTTGCGGGGACCGCTGCGCGCGGGCGCGAGCGGCGAGGAGCTCCGCGAGCGGATCGAGTCGGCGTGGCGCGTGCGGTCGGATCGCGGCGCGGAGGAGCGGCTCGCCGCGCGAGACCGCGCCCCGCTCCTTCCGCGGGCGGAGCTCGCGCGGGACCCGCACCTGGAGATGCACACCCGCGGAGGCTGACGCGCGAAGCGGCGCCCGCCGCCGGCTCAGACGATGCGCTCGGCGTGCGCGTAGACGTTGAAGCGCTCACCCCGCAGAAATCCGACGAGCGTCATCCCGGCCGCTTCGGCCAGGGACACGGCGAGGCTCGAAGGCGCCGACACGGCGGCGACGATGGCGATTCCCGCGCCGTACGCCTTCTGGACGATCTCGAAACCGGCGCGGCCGGACACGAGGAGGAGCGAGTCGGCGAGCGGTAGTCGCCCCTTCCGGAGCGCGCCGCCGACGAGCTTGTCCGTGGCATTGTGGCGCCCGATGTCCTCCGCGAGGTCGTCCAGCCGGCCGCTCACATCGAAGAGCCCGGCCGCGTGGAGCCCGCCCGTCGCGGCGAAGATCGATTGCCGGGAGGAAAGGCGGTCCGGCAGCGAGCGGAGGATCTCGGCGGGAACGGAGAGCCGCGTCGTCAGGGGAGGCTGGTCCGCCGGAATGACGTTCTCGATCGACGTCCGCCCGCAGACGCCGCAGGCCGAGCCCATCACGGTCCCGCGCCGGAGCTTCTCGGCGCGCGTGAACGCGGCGGGAGCGAGTGTCGCCACGAGGACGTTGGCCTTCAGCTCCGGATCGATGCGCGGGTCGTCGGGCGCCGCGAGGCCGAGCAGATCGCTTCCGCGCTCGAGGACCCCTTCGGCGAAGAGGAGCCCGGCGGCGAGATCCTCGTCCCGCCCCGGCGTGCGCATCGTCGTGACGAAGGAGGTCGGGGAGCGCGCGTCCGATCGGATCCGGATCTCGAGCGGCTCTTCGACCGCGAGCAGATCCTCGCGCTCGGTCTCCGCGCCGGCGTCGCGGGATCGGACGCGGACACGTTCGACGGGGTCCATGGGGGTGATCCTAACCGCGCCCCTCCGCGGTCATCCCGAGGAGTCTTCGACGAGGGATCCCGAACTTGTGCGCAGGTCGATGAATCGGCCCATTTCGGGACCTGCCGAGTTCGGGATCCCTCGCTGCGCTCGGGATGACCGTGCGCCCAATCGGCGCACGGTCACTTCACCGCCCCGACGGTGAAGCCCGCGATGAACCGCTCGAGGAAGAGGTTGTAGAGGATCGCCGTCGGGAGGCTCGCGATCAGACACGCGGCCATGAGCGAGCCCCAGTAGAAGACGTCCCCGCGGACGAGGTAGATGGGAACTCCGACGCCGACCATCTGGCGGGAAGCGGTCGAGACGAAGCTCAGGGCGTAGACGAACTCCTGCGTGACCAGCGTGAAGGCGAAGATCACGACCGTCAGGATGCCGGAAGCCGAGACCGGGACGACCAGCTTCCAGAACGCCTGGAACCGGGTCAGCCCGTCCACCATCGCCGCGTCCTCGAGCTCCCGCGGGATCGACTTGAAGAAACCGGTCAGGAGCCAGGTCGAGAAGGGGATCGTGAAGCTCGGGTAGACGATCACGAGGGCCCACAGCGTGTCCTGAAGGCCCAGGGCCGACACGACGCGCGAGAGAGGGATGAAGAGGAGCGTCGGCGGCACGAGATACGTCAAGAAGATTCCGATCGAGAGCCGGCCTCCCCATCGCCCGGCCAGGCGCGCGAGGGAATAGGCGGCGGGAACGGCCGTCGCGAGCGTGATCGCGACGACGAGGGCTCCGACGAGGACCGTGTTGCCGAACCAGCGGACGAAGAGCGTCTCGCGGAAGAGGTATCGGAGGTGCTCGAGCGTCGGCGGCTGCCGGAAAAGGAAGGGATTGTTCGAAACGTCGTAGAGGTCGCCGGTGCGCTTGAAGGTGGTCACGAGCATCCAGTAGAAGGGGAATCCGAGGAGGAGCGTGAAGGCCGCGATCGTCGCGGTCCGGACCGCGCGCCCGAGACCCGGCGTCCGGGCCGCGGAGCTCAAGCGACCTCCGCGCGATGGGCGGCGCGCAGGATCCAGACGGCCGCGGCCCCGAGCAGGGGCACGAGAAAGAGGGAAATCGCGGCTCCGGCGGCGAGGTCGCTGCCGAGGATTCCGGTGAAGAACGCGAGCGACGGGAGCACCTGTGTCGAGTCGTGCGGCCCACCCCGCGTCAGGATGTAGATCACGGTCATGTCGGTGAACGTGAAGACGACCCCGAAGAGGAGCGCCACGTTCATGATCGGGCGCATCATCGGCAGCTCGATCGCGAAGAGCCTCCGAAAGAAGCCGGCGCCGTCCACTTCCGCCGCCTCCGGGATGTCCCGCGGGATCGCCGTCCATCCGGCGAGCAGGATGACGGTCGCGAACGGGAGCATGTGCCAGGCGTGCACCAGAATCACGGACAGCATCGCGAGGCGCGGCTCGCCCAGCCACATCGGCGCGCCGAACGGCTCGACGAGCCGAAGGCGAACGAGGACCCACGACAGGACGCTGTAGATGGAGTCGAGGATCCACTTCCAGCCGATCGCGCCGAGCGAGACCGGCGCGACCCACGGCAGCAGGATCACGAAACGAATCCACCGGCGGCCGCGGAACGAATCTTTCAGGGCGAGGGCGAGGAGCGTCGCTCCGACGAGGACGAGCGCCTGGGCGGAGACCGTGAATACGAAGGAGTCGAAGAGCGCGCGGCGGAAGCCCGGGCTCGAGACGACGGACCGGAAGTTCTGGAGACCGACGAACCGCCATCCCGAGCTTCCGATGCGGACGTCCCCGACGCTGTAGAGGGCCGCGAGGAAGAGGGGGAGGCCGACGAGCGCGACGACGTAAAGAATCGCCGGCGCGAGCATCGCCGGCCCGAGCCACCGTTCCCGCGAGCGGCTCACGCCCTGCCCGCCCGTCGCGTCGCGAGTCCCGTCTGCCGGTCGAAAGTCCGAACGTGCCGCTCGGGAATCACGAACTCGTGGACCGAGCCGGGCGCGAAATGAACCGCGTGCGTCGAGGCGACTCTCGAGACCCCCCTCTGACCCGCGAACGGAGGCCCCTCGAAGGCGCCGTACACGATGCGCTCGGCCCCGAGATACTCCTCGTGGGAGACCCGCAGCGCGACACGGCGGCCCGCGTCACGGCCGGCCGTCTCGGCCGGCATCAGATGCTCCGGGCGGACGCCGATCATGCCGTCCGGCGCCTCGAGGAGGTTCATCGGCGGGGAGCCCAGGAACGTCGCGACGAAGGTGTCGGCGGGATCGTCGTACACCTCCGCGGGCGTTCCGATCTGCCGCACGCGTCCGAGGTTCATCACGACGATCCGGTCTCCCATCGCCATGGCCTCGACCTGGTCGTGCGTGACGTACACGGTCGTCGTTCCCATGCGCTTCTGGAATTGCTCGAGCTCCTCGCGCGCCGTGGCGCGGAGCTTCGCGTCGAGGTTCGACAGCGGCTCGTCTAAAAGGAACAGGGACGGCTCGCGGACGATCGCCCGCGCGAGCGCCACGCGCTGCCGCTCGCCGCCGGAGAGCTGGCGTGGTTTGCGCTCGAGCAGAGCGACGAGCCCGAGGAGGCCCGCGGCCCAGCCCGCTTTTTCGATCCGCGCCGCCTTGGGTACGCCTCGGGCCTTCAGGGGGAACTCGATGTTCTCGAGGACGGTCAGATGCGGGTAGAGCGCGTAGCTCTGGAACACCATCGCGATCCCGCGCTCCCGGGGGGTCCGGTCGTTGACGACCTCGCCGCCGATTCGGATCTCGCCGGACGTGGGCGTCTCGAGGCCCGCGATCATCCGCAGAAGCGTCGTCTTGCCGGAGCCGGAAGGGCCGAGCAGAACGAGGAACTCTCCCTCGCGGGTCGCGAGGGTCACGTCCGCGACGGCGCCGATCTCCGCTCGCGGATAGATCTTGGTGAGGTTGCGGGTCTCCAGGATCGCCATGGCGCCGTCAGAATCGGTCGATGTCCACGTCCCGCGTCTCCGGCAGGAAGAGCGCGCCGACGACGACCGTCAGGAGCGCCACCGCGACCGGGTATCGCAGCCCCGCGTAGATGTTCCCGGTCGAGGCCATGATCGCGGTCGCGAGGAGGGGCAGCATCCCCCCGAACCAGCCGTTTCCGATGTGGTACGGGAGGGACATCGAGGTGTAACGGATCCGAGTCGGGAAGAGCTCGACCAGAAATGCGGCGATGGGCCCGTACACCATCGTGACGTACAGGACGAGGACGAAGAGGATCGCGATCGCGAGCGGCCAGTTCAGGGCCGTCCGATCGAAGAGCGAAGGGTAGCCCGTGGCGGCGAGCGCGGCCTTGTAGGCCGCCTCGTCGAACCCGGCGAGCGTCCGGTCGCCGATCCGGGTCACGACCGACCGCCCCTCCTCCGGGGGAAGCGAGCGGTGGGAGAGGCCGGCTTTGACGAGGAAATCCTTCGCTCGCTCGCAGTCGGCGTACTTCGTCCCCGGCAGCACGAAGACGTGCATCGGGCAGGGACCGGAGGCGACGGAGACCGGGGTCCGCGCGGCGTAGTCCGCGAGGGCCGGGTTGACGGCCCGCGTGAGCGCGCGGAAGAGCGGGTAGTAGGTGAGCGCCGCCAGGAGGCATCCGGCCAGGATGATCTTCTTCCGGCCGATCCGGTCGGAGAGCCCGCCGAAGAAGACGAAGAACGGCGTCGCGATCACGAGAGCGACCGCGACGAGCACGTACGCCGTCACGTAGTCGGCTTTCAGGGTAATCGTCAGGAAGAAGAGCGCCCAGAACTGCCCCGTGTACCAGACGACTCCCTGGCCCGCGGTCGCCCCGAAGAGCGCGAGGAGGACGATCTTCGCGTTGCGCCAGTTCGCGAACGACTCGGTCAGGGGGGCCTTCGATCCCTTCCCCTCCGCCTTCATCCGCCGGAAGACGGGGGACTCCTCGAGCTTCATCCGGATGTAGACCGAGAACGCCAGGAGGAACAGGGAGACCAGGAAGGGAAGCCGCCATCCCCAGTCGTGGAACGCCGCCTCGTCCATATTCGCCCGCACGCCGCCGATGACGACAAGAGAGAGGAAGAACCCGAGGGTGGCCGTCGTCTGGATCCAGCTCGTACTCCAGCCACGCCGTCCGTGCCGCGAGTGCTCGGCGACGTAGGTCGCCGCGCCTCCGTACTCCCCGCCGAGGGCGAGGCCCTGGAGGAGCCGCAGGAGCGTGAGGAGGATCGGCGCCGCGATCCCGATCCGCGCATAGGTCGGAAGGAGCCCCACCGCCGCCGTGGCGGCCCCCATGACGATGATCGTCACGAGGAACGTGTACTTGCGCCCGACGAGATCCCCGATCCGGCCGAAGACGAGGGCCCCGAAGGGGCGCACGAGGAAGCCGGCCGCGTACGTCGCGAACGCGGACAGGAGCGCCGCCGTGTCATTGCCCTTCGGGAAAAAGAGGGACGCGAAGAACGGGGCGAGCGTCGCGTAGAGGTAGAAGTCGTACCACTCGAAGACGGTCCCGAGCGAAGACGCGAACACAACGCGGCGCTGCTCGCGCGTCAGGACCGCGGGGGCGGTTGCCGGGGCGGCCAACGCCATGCTCGATTCTCCTCGGTTTCGGACGGGGGTCGAACGACGATGCGCCGGAAGTGTTCTTCCGGGCATGCGCGGTGTCAAGTCCGAACTGCGCTCCGGACGCGTGCGGTCGGAACGGCATAATAGGACGCCCCGGAGCGCTCCCTCGGAGCGGCGAGACGCGGGGCGGGGGAGCACGATGGCGAATCCGCCGGACAAGAAGATCGACGCCCTTCTCAAGGAGAAGCGGCGGTTCCGCCCGCCGAAGGCGTTCGCCGCGCGCGCAAACGTGCGTGACCCCGGGATCTACCGCAAGGCCGACCGGAACTTCGAGAAGTTCTGGGAGGGGTTCGCGCGCGAGCTCTCCTGGTTCCGCCCCTGGAAAAAGGTCCTCGACTGGAAGCCGCCCAAAGCGAAGTGGTTCGTCGGGGGGAAGCTCAACATCTCGGTCAACTGTCTCGACCGTCACCTGGACGGCCCGCGGCGCAACAAGGCGGCGATCATCTGGGAGGGGGAGCCCGGCGACCAGCGCGTGCTCACCTACCGCGAGCTCCATCGCGAAGTCTGCCGGTTCGCGAACGTCTTGAAAGGTCTCGGCGTCCGAAAGGGAGATCGGGTCACCCTCTACCTGCCGATGGTCCCGGAGCTGCCGATCTCGATGCTCGCGTGCGCGCGCATCGGGGCGATCCATTCGGTGGTGTTCGGCGGCTTCTCGGCCGAGTCGCTCCGGGACCGCATCAACGACCAGAAGGCGAAGGTTCTCGTCACGGCGGACGGCGGCTGGCGGCGGGGAAAGGAGGTGCCGCTGAAGGCGATCTCCGACGACGCGCTGAAGGACGCGCCGTCGATCGAGGCCGTCGTCGTCGTGAAGCGAACCGGGAGCGCCATCGCCTGGAAGGAAGGACGGGACCGCTGGTGGAGCGAGCTCATCCAGGACACTCCCGCCCGCTGCGCTCCCCAAGTCCTCGACGCCGAGGACCCGCTCTACATCCTCTACACCTCCGGCACGACCGGGAAACCGAAGGGGATCCTGCACACGACCGGCGGGTATCTCGTCGGCACGTATGCGACCTCGAAGTGGGTCTTCGATCTGAAGGACGAGGACATCTACTGGTGCACCGCGGACATCGGGTGGGTCACCGGACATTCCTACGTCGTCTACGGCCCTCTCGCCAATGGCGCGACGTGCCTAATCTATGAGGGCGCCCCCGATACTCCGGCGCGCGACCGCTTCTGGGACATCATCGAGCGCCACGGCGTCACGATCCTGTACACGGCGCCGACGGCGATCCGCGCGTTCATGAAGTGGGGCGCCGAGTGGCCGGACAAGCATGACCTCTCCTCGCTCCGGCTGCTCGGGTCAGTCGGCGAGCCGATCAATCCCGAGGCCTGGATCTGGTACCACGAGAAAATCGGGCACGGCCGCTGCCCGATCGTCGACACGTGGTGGCAGACGGAAACCGGGATGATCCTGATCACGCCGCTGCCGGGGATCACGACGACCCGGCCCGGCTCGGCCACCGTCGCCTTCCCCGGAGTCGAAGCGAAAGTGATGCTCGCGCAGTCGGGAGAGGAAGTGAAGGCCGGCGGAGGCTACCTCGCGATCACGCGTCCCTGGCCCGCGATGCTCCGTACGATCTGGGGGGACGACCGGCGGTACGTCGAGACTTACTGGTCGAAGTGGGGGCCGCATCACTACTTCCCCGGCGACGGCGCCAAGCGCGACCCCGACGGGTTTTTCTGGCTCCTCGGGCGCGTCGACGACGTCATGAACGTGGCGGGTCATCGCATCGGCACGATGGAGGTCGAGTCGGCGCTCGTGGACCACTCGGCCGTCGCCGAGGCCGCGGTCGTGGGCGTTCCGGACGAGCTCAAGGGAACGGCGATCGCGGCTTTCGTCATCCTGAAGGAGAAGACGAAGACCGGCCAGGCCGTCCGGGGCGACGGCCTCCAGAAGGAGCTCCAGGCGCACGTCGCGAAGAAGATCGGAGCGCTCGCGCGACCGGACAAGGTCTTCTTCACGGCCGACCTCCCCAAGACCCGGTCTGGGAAGATCATGCGGCGTCTGCTGCGCGACATCGCCGCGGGACGCGTCCTCGGCGACACGACGACGCTGGCGGATCCCGCCGTCGTGGCCTCCCTCAAGGCCCAGTACGAGGAGACCGAGTAGCGAGGGCTCTTCCGCATCCGCCGGGCGCCACGCCGATCCGGCGTTGCGATGATCGCGGCGGCGCTTACAATGGGTGCCGGTGAACCTGGAATCGGTCTTCGACACTCGAGGGCTGTCGAGGCTGGACCGGTGGCGGCAGGCGCGCTCCCTCTTCCTGCGGCCGGACACGGCCGCGGCCGAGCGCTCGCTCGCCGCCGCCCTCGAGAAGCGCTGGCAGCGGGCCCAGATCTACGGGCGGGCGCGGCGCGTCCTCGTGGACCGAATTCCGAACCTGCTCGCGGACCTCGCCCAGAAGCTCGGCCCGGCGGCGGAGCACGTGCGCGTCTCTCCCGAAGACGTCAATCAGACCAAGTGGGACGCGATCGGCAACCTGATGCCGCTGCCCCTCGCCTGCCGGCAGGTCCGCGCGCTCTGGCTTCTGGACGCCCTGCGCGCCGGCAGCATCTTCGTCGAATTCCAGCCGATCTTCGACCTGCGCCGCGGCGAGCCGATCGGATTCGAGGGCCTGCTCCGCGCGCAGTCCCCGGACGGGGCCCGGCACCTCGCGGCCGAGATATTCCCGGCCGCCGTCGTGCTCGGCATCGAGCTGCCGTTCGAGCGGCTCTCCTGGATCGCGGTGCTCGAAGCCGCGGAGCGGCTGCCGCGCGAGTCGATGGTCTTCCTGAACGTGAACCCGCAGCTGCTGATCGGCGACGGTTCCTCCCTCTCGCGGCTCGGCGAGGAAGCCGAGCGGATGGAGTTCCCGTATGCGAGGCTCGCTCTCGACCTGGTCGAGATCGAACGGATCGAGTCGCTCGAAAGGATCCAGCAGGCGCTGGCGGTTCCGCACGACCTCGGTGTCTCGATCGCCCTGGACGACGTGACCTCCGGCTACGGCACGCTCAAGTACTGCTCCGGCCTCGCTCCGCGCTGGATCAAAGTGGACAGCGAGATCACGAGGAACATCCGGACCGACACTCAGCGGCGCGCGATTCTGCAGCTGCTCGCCCAGGTCGCCCGGGAAGCCCGCGTCGGTCTGATCGCCGAGGGGATCGAGAGTCCCGACGACCTCGACGTCTGCGTCGAGGAAGGCGTGTTCGCGGCGCAGGGCTACTTCCTCGCCCGGCCAGCCGCGGAGCCGGCGGAGGCCACCTCCGAATTCCGGACCTGGCTCGGATCCCGGCACCCGGCGCCGGAGCCCATTCCCCCGGCGGCGCCACCGGCCGCCGCGGCCGAGTCGTCGGAGCTCGCCGACGAATCCGCGTCGCCGGCGGACGACCTCTGAAACGTCCCGACTCCACCGAGCCCCCCTCTTCGGCGTCTTCTTCCGGATCGGTGCGCCTCGACGTCTGGCTCGACGTCGCGTGCATCCTGCCCACGCGGTCCCAGGCGAAAGTCGCGTGCGACGGGGGAAAGGTGGACGTCAACGGCGAGCGGGCGAAGGCGCACCGCGAGGTCCGTCCCGGCGACCGGATCGGCGTCACGCTCGGAGCGGGCACTCGCAAGGAGCTCGTGGTCCTCGGAGTCGCGTCCCGCTCGCTGGCGCGACGGCAGGCGCGCCAGTTGTACGAGGACGTGACGCCGGCGCCGTCGGAGGCGACGCTCGAGGTGCGACGGCTCGACCGCATGCTCGCGCCGCGCCACGACTCGGGCCGGCCCGACCGGCGCGAGCGGCGGGAGCGCCGGCGCCGCAAGGGATGGCCGGAGCTCCAGGCCCAAGGGCGCCGGGAGGACTAGACTCAAGCCATGGATTTCGAGCTGCTCTGTCCCTGCTGCAACGCGCGGCTGAAAGTGGATCCCGACTTGAAGGCGGTCATCGACCATGAGGCGCCGAAAGTCCCTCGCAAGTTCGCCTCGGTGGACGACGCCATGGGTGCCTTGAAGACCCACGACGAGGAACGCGAGAAGAAATTCGCCGCCTCCGTCGAGGCGGAGAAGAGCAAGAAAGACGTCCTGAACCGCAAGTTCGAGGAGCTCTTCACCAAGGCGAAGTCGGATCCCTCGAAACCGGTACGCGACATCGATCTCGACTGACCCTCTCGGTCCTGGAGGACTCCTCGCCGTGAACGTCGCCGTCTTCGGCTCGAGTCTCCCGCGCGAGGGGGAGGCCGCCTACGGCGACGCCTTCGAGCTCGGGCGTGAGATCGGCCGGCAGGGCGCGGCCGTTCTCTGCGGCGGATACGGGGGTGTGATGGAAGCCGCCTGCCGCGGGGCGGCGGAGGCCGGGGGAGAATCGATCGGCGTCGTCCTCGCGGGGCGCGGCGAGCCGAATCGCTGGGTCTCGCGCGTCATCGCGGAGCCGGACCTTTCGGGGCGGCTCGCGCGCCTGCGCGATCTCGCGGACGCCTGGATTTTCCTTCCCCGGGGGCTCGGCACGATGCTCGAGCTCGTTTGGATCGCGGAATCGGTCGTGAAGGGTCTCGCGCCGCCGCGCCCGCTCGTGCTCACGGGAGACTACTGGCGCTCTCTTCTCCTCCGAGCTCGAGACGAGGCGTCGGCACCCGACGGGGCCCGGCGTCTCGTCGCCTGCGTGCGCGAGGCCGCGAGTCCCGCGGAAGCCGTGGAGCTCGCCTTGCGGGGGGCGGGAATTTCGGCCGGGGTCCTTTGAGGCGAAGCGCGATCCGGGCGCTCGTTCTGTCGGCGGGAGCTCACCTCGTCGCCGCCCTCGCGGGAGCCTTCGTCTATTCGGAGCATCGCGAGATCGCCGGCGCGGCCATCGCGGGGCTGCCCCCCGAGAAGCAGGCCGAGCTTGCGAGGCTCTGGGCGCTCGCCCGGACCGGCCACGAAGATCGCCTCTGCGCCGAGCCGTGGGCCGGCGAACAGGGGCTCAAGCCGTCGTGCATCGACCTCGCGCACTGGAGCGCGATCGCGGGGGACCACTCCTGCTCTCCGCTCGACCTGCTCCACGAAGTCCTGGAAGGGAAGGACACGCTTCCGACCGCCGCCGTGGCGGCTCGCGAGCGGGCGTCTCTCCTGTCGGCGACCCAGGACGCGCAGAGGCGCAACGCCTCGAGCCGTTCTCAGGTCGCCATGGCGCGAATCGACCCGTCGTTCGCCACGCGCGCCGGCTCGAACAATTCCCATTTCCTCCTGCCAAGGCAGGGCCAGGACTTCGCCACGTACGTCGAGCGCGCGCTGGACGCTTCGAGCGAGCCCAACTCGATGGCGACGTACGTCCTCTTCCACGAGGCCGCCCTGGTGCTCGCGGGACAGACGCCTCCGGGCGATACCGGTCCCGAGGCCGAGGCCCGCGCTCGCCTGATTCTCGCGCTCGAAGTATTCGGCGAGCACTTCATGGAGGACATGTTCGCCGCTGGCCACGTCGCGGGCTCCTGGGGCAACGTCGCGGAGCGCAAAGGGACCCACGACTTCTACAACCGGAGCGGCCTGGAGGTGCGAACCTGGGCGGGGCAGGAGCCGATTCTCTTCGGCGACGCGTTCCTGAATTCCGAAGGGCTGTCGCGCGCCGCCGCGGCCATCCGCCGGAGCCTCTCTCAGGTTCTCGAAGCCGGGACGCCGGGCCTCGTCATCCGCTCCGCCGCCGAAGGCGTCGCTGTGCCCGAGGCCGCGCTCTCCGGCAGCTACGACGTGTGCGCCTCGAAGACCGCCCCGGACTGGGATCCTCCGGTCGCGCTCGGTCCCTACGTCGAGGCAGTGGCGCAGGAGATTCCCATTCCGTTCCGCGTCGCCGGACCGGGCTCTCTGCCCCGATACCACGCCGAGATCGGCCCCTTCCTGGCGCTCGTCGCCGGGGGGACCCTGGCTGGAGGATCGCAGTCCTTCGACGAGCTCGACACGGGCGGTCAGTTGATCGACGCGCTCTTTCTCGGGTTCCGGTTCGGAATCGGGCTCGAGGAGCTCCTCACGACGAGCGGCGACGGGCTCATCTTCCTCGAGGGAGGTGTCGCCATCAGCTCGAAGGAAGCGACCGATTGTCCCGAGTGCCCGCACGGCCGGACTTCCGTGATCCCCCGTGTCCCGGCCCGCACGGGCCTGACGGCGCGGCTGCGCTCTCCCTTCTGGCTGGTTCCCGGGGACATGCTCGTGGCGGGCCCGATCCTGAAAATCTTTTCGTCGGACGCGTTCACGAAGATGGCCGCGGCGGCCGCGAGCGGGGGATTGCTCCCGTGGCAGCGAAAGGTCCCGACGCCGATCGGCCATTTCCAGCTGATGGCCGGTCGCGAGGTCGGCGCGACGTTCTACGGATTCACCGGAGGCGCGGACGAGCTCGTCACGTTCGTGGGAGACCAGGCGGTCATCGTGGGCCTGCGATCCGTGCTGGTCGAGTTTCCGATCCTCGAATACGAGCCCTTTCGCACCTACGGGGCGAAGCAGACGATCGACCTGCGGTTCCAGTTCGGATTCGGGTTCGACAAGCCGGTGCAGGCGAAGGTGATCGACCCGCCCGGATTTCCGGCGCCGTCCCTGAACACACGTTACTTCGGCTACTTCCGGCTGGTCTTCGAGGGCCGCCGCTACCTCTGAGCGGGTGAGCCGTCCGTCCGGGACGGGGACGTCGGCGCCGGGCCGGCCGCCCGCGGCACCGGGACCGCTTCTCCGCGATACCCGATCTCGCGAAGGATCGCGACGCGCCGGGCGATCGGGGGATGGGTCGCGAGCAGTCCCGCCCACCAGGCCGAGCTCTGGTTGGCCGCGCGCCCGAGGGGGTCGGCGATGCAGAGGTGGGCCACCCCCTGCTTGATCGAAGGCGTCGGCTCGACGGCGGCGTCGATCTTCTCGAGGGCCGAGGCGAGCGCCAGCGGATCGCGCGTCAGCTCCGAGCCCGAGGCGTCGGCAAGGAATTCCCGCTCGCGGGAGACGGCCATCGCGACGAGGCGCGCGATCAGCGGCGCGAGGATGAGCGAAAGAAGCCAGAGGCCCAGGAAAACGAGGCCGGCGAGTCCGGCGCCGCGATCCTTCCCGGAGCGCCGGACGCCCCCCCACCGAAGCCCGCGGCGGGTCCAGTCGGAGATCAGGAGAACGGCGCCGGCGAGCGCGGCCACGACGGTCATCAGTCGGATGTCGTAGTTGCGGACGTGCGACATCTCGTGGGCGACGACCGCCTGGAGCTCGTCCCGGTCGAGCTTGTCGAGCAGCCCGCGCGTCACGGCGATCGCCGCCCGGTCGGGGCCCGAGCCCGTGGCGAAGGCGTTCGGATCCGAGTCCGGGATGACGTAGACCCTCGGCTTGGGCAGGCCGGCGGCGATGGCCATCTCCTCGGCGACGTTGTCGAGCATCTTCTCGCGCGGATCGCGAGGATCGATCGGGCGGGCCGTCGCGGACTGGAGCACCGCCTTGTCGCCTTCGTGGAGCGACCACCAGGCCGACAGCCCTCCGAAGGCGAGCGCGCCGATCGTGCAGAACGGGATTCCGGGCGAGCCGCCGGCTCCGTACAGGAAGCCGTCCGCGCCGAGGCCGAGAAGGGTAAGCAGGAGGACGAACGCGGCCAGGAAGAGGCGGGTGCGCCCGAGATTGCGCCGCTGCTGGTCGTAGAGGTTCAGCGGAAGAGGCAAGTCCTCAGTCCTTCGTCTCTGGTCCGAAGTCCCCTCCTGGCGAGCGGCCCACCGAAGATCGAGGACCGGGGACCAAGGATCAGGGGCTCGGGACCCGCGACTTCTTGCTCAAGACGGCCGGACGCTCAGGTCCACCTTCGGCACTTCGCGCTCGGCGGCGTCGCGGATCTCGTAGAGCTCCACCGGCTGAAACTGGAAGGTCCGCGCGATGAAGCTGTCCGGAAAGACCTGCTGCGCGGTGTTGAAGCGCGTCGCGAGATCGTTGTAGAACTGCCTCGCGAAGCCGACCTTGTTCTCGGTCGACGAGAGCTCCTCCATGAGCGCGCGGACGCTCTCGTTCGACTTCAAGTTCGGATAGTTCTCCGACAGCGCGAACAGCCGCGAAAGCGTCTGCGTGAGCTGGTTCTCCTTCTCGGCCGTGTCGGCGACCCCGCGCGCCGCGACGGCGCTGTTGCGCGCCTGGATGACCTTTTCGAGGGTGTCCTGCTCGAACTGCATCTCTCCCTTGACCGAAGCGATCAGATTCGGAATCAGGTCGTGGCGGCGCTTCAACTGGACGTCGATCTGCCGCCAGCCGTTGGCGACCTGATTCTTGAGGGCGATCAGGCTGTTGTACCGCCAGATCGCCCAGATCGCCGCGAGAAAGGCGATGGCGACCAGGAGGAAAAGACACCCGCCCAGAAATCCCATTCTTGCTCTAGCCCCTCTCCATGTTACGCAACGCGGTGCCGCGAGTTCGATTTCGGCACTTTAGTGACAGGCAGTCCGCCGTCGGCAATCATCCATCGAGAGTCGACAGGCCAACAAGAGCGGGCACTACGCATTGAGACCCTGGCGCAGCTCGCGCGCGAGGATCTCGACGGCCGAACGGGTGCCGCCCGTCATCTTTTCCTTCCAGACCGTGTCGGTCTCGAACCGGCGGTCGCCGATCGACTCGGCCCAGGGCCTCAGCGCCGCGTCGAGCTCGCTCGCCGACCAGACGTCGCCTCCGCGGCTCCGGATCATCGCGATGACGTACGGCACGATCCGGATGAAGGCGCGCAGAGCGGTCGAACTCTTGATCGAGTACTTGCGTCCGGCGAACGCGGCGGGGAAGGCCTTCGCGGCGGCTTTGAAGAAGTTCAGGAAGAAGCGCCGGGCGTTCTCGCGGAACTCCCGCGCGATGCGGCCGCCGGCGGCGTCCATCGCGGCGAAGACGTCCCGCAGCTCGTCGGCGAGCGAGGCCTGCGTCACCGCGCCCTTTCCGATGCCGAGGACCTTGATCTGGCCGCGCAGCGGCGAGTTCTCCTCCTCGTTCAACGCCCGGATGATGTCGTGCGCCGCCGCGAGGTTGTCGTCGCGGTAGAGGCGCCGGCCCGACAGCGAGATCAAGTGCGACGGATTCAGTTTCGTGTGCTTGCTGTTGATCGTCACGAAGAGCTCGACGACCTGGTCCGGAGTCAGGTTGTCGAAGACGACCGCCGGCACCTGGAAGTCCTTCAAGTTGTGCTTCTCGGCGAGCTGATGCAGGGCGAGAAGGCGGTGCTGCCCGTCGAGGGCTCTCAGGATCCCCGACTCTTCCGGCAGCTTCAGAGAACCCGCGTCCGAACGGCCGCTCGAAGGCGAAAAATCGAGCCGCCGCTCCGAGACGAGCAACACGCTGCCGGGGATCGCCGGCAGCGTTCCGGAGTCCGCGCACTGCAGGTAGTAAGCGACGAGCTCCTCGATCTTTTTCTGGATGATCGGACGCTGAAAGGCGTGCTCCGAAGCCGAGATCTTCCTCTCCAGGAACTCCCAGTTCACGCGCCCTTCCTTCCCCTTCCGGGGGTGGGGCCGCGTGGTCTGCGCCTGTGGTCCGAAGGAGAGCACCTCGAATCCGACGAGGGACTGCAGGTCGGCTCCCGAGAGCAGCGCCTCGTAGAAACGAACACCGAACTGGTTGAGCCGGAGTGAGGGAACAGACAGCATCCGGACCCCCCTTTGTCGGGGGCGCATTATATGAAAGGGCCCAAGCAGGCCCGATTTTCGAGGTCTCGGGGTGGGTCAGGGGGGCGAAACCGCGCGCCAGTCCGACGCGCCCGCCATCTTTTCGTGCATTTGAGACGCCCCGGCCAGGATCCCGCGGAGCTCCGCCGTCAGGAGCCGTTCGAGCTCCGGAAGCGTGCCGGGATCGGCGAGAGGTACGGAGCACTCGATCGCATTCGATCCGAGCGTCGCGAAGAACGGGGAGGGACGGCGCGTCCAGTCCGACTCGTTTCTTCGATGCTTGGTCATCAGAAACGCCGCGAGCCGGCGCTCATCCCATGGATCGACCAGCGCCCAGCGGAAGTTCGCGCGGGCTCCCCTGTGCTGGACCTCCGGCGTCTCGCTGGCCAGAGCAATCGACATAGATTTCGTTTAAAGATAGCATCCGCGTCAAAACGACGCGCTGTGAAGGCCTTCCTCGCGACAGTTCTGGCGTGGTTTCTGGCGGCCGTCGCGTCGTCGGCCGAAGGGGAGCGTGTCTACCCTTCCCACCTGATGGTCGACCAGGACGTCACCGTCACCGCGCGGATCACCGGCATCGTGGACGCCGTTCTGGCGGAGAGAGGGACGGCGGTCGTCAAGGACCAGCCGCTCGCGCGCCTGGACGCCCGCGAGCTCGACGCCGAGCTCACCGAAGCCAAGGAGGAGATGGAGCTGCGCCGCGCCGAGTTCGATCGGGCGAAGGCCCTCGCGGCGAACAAGGTCACATCGGCCGCGGATCTGGACGAGAAGAAGGCGCAGTACCAGGTCGCGGTCGCCCGCCACGAGCGCGTCCGGACGATGCGGGATTACACCGTCATCCGGGCGCCTTTCGCCGGAATCGTGACCGAGAAGTACGCGCGCGTCGGGCAGAAAGTGATCGAGGACCGAAACGAGCCGCTCTTCAAGATCACCGCTTCGGAACCGCTCCTCGCACGGATCTATCTGCCCGAAGAGGAGCTCATGACGGTCAAGCGGGGCGACCCGGTCGACGTCACGCTCGACCGGTTTCCGAAGGTCCGGGCCACGGGCGCGGTCCAGTTCATCAGTCCCGCCGTCGATGCGGCGAGCGGGACGTTCCAGGTCGTCGTTCACGTCCGGAAGGACGCGGCGCTCCCGGAGCTCCGTCCGGGCGTGGCCGTGCGGATCCGGTTCCGCGGCGCCCGGCGGTAGCCCGGTCCGATCCATGTCCGGCCGGAGATCCCGGTCCGCGCGCAAGCTGCGGGACACGATCGACCGGGTCCTGATCCACGACATCAAGAACATGGGCTTCCGCCTCGAGATGCTCCGCGCGAACCTCGAGGAGCACTACGGGGAGGCGGACTTCCGCCGCTCGGTGCAGGAGCTGCTCGCCGCGACGGTCGAGAAGCTCGACCGCCTCGTCGGGCGCTGGGCCGCCCCCGAGGACGCGGTCCTGATCAAGGTGGCTCTGGACGTGAACGCCCTGATCCGGGAGGTCGTGGCCGCTCCGGCCCGCCGCGGCGGGCGCGAGGCGCGAGGCTCCGGGGCGCTCGGGCGCCTCTCCCTGGCTCTGAGAGAGATGCCGGAGGTCTGGGGAGATCCCTACTACCTGCGCGACGCGCTCGCGAGTCTCGTGGACAACGCGCTCGAAGCGGCGGGTCCGTCGGGCCGGGTCCTCGTGCGCAGCTTCGCGTCGGGAAAAGGCGCGCGCCGGCGCTGCCGGATCGAGATCATCGACAATGGTCCGGGGATGGCGCCCGAATTCGCGAAAGACCGCCTCCTGCGCCCCTTTCAGACGACGAAGTCGCAGGGGGTCGGGCTCGGCCTCGTCACGGCCAACGAGATCGTGCGACACCATGGCGGTCGGGTCCGGATCGACACGCGGCCCGGCGGGGGAACGGTCGTCCAGCTCTCCTTTCCGCCGGTTCGGCCTGAACCGTGACGGAGACCGGCGCCGAGCTTCCCCGGATCCTGATCGTCGAGGACGACGCCTTCCTTCTCGAGCAGCTCACCTGGTCGCTCCGCGGCGGCTTCTCGGTGATCTCCGCCGGCGACGCCACCGAGGGGAAGGCGCGGCTCGCTTCCGAGAGGCCCGACCTCTTCCTCTTTGACCTGCGTCTGCCCCCGTCGCACACCGTCGAAGAGGGATTCGGCCTCCTGCGCGAGGCGCAGAGGCGCGATCCCGACGCGACGGTGGTGATCATGTCGGGGGAGACCGATCGGCGGGAAGCGCTTCGGGCGATCGAGGCCGGGGCCTTCGATTTCTTCCGGAAGCCCGTGGACCCGGCCGAGCTTCGGGTGATCCTGCTTCGCGCGCTCGAGCGCCGCCGCCTGCTGGCCGAGAATCGGCAGCTCCGCGCGGGGCCGCCCGCGGCCGCCGGCTCCTTCGGCCGGCTCATCGGGTCGAGCGCCCCCATGCGGCGGCTCCTCGAAGACATTCGCCGGATCGCTCCTTCGGACGCGACGGTGCTGATCATCGGGGAGAGCGGAACGGGCAAGGAGCTCGTCGCGCACGCGATCCACGAGGGAAGCTCGCGCGCGCGCGCCCCGTTCGTCGCGGTCAACGCCGCCGCCCTTCCCGAGGGGCTCGCGGAGTCGGAGCTCTTCGGCCACG
>JBKPSZ010000222.1:0-21515 GCA_046735265.1 Acidobacteriota bacterium | reverse complement strand
GTCTCGAAGTGCCTGTTGATCGCGACGGGCGCCCAGTACCGGCGCCTCGAGGTCGAGGGTTGCGAGCGCTTCGAAGGCAGCGGCGTCTACTACGCGGCGACCCCGAACGAAGTGGCGATCTGCGAGGGGCGGGACGTCGTCATCGTCGGCGGCGGAAATTCGGCCGGGCAGGCGGCCGTCTACCTCGCGCACCATGCCCGGCGCGTCGTGCTCGTCGTCCGGCGCGATTCGCTCGACTGGAGCATGTCGGCGTATCTCGCGCGGCGGATCGAGGTGACGCGGAACATCGAGGTCCTCCTCGACACGACCGTCGCCCGGATGGGCGGCGACGGCCACCTGGATTCGGTCGAGCTCGTCAACGGAAAGACGGGCGAACGGCGCACGATCGCGACTCCCGCGGTGTTCAGCTTCATCGGAGCCAGGCCGCACACGGACTGGCTGCCCCGGGAGATCGAGCGCGATCCGAAGTGCTTCGTCCGCACCGGGTCTTCGCTCGCCGAGTCGCGCTTCTGGACCGCGAAGCGGCAGCCCTTTCTTCTCGAAACCAGCCGTCCCGGCGTCTTCGCGGCGGGGGACGTGCGCTCGGGCTCCGTCAAGCGCGTGGCGTCCGCCGTCGGAGAGGGCTCCATGGCGGTCCAGTTCGTCCACGAGTTCCTGAAAGAGATGTGACCGCTGCCGCCGTTTATCCCTTTCTTCGACTCTCCCGGGCCACTTCGGCCACGCCTGTACTAAGCTCCCGCGCCATTCCGATCGAGAAAGGAGATTCCCGAGAATGACGTTCCCTTCGATGAGGGCCCGCCCCCTCGGCGCGGCGGTCGCCATGCTGGCTTTCGTGATCCCCTTCGCCCTGGCGCAGTCGCCGGAGGAGCCGAAGGCCGAAGCGAAGTCCACGCCCACTCCCGGGAAGGAGCCGACACCCTCGCCCACGCCGGGGCCGGCCCCGGCGCCCGCGGTCGTTCATCGCCGAATCACGCTCGGGGGCAAGCCGTTCGCCTATGCGGCGACCGCCGCGACGATCGATCTCAAGGATTCGAAGAACGAACCGATCGCGCGGATGTTCTACGTCGCGTACACGGCGGAGGGCGCCGACGCGAAGACGCGTCCCGTGACCTTTGCGTTCAACGGGGGTCCCGGCTCGGCGAGCATCTGGCTGCACATGGGATCTTTCGCGCCGCTGCGCGTCGAGACGCTCGACGCCCGCTATACGCCGCCGCCCCCGTATCGTCTCGTCGAAAACTCCGACACCCTGCTCGACCGGACGGATCTCGTCTTCGTGGACGCCGTCGGGACCGGGTTCTCCCGCATCATCGGGAAAGGGGAGCCGAAGAACTTCTACGGAACCGACCAGGACGTCGAGGCGTTCGGCCAGTTCCTCGAGCGCTGGATAAGCGCCAACAACCGTTGGAACTCGCCGAAGTTCCTGATGGGCGAGTCGTACGGCACGACCCGCGGCGCCGCGCTGCTCGCGCACCTCGAGCGCAAGGGAATGGCCTTCAACGGAGCGGTCTTCATTTCCTCCTACCTGAACGCCTGGGACGACTTCAACGGGCCGGCCTTCTCGAACGATCGCGCGTACGAGCTCTATCTGCCCACGATGGCGGCGGCGGCGTGGTTTCACAAGAAACTCGACCCGCAGCCCCCCGACCTCGCGGCCTTCCTGACCGAAGTGCGCCAGTTCGCCCTCGGGGACTACTCGCGGGCGCTCCAGCAGGGGAGCAAGATCGACGCCGCGACACGTTCGGCCATCGCCTCGAAGCTCAAGCGCTACACCGGGTTGCCCGAGTCGTTTCTCCTCGAGTCGAATCTCCGGATAGACCCGAGCCGGTTCCAGAAGTCGCTGCTGCGCGGAGACCGCCGGACGGTCGGCCGCCTCGACGCGCGCTTCCAGGGGATCGATCGCGACGCCGCCGGCGAATTTCCGGAGTACGACCCCTCCGGCACGGCGATGGCGGCCGCGTTCACCGGCGCGTTCAACTCCTACGTCCGGGAGACGCTCGGATACAAGACCGACGAGCTCTACAAGCCGACCAACTACGAGGAGGTCGGCAAGGACTGGGACGACCGACACCGGATCGGCGGAGCGCGGGCCCCGATGCCCGACGTGGCCGAGGATCTGCGCGCGGTCATGTCGATCAACCCGAACCTGAAGATCTTCTCGGCGAACGGGTACTACGACTTCGCGACGCCCTTCTTCGAGACGGAATACACGCTCGCTCACATGGGGCTCGACCCGTCGCTCGACAAGAACATCTCGTTCGGGTACTACCCCTCGGGCCACATGATCTATCTGCACGAGCCGGCGCTCCGGCAGATGAAGTCGGATCTGGCGCGGTTCTACGACGAGACGCTCGCGAAGTAGGGGGCGCGTTTCACAGCAGTCCCACGGCGCGCGAGGCGAGGATCGCCACGATCAGGAGCGAGATCAACGCCTGCAGCATCGAGAGGCCTTTGGCCCATCGCGACAGGACCGCGGTGTCGGTCGGAGAGAAGGCCGTGCTCGTGTTGAAGGCGAGGAAGAGATAGTCGATGAAGCGGGGTGTCCACCCCTTCGGGTTCTCGACCGGCGCGCCGTCCATCATCTGCGGGAAGAAGAAGGCGCCCGCCGTGTGCTCGCCCCGGACTTCCCTCGCGTGTGGTCCGCCGGCATCCAGCCGCCAGTACCAGATTGCGAAGACGATGACGTTGCTCACCCAGAGGGACGCCGCCGAGCCGAGAAGCGAGGCGGGGGTCTCCGACTTCGTGGGAAGCGTCGTGATCAGGAGGGCCAGGGAGCCAACCAGACCGAGGGTGACGACTCCGCTGATCCCGAACCCGAGGATCCGGTCCAGGCGGTGGTTGCCGGCCCGGTGGGCCAGCGTCGCGACGACGAGGAGGCCGGTCACGACCGCCGGAAGCAGCCAGCGCGGTCCGAACACGAGCGAATGGGGGAGCGAGAGGGCGATGCCGGCGACGGCCAGGAAGGCGATCAGGACCGGCCAGCGTCCCTCGGGGTTGGTCGTCCGGGACGGCCGAGTCACGGCCCTAGCCTAGCGCGGGTCCGCTCGCCGCAATCCATCCCGGTAGGCGGATAATTCCGCGGACCTTTCGAGGTTCGGAGCGATGTTCATCGGACACTACGGCGTCTCCTTCGCGGCGGCGCGCCTGCGCCCTCGAGTCTCTCTCGCGACGCTCTTCCTCGCCGTCCAGCTCCTCGACGTCCTCTTCGCGATCTTCGTCTTCGCCGGGATCGAGAACATGCGGATCGTTCCGGGCTTCACGGCCTACAACCCCTACGACCTCTATTGGATGCCGTACTCCCACAGCCTGCTCGGCGCGCTCGTCTGGTCGGGGCTCGCGGCGTTCGTTTTCGCGGTCGTCGCCCGGAGACTTCGCTCCGGGGATCGGATGCGAGGAGCGGCGATCGTCGCCGCCGCGGTTTTCTCGCACTTCGTTCTGGACTTCCCGATGCACACGCCCGACCTGCCGCTCGGCCCCGGCCCCGGATCTCCCCGAATCGGTCTCGGCCTCTGGAACCACCGATGGGCGGCGGTCGCCGCGGAGCTCGCCGTCCTCCCCGCGGGGGGCATCCTTTATCTGCGGGCTTCGCGGCCGATTCGTCGTCCGTCCCGCGCAACGTTCGTCTTCGGATTTCTCCTGATCGCGGCGACGGTCGCGACGCCGTTCTTTCCGGATCCGCCGAGCACGCGCGCGTTCGCAATTCAGGCGCTCGTGTTCTACGTCCTGCTCGCCGCGGCGGCGCGGTTCTTCGAGCGCCGCCGACCGCTGGACGAGGCCGTCTCCGGCTAGCGGGACGCGGCGCGCCGTCGCGTCAGCCGGTCGTCTCGCGGTCGGGAGCGCGCATGAGGAGGATCGCCACCGGGAGGATCCAGGCCGCCTCCGACAAGACGATCCAGCCGAATCCTCGGACGTCGAGCCGGACGAGGCCGTGTCCGAGTACCAGGAGCGTCGCCGTCCCGATCGCGATTCCCAGGACTTGCGCCGTCCTGGCGAGCGCGCCCGAACGCGGGAGACTCGCCGACCAGAAGATCATGGCGCCGGAGAAGGCGGCGACGCCGACTTTCGCGAAGGCCTGGTTCAACAGGAAGTTGTAGGCGAGCAGGGCGTGCCAGGCCGACCGGTCCGCCGGGTCGGCGGCCGTCCGCTCCCGGATCAGGTCCGGGGCGACGAATCCGCTCACGAGAGCGGCGCACAGGAGCGCGGCCGACGAGACGGCATAGAGGATAAAGGCCGCCGAGACCGGCGCGCGCCGCAGGCCGAGCCAGCGCGAGAGTCCGAGGAACCCGAAGAGCGCGGCTGGAATGCTCACGAGCGCGAGGCCGTGGCTGCCGACGGCGCGATGAGTCGCTCGTGCGAGCGCCTCGCTACCCCCGGCGAAATCGCCGCCGGTGGGATGGAAGGCCATCGTCAGGACGAATCCGAGAACCGCGGCGATCAACGCGGAGCCGGCGATCGAGTTCTGCTTCATCGTGGATCTCCCTCCGGAAGCGGGTTTCCCGGGTCGGGAGCATAGAGAGGCTCGCCCTGCCGGCCGGGCGGTTTCGAACGATCGCCCCCCTTTCGTTCGGAAAGCCGACTCGCCGTGAGGAGCTCCGTCCCCGGGCGTGTTCAGCCGGCCCGGGTGGGTCCCGACGCTCGGCGAGCTCTCGAGTGACTGCGTCCGGCCGTCCTCTTCGCGCCCGGCGTCCGCGTCGCAGGCCTCCCGTAGACGGCGCGCAACTCGCCCTTCGCGCGCTCGAGCCGCCGGCGCGCCGCGTTGGGCAGTCCGCGCCCCGCGCGGTTGATGTAGAAGACGAGCATCGACATCGCGGAGGCGAACGCGTCGCTCTTGCGGCGGCGGCTCCGGTCCGCGGACCGCTTCAGAGAAAGCGCGATCTTCCGCGGATCGGAAAGGGTGAAGACGCCGCGCTCGAGGTCGAGAGCGTTGCTCTCGCGCGTGACCCGCTGAGACCAGCGGCCGCCCCGTCCCGCCATGGCGTGAACCTCTGCAACAACCGCGCCCCGCGGGCGAGCCCCGGCGTCAGTCGCGCGGGGCGACGACGCGAGTGTGCGGGCGGGCCGGCGCCGGCGTTTCGCCGAAGAGGTCCTTCAGTCGGAAGGAGCGGTAGACCGCCGCCCCCATCTTGAGCGTGAATTGAGGGTCTCCGGTGTTCGAGACCTGGATTGCGTAGGAGGACGGGACCGCGGGGTTCGATGGGTCGAAGACGAACCCGGCTTCGAAGTGGTAGCCGCCTTCTTCGAGCAGCTGTGCCGAGCCGAGGGCGACCGAGAGGAGTCCCAGGTCCGAATTCACGATGAGGCGCGCCGTCCGGGCCGCCTGGTCGATCTCCAGGATCTGTCCCCGGCTGGTCGCGCCGGGCGCGACCGCCGCGTGCGTGTTCCCGTTGTCGAAGAGGCTGATCCGCGAATCGCTTCCCGGCTCGAACGAGGCGTCGTGCTGGTGGGAAAACCACGGGTAGGGGTCCTCGGAGTCGATCGTGAAGTCGCCGTCCTTGCCGAGACGCCAGAGGACGTCGCCATTTCCGGCGCCGCGCTGATAGTTGATCTTGAGCAGCCAGTCCTGGTGTCGGACCGAAAGGAGGAAAGCTCCGTCGGACGTCTCCGCGACGGCGTTGGCGTGGGTCCAGTCGTTGGCGTCCGCCGCCAGGTAGTACGGGGGGCATCCCGGGCTCGCCAGGCACGTCTCGTTCAGCAACGCCTTGCGGGAGACGTCGAGGTGGTCGAAGGCGTCCCAGGTCCAGACGACCTGCAGATCGGAGTCGAAGACGACGATCATGTCTCCCAGCACGTCGACGGCCCCGGGGCCCTGCACGTCGGTCAGGATCTGCTCGGTCGACGCGAGCGCGACGATGCGATTGCCACTGATCGAGCGGATCTCGTGATGGAAGCCGGTGATCGGGCGCTTGCCCATCGCCACGAGCTGCTCGCTCACCCGGGCGGCGTTCGTCTCGAGGACCGTCATGCCGACCAGGTCGAACTTCCGGAGGGCGTCGAACGCCGGCCCCTGATGCGGATCCACGACGGCGAAGAAAGTTCCGCCGGGCTCCGGCCGCGTGATGTACGCGACGTCCGACGGCCCGAGCCACAGGAGCTTGCCGTTGACGTCGGTCGCGAAGGGAGGCGAAAAGAGCGGCGTCTGAAGAAGGACCTTTTCGGACCCGGGTGACGAATCGGACCGGACGACCGCCGGCAGCGGGAGGCTGTAGGAGGCCGCCCCGGTGGCGAAGGACACCGGGTCGGACGTCGCGACGTCCCGACCGCGTTCGACGACGAGGCTCGCCGAATAGGAGGTGCTCGGCGCGAGCCCGGCCAGATAGAAGTTGAGGCTCTTCCCGGAGACGCACGAACGAAACGGCGAGAACTGGACCGCACCCAGAGTCGATTCGTAGCGGACGCGAGCGCGTCCAGTGTCGCATCCGGGGCTGCTGAAGAGGGCGACGAGCGGGTGGGTGGTCGCAGAGACGACGGGCCGACTTCCGCTCTGTGGCACGAGCTCGAACGAAGTCGATTGCCCGGCGACTTCGCCGCTCGCCCGATTTCGAACCGTCACCTCGAGCGTGTACACCCCCTCGTCGAGAGAGGTCCAGTCGAGCGTGGCGATCGGTCCGAAGTCGCGGATCATTCGGAAGTCGCTCCCGGGCTCCCGAACGCGGAAGCGATACCAGAGGTCGGTCGAATCGGCGGTGGCGTCGGCCGTCCAGTGGATCATGGTTCCGACGAAGGCCGGGCTCGCGGGGCTCGGCTGGAGCGTGACGGATAGGGCCGCCTCGAGCGGGCTCGCCGCGGCGACGGCGGCCAGCGCGAAGAAGAGGGCCCCCCGGGACAAACGTCTTCCCGGCGCGCGCGTCTCGCTGGCGGCGCTCTTCCCGGGCTCGGAGACAAGTTCTTCTTGTCGGACGATCATCGAACGGCGCGATGTTGCAAGGACCGAGCCGTTCGGATTTCCATACCCGGCTGGCACCGGTCTTGCGGGCCGATCCTACAAGGAAAGGAGATACGGATGCCAGAGAAAGAAACACTCGAACGCGCCCGCCGGGACAGGGCCGAAGGCAAGTCGCCTTCCACGCAAGCGGGCGAATTCGTGCGGGAAGAGATGGAACACGTGCGCGAAGGGAAGCACGGGGCGCGATCCACGAAACAGGCGATCGCGATCGGTCTGTCGAAAGCGCGGCGGTCCGGGGTCCGGCTGCCGTCGCCCCGCAAGGGACGAGCGTCCTCGCAGACTCGGGCGAAGGCCTCGCGCGACCTTCGAAAAGGAAAGACGGGAAGGACCCGAGCGAAGTCCCGCAAGCGGTCGAAGGCGGTTTCGAAGGCGCTTCGCCGCGAGGGCCGCTCCGCCGCATCCCGCAAGTCGCTCTCCCGGCAGGCCCGGTCGAGCGCCCGGAAACGCGGCGCCGCGCGCCGGTCTGCTGCCGCGCGCAGGGCGGCGCGGACCCGGAAGAGACGCTCCTAGTTTCTCCGCCGATCCGCGCCGATCGACACGGTCTCTCCCTTTGGGCGGTGCGACCGAATGGTCATTCCGCCGTCCCGGCGAGTGGATATTGCGCCGGTGAGCGTGCCGCGGGATTCTCCGCGCGAAGCCCTGCCTGTCGATTTCGTGACAGCCGATCGTCGTGAGAGGGAAGGAGTAGAAGAAACATGTCTTCCCCGAGTGTTGCCGCGCGCTGGCGGGCCGCGGCCCCGCAGCTCTTGAGCGTGCTTCGGATCGTGGCCGCTTTCAATTTCATCCAGTTCGGCACCATGAAGCTATTCGCATTTCCTGCGGGAATGCCGCCCGACGGCTCCACGGCGAAACTCCTCTCCGAAGTCGGAATCGGAGGGGTCCTCGAGGTGTTCGGCGGCACGCTCCTCCTGGTGGGTCTCTGGAGCCGGCCGGTGGCTTTCGTTCTTTCGGGCGAGATGGCGGTGGCGTACTTCCAGTTCGCGTTCCCGCAGAGCTTCTGGACGGTTCTGAACAACGGCGCGAGCTCGTCGCTCTACTGTCTCGTGTGGCTCTACATCTCCGCAGCCGGCGCGGGACCGTGGAGCCTCGACGCCTGGCGCGAGAAGAGACGGGAGGCGGTGCCGTCCGAAGCGCGCCCCTCGATGGCCTAGCATTTCGCGGGCGCGATCCGCACACTGGCGCCGAAGGAGGAGGGCATGGCCCGAAACCGAAGCGAGGCACTCGTCGAGAAGGCGGAGAAGCTCAAGGCCCTCCATCGCCCCGGCAATCCTCTGGTGCTCGCGAACGTCTGGGACGTTGCCAGCGCGCGCGTCGTCGAGGAGGCCGGCGCGGAGGCGATCGCCACGACGAGCGCCGGCGTCGCTTTCGCGAGTGGCTACCCGGACGGGGAGCGAATTCCGCGCGATCGCATGCTCGCGGCGATCGCGACCGTCTGCTCTGCGGTGTCCGTTCCGGTCACCGCCGACGTCGAGGCCGGCTACGGCCCGACGCCGGAGGACGTCCGTGTCACGGTCCGTGGAGCTCTCGACGCGGGCGCCGTCGGGATCAATCTGGAGGACGGCGGAGCGCCCGGGACGCTCGTGGACCTGCCTCGACAGATCGAAAAAGTTCGCGCCGCCCGTGAGGAGGCGGATCGCCGGGGTGTCCCCCTCGTCGTCAACGCGAGGACCGACGTGTTCCTCGACCGGATCGGGCCCGAGTCGGGCAGGCTCGAGGAAGCGGTTCGACGGGGAGCGGCCTACCGAGACGCCGGAGCCGATTGCGTCTTCGTCCCGGGAGTGACCGATGCCGAAACGATCGGTGCTCTCGTCGAGCGCCTCCGGTGTCCCGTCAATGTCCTCGCGGGCGCGGGCAGCCCGGCGGTCCCGGAGCTCGCGCGTCTCGGGGTCGCACGCGTCTCGCTCGGCTCCGGGCCCGTCCGCGCGGCGCTCACCCTGATGCGGCGTCTGGTCGAGGAGCTGCGCGACCGCGGTACGTACTCGGCTCTCGACGGCATTCGGTCCCATGCGAGCGTCAACGAGCTGATGGAGCCGCCGCGCGGGCTATGATCCTCCCGCTTCGGGAGGAAAAATGCGACCGACCCTCGCTCTTCTCGCCGTTCTTCTCGTCCCCGCCGCGCCCGCTGGCGCCATCACCGCCGAGGAGCTCGTCGCGAAAAACGTCGCGGCGCGCGGCGGGACCGCACGGATCGACGCGATCCGGTCGCTCCGTCTGACCGGCCGGCTCGTCTTCGGCTTCGGGGACACTCAGATCCAGACCGAGTGGGCGGAGATCATCAAGCGCCCCGGCCGGATCCGGAGCGAGCTCACCGTTCAGGGGCTGACTCAGGTGCAGGCCTGGGACGGCTCGGATGCTTGGACCCTCGATCCGTTCCAGGGGCGCCGCGACGCCTCGAAGGAGTCCGCGGACGAGGCGCGCGGCCGTGCGCGCGAAGCGGTGCTCGAAGGTCCGCTCGTCCACTGGCGCGAACTCGGGCACTCGATCGAATACCTCGGAACCGAGGACGTGGACGGCACCGAAGCGCACAAGCTGCGCGTCAACCTGAAAGACGGCGACACCGAGTACTACTACCTCGACCCCGACTACTTCCTCGAAATCCGAATCGAGACGGTCTCGCGCGTCCGCGGCACCGAGCGGATCACCGAGTCGGACCTCGGCAGTTACGAACAGGTCGCGGGAGTCTGGTTCCCCTTCTCGGTCGAGTCCGGACGGAAAGGAGCGCCGCGCAACGTCCGCATCACCGTCGAGCGCGCGGAGGCGAACGTCGACGCCCCCGACGCGATCTTCAAGTTCCCGGCGGCGGGGACGCCCATCACCCGCGCCATCGTCGCCGGCCCGGAGGCCGCGGCCGCGCCGTCTGCGGCTCGGAGCGCCCCGCCCGCTCCCGCTTCCGCCCGGCCGCCGGTCCTCGACTCGGGAGCGCTTTCGGGAATCGGCGCCCGCAACATCGGATCGGCGACGATGAGTGGGCGAGTCGCCGCCGTCGCGGGCCGCAACGAGGACGGCAAGACGACGCTGTACGTCGGCTCGGCGAGCGGGGGAGTCTGGAAGTCGCTGGATGGCGGCACGACGTTCAAGCCGATCTTCGACAAACAGCCGGTGCAGTCGATCGGCGAGATTGCGATCGACCCTTCGAATCCCAAGACGGTCTGGGTCGGCACCGGCGAGTCGTGGACGCGCAATTCGGTCTCGATCGGCGACGGCATCTACAAGTCCACCGACGCCGGTGGCACCTGGAAGAACATGGGGCTTCCCGAGTCGGAGCGCATCGTCCGCATCCTCGTGCACCCGAGCAACGGCTCCGTCGTGTACGCCTGCGTTCCCGGCAAGCTGTGGAGTGACAGCCTCGAGCGCGGCGTATATCGCACTTCCGACGCCGGCAAGACGTGGAGCCGCGTCCTCTCGGGCTCGAACGCTTCGACCGGCTGCTCCGGACTCGCCATGGACCCGAAGAACCCGGACGTGCTCTTCGCCGGGATGTGGGATTTCCGGCGAAAGGGTTGGACCTTCCGATCGGGAGGCGAGGGGCCGAAGGCCCCGAGCGGCAGCGGCCTCTTTCGCACCGAAGACGGGGGCCGCACGTGGTCCGAAGTTCCGGCCGGGCAGAACGGTCTGCCTCCGAAGCCGTGGGGGAGGGTCGAAGTGGCCGTCGCGCCGTCGGACGCGAAACGGATCTACGCGCTCGTCGAGTCGGCGGATTCCGCGCTCTTCGTCTCGGAAGACGGCGGGAAGACCTGGGAGGCGCGCGACAAGAGCCAGATGATGGTGTGGCGTCCCTTCTACTTCGCCCGGCTCGTCGTCGATCCGACCAATCCCGACCGGGTGTTCAAGGGGGGCGGCGGCCTGATCGTCAGCGAGGACGGGGGACGCAGCTTCGCCGACACGAGCGGGGGCGGCCACGGCGACTGGCACGACGTCTGGATCGACCCCGACAACCCGAAGCACGTCGTCGCCGGCGACGACGGCGGTCTCTGGATCTCCTTCGACGGCGGGAGCCGTTGGTGGAAGACGAACAACCTGCCGATCTCGCAGTTCTACCATGTGAGCGTCAACGAACGGGACCCGTACGAAGTCTTCGGCGGACTCCAGGACAACAGCTCTTTCGTGGGTCCCTCGGCGCATCCCGGCGGGATCTCCAACGCGCAGTGGCAGAACCTCTACGGCGGCGACGGGTTCTGGACGATCCCGGACGCGACCGACGCGGACGCCGCGTATGCCGAATCGCAGGGCGGCTACATCGGCCGCGTCGACCGGAAGTCCGGATCGGGGCGCGACATCCAGCCGAAGGCCGGCTACAAGGAGAAGCTCCGCTTCAACTGGAACACGCCGATCGCGGCGTCGCCGACGCAGAGAGGCACGATCTATCTCGGCTCGCAGTTCCTCTTCCGCTCCCGCGACCGCGGCGACAACTGGGAGCGCATTTCTCCCGACCTGACGACGAACGATCCGGAGAAGCAGAAGCAGGAGGAATCGGGCGGAATCACCGTCGACAACTCCGCCGCCGAGATGCACACGACGATCTTCTCGATCTCGGAGTCGCCTCTCGACGCGAACGTGATCTGGGTCGGCAGCGACGACGGGAACGTGCAGCTGACCCGCGACGGCGCGAAGAACTGGACGAACGTCGTCGCCAACGTGCCGGGCCTGCCGAAGGCCTCCTGGGTGAGCTGGGTCGAGGCGAGCCGCCACGACGCGGCCACGGCCTACGCGGCGTTCGATCGCCACACTTTCGGCGACATGACTCCCTGGGTGTACCGCACGACCGATTTCGGCAAGACCTGGACGCGAATCGTCTCGCCGGAGCAGGGCGTGCGCGGATACGCGCACTGCGTCAAGGAGGACTCCGTCTCGAAGTCGCTTCTCTTCGTCGGGACGGAGTTCGGCCTCTGGATCTCTCTCGATGCGGGCAAGACGTGGGCGCGATTCCAGGGGGGCGACTTCCCGAGCGTCGCCGTCCGCGACATCCAGGTGCAGGCCCGGGAGGGGGACCTCGTCCTCGCGACGCATGGACGCGGCATCTGGATCGTGGACGATCTTTCGCCGCTGCGGAACCTCTCGAGCGACGTCCTGGCGAAAGACGCCGCGTTCCTGGCGGGCCGTCCCGTCCAGCAGCGCATGCCGGCCGGCGGGGGCTGGGTGGAAGGCGACGCGACCTTCGTCGGACGCAATCCCGCGGGAGGCGCGGTGATCACCTACTACCAGCGAACGCGTCACCTCTTCGGCGCGATCAAGCTCGAGGTGTTCGACTCCACCGGCAGGCTCGTGGACACGCTCCCGGCCGGCAAGCGCCGCGGGATCAACCGCGTCGTCTGGACGATGCAGGTCAAGCCTCCGCGCGTTCCGCGGGCCGCGGCCGTCGCCTTCGCGGCGTCGCAGGGCCCGCGCGTCCCGCCGGGGACCTACACGGTACGCCTCACGAAGGCGGGCCAGTCGATCGAGACGAAGCTCGAGGTGGGTCTCGACCGCCGCGCGCCTTACTCGGTCGGAGACCGCAACGCCCAGTTCGAGGCGGTCATGAAAGCCCACGCCCTCTTCGGGGAGATGAGCGCGCTCGTCGACAAGATCGACGCCGCGCGGGCCGCGGCGGTCGCGCGTCAGAAGGCGTTGCCCGAATCGGACCCCGGACGCGCCGGCGCTCAGGCCACCATCGACAAGCTCGACGCGATCAAGAAGGAAATCGTCGCGACCAAGGAGGGCGGCGCGATCACGGGCGAGGAGCGCCTCCGGGAGCACTTGGACAGCGTCTACGGCGCGCTGAACGGCTGGGAGGGGAGACCCGCCCAGTACCAGATCGAACGGGTCGAGACGCTGCGGCGGGAGCTCGGGGAGGTCGCCAAGGAATTCGACGCGGTCGCCTCGAGCGAGCCCGGGCCGGCGAAGGCGGGTTCGGCCGGCTCGCCGCGCTGAGGAGGGCCTGTCGATTTTCGCGCTGCCGTTCGACTACAGGGGGAAGGGAGCTGAAACGACATGCGCTACATCCTCTTGATCTACAGCAAGGAGACGGACTGGACGACCCTCCCCGACAAGGAAAAAGGGGAGATGTACCAGCAGTACGTGGCCTTCACGGAGTCGCTTCGAAAGAGCGGCCACTACGTGGCCGGAGACGGACTCGAACCCACGACGACGGCGACAACCGTGCGGGTCCGCAACGGCAAGACCCTCACGACGGACGGGCCCTTCGCAGAGACGCGCGAGCAGCTCGGCGGCTACTACCTGATCGACGCGAAGAACCTGGACGACGCCACGACCGTCGCCTCCCGGATTCCCGGCGCGACGATGGGCTCCATCGAGGTGCGACCGGTGATGCAGATGTAGAGGGGCCTGACTGAGGACCGAGGACGGAGGACTGAGGACTGCCCAGACTCGAGCCAGAGGAGTCCTCAGTCCCGAGTCCCGAGTCCCAAGTCCTCAGTCGTCATCCTCGTCGGTTGGCCTAGCCGGGTCCATGTCGATCGAGCGTCTCTATCGCGACGAGTCGGGGCGGATCCTCGCGACCCTGATCCGGCTGATCGGCGACTTCGACCTCGCCGAAGAGGTGATGCATGACGCCTTCGCCGCTGCGCTCGAACGCTGGCCGGGAAGCGGCGTACCCGCGAACCCGCGGGCGTGGATCGTGTCGACCGCGCGCCACAAGGCGATCGACCGCCTGCGTCGTGACTCCCGGTTCCGCGAGAAGCGGGAGGAGCTCGCCCGCTGGGCCGCGCTCGAGGAGGGGGCGCCGCCGGATTTCCCGGGCCCGGAGGACGGGCGCGTCGCCGACGACCGGCTCCGGCTGATCTTCACCTGCTGCCACCCCGCGCTCGCGGTCGAGGCGCAGGTCGCTCTGACGCTGCGCACGCTCGGCCGCCTGACGACCGAGGAGATCGCGCGCGCTTTCCTGGTGCCGGTCGCGACGATGGCGCAACGCCTGGTTCGCGCCAAGAACAAGATCCGACAGGCGCGCATCCCGTATCGCGTTCCGCCCGACGAAGCGATGCCCGAGCGCCTCGACTCGGTCCTCGCGGTCCTCTATCTCGTCTTCAACGAAGGCTATGCGGCGACCTCGGGCGCCTCGCTTCTGCGCGGGGACCTCTGCCGGGAGGCGATCCGCCTGGTACGGCTCGTGGCCGGGCTCATGCCGGATCGCGCCGAGGCCCGGGCGCTCCTCGCGCTGATGCTCCTCCACGATTCCCGCCGGGAAGCCCGCGTGTCGGAAGAGGGAACCCTCGTGAAGCTCGACGAGCAGGACCGCGGCCGCTGGGACCGGGAGGAGATCCGCGAGGGGATCACGCTCACCGAAGCCGCGCTCCGGGAGGGGGACCCGGGTCCCTACGCTCTCCAGGCGGCGATCGCCGCCGTCCACGCTGGCGCGGCGAGGGCCGAAGACACCGACTGGCGCGAGATCGCCGCGCTCTACGGCGAGCTCCTCCGCCGCCATCCTTCGCCGGTCGTCGAGCTCAACCACGCGGCGGCGGTCGCCGAGGCGATGGGAGCGGAAGAGGGCCTCCGCCTCTTGGACGAGCTCGAGATCCGGGGCGAGCTCTCCGGATATCACCTGCTCCCCGCCGCGCGAGCCGGGCTCTTGAAACGCCTCGGCCGGCGCGAGGAGGCCGCTTGCGCCTATCGCCGCGCGCTCTCTCTCGTTTCGAACGACCTCGAACGGCGGTTTCTCGAGGACGAGCTCGCGCGGTTGGGCGGCGCTCGGTGAATCGCCGGCCGGAGCGGTTGCTGCGCCCCGGCCGGCCGGATCGGGTCTCTACTTCTTGGCCGGCTCGACCGGCTTGATGTCGAACGCTCCCGGGCTCGAGATGAAGAAGAGGCACTCGGAGGCCTTGTCACAAGCCGTCGTGTGGCGGTAACTGCCGCCTGCCTGGAACAGATACGACCCGGGGCCGAGACGCGACTCGGGCTTTCCTTCCGGCGTGTGAATGAACGTCCCCGAGATGACCACGATCCACATGTCGTTCGTGTGCGTATGCAGCGGCGTCGTGAATCCAGCCGGAAACTTGGTGAAGCCGCGGAACGCCCCCTTGGTGTGATCGCCCCAGACGTCCGCGCTCATCACGCCGGGAGTGTCGGGCGACAATGCGACCCACTTGAGGTCGGCCGCCGGCACGATCACCGGAGCCTTGGCGCCTCCCTTGGGAGCGCTCTTCATCTTCGACTCACCCTGCGCGAGCATCGCTCCCGCCGCCAGCAGAGACACCATGACCGCCAGGACTCTCTTGTCTCTCATTCGTGTCCTCCTCTTTCGAAAGAAAAGCGCGGCGAGCCTATCACTCCCCGCCCGGTTCTCCCTCCCGTGCGGGGGAGAGGTTGCCGTGAGAGCCAACCGGGCGGGGATAAGCCCCGCCCCGACATCCGGAAAATGACTCGTCCGCCGCCTAGGGGACTGGAACCCGCAGCCCCTTCTTCGGCACGACGCAGTTCGTGCCCGACCGGAGGACGCAGAGCCGGTAAACGACTTCGTCCGTCCAGTAGTCGAGGCTGTACTTCACGTCGCCCCAGGAGCTCAGGTACTGCGTGTTGACCCCTTTCCCGGCGATGACGGTGTCGGCTCCGACGCGGCGATCCGCTCCGGCCGCAAGCAGCTTGTCGGTCTCGCCGTCCCGCGCCATGTACTCGATCGAGGCTTCTCCGACGAAGGGCGGCTTGCCGGTGATGAAGGTCCAGAGCAGGCTCGGCCCGGTTCCGTAGGGAACCCCTTTCGATGCGACTTTCATGATCGTGACCGCCTTCTTGCCGCCGGTCAGCGCGATCTGCACGCGCAGAACACCCGGTCCGAGGTGATCCACGAGCTCGTAATCCGCCGCGAGTTTCTGCCGCAGCGTGGCCTGGAAGCTGTCGACGAGCTTCTGCAGGTCCTTCCGCTCGTCCTCCGAGATCTTCCACTTCGGATTGGCCCAGATCTGAACCGGCTCGAGCACGATCTGCTTGTAGCTCGCCCAGTTCGCCTCGGGGTTCTTGTAGATCAGGAGCTCTTCCTCCCCCTTCTTTCCGGGCTGGAGGAGCTTCGCGTTCTCTCCGAGGAAACCGCTCGCTTCCGTTTTCCGCGCCTGGCTTCCGGTCGCGCATCCGACGACAAGTGCAACGCTCGCCGCGAGGAGCGCGGCCAGGAACCCCTTCGGACGGGATCGTGTCGCGAAAGCGAGGGAGTCAGCCAGCAGGTTCGCCATCTCCGCCTCCTTCCGATTCGGCCGCCGGACGGACCGATTCGATCGACCGAATTGCTGGGGTGGGATTATCTCCCGTCGGGCCCCGGGCGGGAACGCTCCTCGAAACCTGGACGAGCCCGCGTCTGCCCGACACTAGAATCGGCCGATTCGCAGCCACCGCTTTCTCGCCGGCGTCCTCGCGGCCGGGGTTCTCTCCGGCGGCTGCTCGCTCATCTCGACGCCGCACCGGCCACGGCGCCTTTCCCCGGCCGAGCCCCGCGCCACGGCGGTCGAGACGACGACGGACGCGCTCGCGACGCCGGCCGGGCAGGCCGCCGTCCGGCCGCACTCGGTCGAGATCCATCCCGAGTTCACACTCGCCTTCGTCGAGTTCGACGATCAGGGCCGGTTCTGGAATCGCGAGCAGCTGGACCTGGTGGAGAAGACCCTCCAAAAGGAGAACGACATCGCGGACACCTCGGGCATCGCCGTCGTGATCTTCGCGCACGGGTGGCGCCACGGCTGCGACGTCTGCGACCAGAACGTCACCTGCCTCCGGACTTTCTTGAAGCAGATCAACATGGACGCCGGCGTCGCATCGAAGATCACCGGGGGTCAGGTCAAGCGCAAGCGGATCGTCGGCATCTACGTCGGCTGGCGTGGTCTCTCCGGGAAGTTCACGCCGTTCAAGGACCTCTCGTTCTGGGCGCGCAAGCACGTCGCCGAGAGAATCGGCCAGCAGGATCTGGTCGAGCTGCTGACGCGCGTCGAGAACTTCGTGCGGCGGGCCAATGCGGACGACCCGATGCGCGCTCGCCTCGTCTTGATCGGACACAGCCTCGGGGGCACGATGGCTTACACCGCCCTTGCGAACGTCCTGAAAGTTCGCGCCCTCCAGGCGGCGCCCGTCGCCGGCGAGCCGGACAGCCCCGACGCGGTCATCCGAGGCTTCGGCGACATCGTCCTCCTGCTGAATCCCGCTTTCGAAGCGTCGCTCTATGCACCCCTCTACGACGTCGCAGCCGGTTTCGGGCGTTTCTCGCCGCGGCAGACGCCCGTGCTCGTCACGATCGCCTCCGAGACGGACAATCCCAACCGAACCTGGTTCCCAATGGGCCGGCGACTCGACACCCTCTTCCAGAAAACGGGGGAGCGCAGCTCCCGCGCGGAGATCGTGACGGCCGTCGGCAACTACGAGCCGTTCTGGACCCATCGCCTGACGGCGCGCGACCCTCCCCCGAAGGGGAAGGCCCCCGAGGTCCATTCGAGCTCCTCCCGCTGTTCGTGCGAGCTCCCGCTCGATCCGATCGACGAGTCGGAGGCGAAATACCTGGGGGCGCTCCTGACCGGAGGGCGGATTCGGACCGAATCCTCCGCCGGAGCGGCGATGCCGTACGGGAGGGCCGTCTTGACGACTCTGAAACCGATCGACCCCAACAACCCGTTCTGGGTCGTCCGCGCTTCGAACGAGGTCGTCCAGGGGCACAGCGGGATCTTCTCGACCTACCTCATCGACTTCGTTCGGCGCGTCATCATCGAGGCGAGCGTGCGTTCGCGCGCGTCGCGGATGCCGTAAGAAACGCGGAGGTCCCTTTCGCCCGGCGGCCCGCCTCCGACTCCGGAGCGCCGTCTGACCGAGCCCGAGCGCCGCAAGCTCCGCATCTGGAGAACGATCGTGAAATCGGCGATGGCGCTGACCTGGCTCTGTCTCGCGGCCGAGCTCGCGCTCTTCCTCTGGCCCGGCGCTCCCCGGATCCTTCGCGTCGTGACGGGCGCCGTCCTCGTGGAATCGTTCCTGACGGCCGTTCTGGTCGGCGCCTTCGGAAAGTGCCCGGCCTGCAACGCCAACTTCGGGCTCGAATCGCGGAGGCTCCTGCCGGAGCGCTGCCGTTCCTGCGGAGCGGAGCTGTCGGCGTCATTCCCGCCAGGGAGGACGAGCCGCTGACATATCCTTCGGTGACGGGAGGCTCGACTCGCATGTCCAATCGTCGTTTTCGGGCGTTCGTCCGCGCCCTCGCGGTTCTGTTCCCCCTGGCCACGTCCGGTCTCGCGTCCGCCGAGGCTCCGCCGGTGATTCCGCGCGACGTCCTGTTCGGCAACCCCGAAAGGACTCAACCGCGCCTGTCTCCCGACGGGAAGCGTCTCGCCTGGCTCGCGCCGGACAAGAAGAACGTCCTCCAGGTCTGGGTCAAGACGATCGGCAAGAACGACGACAAAGTCGTCACCGCCGACAAGAAACGCGGTATCCGTCTGTACGTGTGGGCGTACGACAGCAACACCCTCCTCTATCTGCAGGACAACGACGGCGACGAGAACTACCACGTCTACGGCGTGGATCTCGCTTCCGGCAACGTCCGCGACTACACGCCGTTCCAGGGCATCCGTGCGGACATCGCCGACGCGAACCCGGACTTTCCCGACGAGGTTCTGATCCAGATGAATCTGCGCGACCGACGAGCCATGGACGTCCACCGGCTGAGGCTCTCGACCGGCGCTTTGACGCTCGACACCGAGAACCCGGGCGACGTCCTCGGCTGGGGCTCGGACAAGGAATTCCGGGTCCGTGCGGCGCAGGTCGGAACCGCGGATGGCGGCTCCGAGATCCGTGTCCGCGACGACGCGAGCTCCCCCTGGAGGACGCTCGTCCAGGTCGGGCCGGAGGAGATCCTGGAATTTCACGACTTCTCAGGCGACGGGAAGTCCGTCTACCTGACGACGTCGGTCGGGAGCGACACGGCGCGCCTGGTGTCGCGCGATCTCGCGACCGGGACCGAGAAGATGCTCGCCGCTTCCGACGAGGTGGATGCCGGCAAGGTCCTCGTGCAGCCCCGCAGCCGGATCGTGCAGGCCGTCTCCTTCGAGCCCGGCCGCTCGACCTGGAAGGTCCTCGATCCGTCGATCCAGGCGGACTTCGACGCCATCGGCAAGCTCCACGACGGCGACTTCGCGGTCGTCAACCGGACGGCGATCGACGACGCCTGGCTGGTGGCTTTCACAACTGACCGCGGCCCGGTCTCCTGGTACAAGTGGGACCGTCCCGCGAAGAAGGGGACTCTTCTCTTCACCGCGCAGCCGAAGCTCGAGGGCCTGCCTCTCGCCGAAATGAAGCCCGTCGTCATCCCGGCGCGCGACGGATTGAACCTGAATTCGTATCTGACCCTCCCGGTGGGCGCCGCTCGGACGAACCTCCCGCTCGTGCTGTTCGTTCACGGCGGCCCGTGGGCGCGCGACGAGTGGGGCTACAGCTCGTGGGCGCAGTGGTTGGCCAACCGCGGCTACGCGGTCCTGCAGGTGAACTACCGGGGCTCGACCGGCTACGGAAAGAAGTTCCTGAACGCCGGGAACCGGCAGTGGGGCCTGAAGATGCACGACGACCTGGTCGACGCCGCGAAGTGGGCGATCGACAAGGGCATCGCCGACCCGAAGAGAGTCGCTGTCTTCGGCGGATCGTACGGAGGATACGCGGCGCTCGCGGCCGCGACGGTGACGCCCGACTTCTTCGCGTGCAACGTGGACGTCGTCGGCCCGTCGAATCTGAAGACGCTGATCGGCTCGATCCCACCCTACTGGAAGCCGCTGCGCGCGATGTTCGACGTCCGCATGGGCAACGTGGACGACCCGAAGGACGCGGAGCTGATCAAGAACGCTTCGCCGCTCTTCCGAGCGGACAAGATTTCGAAGCCGCTCCTGATCGGCCAGGGGGCCAACGATCCGCGCGTCAACGTGAAGGAGTCCGAGCAGATCGTCGACGCGATCGAGAAGAACAAGGGCAGCGTGACCTACGTCCTCTATCCGGACGAAGGGCACGGCTTCGCGCGCCCCGAGAATCGAATCGACTTCAACGCCCGCGCCGAGAAGTTCCTGGGCGCCTGCTTGGGCGGGCGCGTCGAGCCGATGGAAGGCGAGAAGATCCCCGGGTCGACCGCCGTCGTGAAGGTGATCGGGAAGTAAGGGAGAGGCGGAAAACCCTCTCCCCTGCGCTCGGGGAGAGGGTTTCCGTGACGGGACTAACTCTTCTTTACCGCCTCCGCGCGCGCCTTCGTCCGCACGAACGCGTATGGCAGGTTCGGGAGCGAGTTGAAGTCGGCGGCCTTGCCGCAGAACTCCGCGACCTTCCCGGCATCCCCCTTTCCCTGATACGCCTGACAGATCCGATAGAGGTTCTGCGGGTTCTGCAGATTCGCCTGCTGGAGCGACGCGATCGACTTGTCCCAGTCCTTCTCGGCGAGCGCGATGATGCCTTCAGCCTCGTTGGCGAGCTTCACCTGATTGGGATTGTTGGTCGCCTCCGCCTTCTTGCGGAACTCGGCCGCCTCCGCTTTGGCCGTCGCGAAGTCCTTCTTGGCAGCGGCGACGCGCGCGAGGTTGTAATGGGTGAACCGCCGGTTGTTCTCCTTGATCTCCGCGGAAAGATCCGATTCCTCGACCGTCTTCAACGCCTTCTCGAACTCGGCGCGGGCCTCGTCGGCCTTGCCCATCTGGAGCAGGATGTTTCCCCTGAGCACCATGTCGCCGGCGATCCCCGGAACGTCCTTGGTCTTCTCTCCCAGGGCGGACTGCTGCTCGACGTCTTTGAGCGCCTGAGCCATCTTGCCGCCGTCGGCGTGCACGACCGTGAGCGCGAAGAGCGCGGTGCGGCGCTCGCCGTCGTTGCGAGCTTTCTTCGTGAACGTCGCGAGCTCCGCCGCCGCCTCAGCCGGCTTCCCCTGATAGAGGAGATCCATCGCGATCCCCTGGTGCGCGTTCACGAAGTTGGAGTCGATCTGGAGCGCTTTCCGATACTGCGCGATCGAGTCGTCGAAGCGCCCCATCTTCAGGAGCAGCTCCGCGTAGGAGTCGTAGGGGTTCGGGTCGCCCGGGATGAGCTCGATGTATTTCTGGAAGGCCTTCTCCGCGCTCGCGTAGTCCCCATTCTGGCGGTAGGCGTAGCCGAGCAGGTTGTAGGCGGAGGAGTACTCGGGCGCGATCTCCGTCGCCTTCCGGTAGTGCTCGATCGCCTTCGTGAAGTCCTGCTGGCCGAACCAGTATCCGGCGAGGTTGAAGTGTGCCCGCTCGTCGTTCGGATACGCGGCGACGAGCTCGTCGAGATAGCCCTTCTGTTTCGCGGCGTCGTTGTTGGCGCCCGCTTCGGTGGCGAGGATCAGGAGCTTCTCGCCGTTGGAGGCGCCGTCGGCGAGGCTCACCGCCTTGTGGAGGTGGTCGAAAAACTCGGTGCCGGTCGGAGCCGTGGCCGAGAGGTTCAGCTCCGCCATCGCGAAATGCGGATCGAGAGCCACCGCCTTCTGGAAGTGCGCGATCGAGTCGGTGATTCGCAGCTTGTCCACCATGTCGCGGCCCTGCAGGAACTCGGTCCGGGCCTCGGCGGAAGCCGTCGTGATCGGGATCTTGCCGCCGTCGGCAGGCGCCGGCGTGGTCGCCGCCGCCTCCTTCGCGGGCGCGGG
>JBKPSZ010000221.1:0-8776 GCA_046735265.1 Acidobacteriota bacterium | reverse complement strand
ACGATGCTGCGGCCCAACGGCACGGCGGCCGAACGCCTCTATCCCCCGCTCATTCCGATGCTCGCCTACGGCAAGGACGTCCTTCGCGCGATCCGGGAGGCGGCGACCGGATCTCTCGAGGGCGCGGCGGTCGTCAACCTCGGTCCGGGGCCGCGCGCGGAAGGAGAGGCCGATGCCGGTTGACGTGCTCGCGATCGCGGCGCACCCGGACGACGTCGAGCTGACCTGCGCCGGGACGCTTCTGTCTCTCAAAGCGAAAGGGCACGCTTTCGGGATCGTGGACCTGACTTCGGGCGAGATGGGAACCCGGGGGACGGCGGAGACGCGCGAGCGGGAAGCGGCGCGCGCGGCGGAGATCCTCGGGGCGACCTTTCGCGAGACGCTCGACTTCGGCGACGGCGGACTGCGACTCTCGCGCGAGAACGAGCTCGCTCTGATCCACGTGATCCGGCGGGAGCGCCCGCGAATCGTGCTGACTTCCTATCCCGAGGATCGGCACCCGGATCACGCGCGGGCCGGACGTCTCGTGACCGACGCCGCCTTCTACGCTGGCCTGAGGAAGATCGAGACGGGACGCGACGCGCACCGCCCGCAGCAGACCATCTACTTCGCGACGGCCGACTACCACGAGCCGAACGTCGTCGTGGACGTGACGCCCTTCTGGCCGACGCGGCTCGAGGCGATCCGCGCCTTCATGAGCCAGCTGCACGACCCGAATTCCCGCGAGCCCCAGACGATGCTCTCGCAGGCCCCCTTTCTCGCTTCGATCGAGGCGCGCGCCCGCCACCTCGGCTTCATGATCGGAGTCGAGTTCGCCGAAGGCTTCGTGACCCGGCGTCCTCCCCGCATCGACGATCTGGTCGAGACGTTTTCCGGCTTCGAGGCCGGGTTCTAGGCGGCGCGCGCGAGATCCATGAAGATCGGAATCACCTGCTATCCGACCATCGGCGGCAGCGGCGTCGTCGCCACGGAGCTCGGCATCGCGCTCGCGGGCGGCGGCGACGAGGTGCACTTCATCTCCTATGCGCTTCCGTCCCGGCTCGCCCTCCCGCGCCCGCGCGTCTACTTCCACGAGGTCGTCGCGCCGACCTATCCGCTGTTCGTCTCGCCTCCCTACACGCTCGCGCTCGCCACGAAGATGGCGGAGGTCGCCGCCCAGGTGCGGCTCGACCTGCTCCACGTGCACTACGCCCTGCCCCACGCGATCTCCGCGATCCTCGCGCGCGACATGAGTCGCAACGGAGGCGTCCCGTTGAAGGTCGTCACGACGCTCCACGGCACCGACATCACGATCGTGGGACAGGACCGTTCTTATCTGCCGATCACCCGCTACGGCATCGAGCAGAGCGACGCCGTGACCGCCGTCTCGCGATATCTGCGGGACGTCACGATCAAGGAGTTTTCGGTACGAAGGCCGGTCGAAGTCCTTCCGAACTTCGTGGACGCCAACCTCTACCGTCCGGACGGGGTCTCTTCGTTCGCGCGGTCGCTCTGTCCGGCCAGCGAGGCGGTCCTCGTCCACGTCTCCAATTTCCGGCCGGTGAAGCGGATCGCGGACGTCCTCGCGGTCTTCGATCGGATCCGCCGCGAGGTTCCCGCGCGGCTGCTCCTGATCGGCGACGGTCCGGAGCGGTCCCTGGCCGAGCGACTGGCGCGCCATGGCGGTTTCGCGGACCGGACCGTGTTCCTGGGCAACGTCGCTTCGATCGAGACGATCGTCCCCGTCGGGAAGCTCTTCCTGCTGCCGTCGGACTCCGAGTCCTTCGGTCTCGCCGCGCTCGAGGCGATGGCGTGCGGCGTCCCGGTCATCGGAACGGACGCGGGGGGCCTGCCCGAGGTGGTTCGGAACGGATCGGACGGATACCTGCGGCCCGTCGGAGACGTGGACGGAATGGCGGAGTCGGCGCTGACGCTCCTTCGCGACCCGGAGAAATGGGAGCACTTCTCGCGCAACGCGCGCCGCCGGGCCGTCGAAGACTTCCCGGCGAGCGCCATCGTGCCCCGTTACCGCGAGCTCTACGGAAGGACGCTCGACGCGGCCGCGACCGAGGCGCGCCGGGGCGGCTAGAAGCGGACCGAGGCGACAGCGTCCAGCCCGGCCCGCCGCTCGGCCGGAGAGCAGAAGGCCGCTCTCCACGCGTTCTCCGCGCAGCGGCGCAGGCGCTCTTCGTCCAGACCGAGCTCGTCCCGCGCGATCCGGTACTCGGCCGCCGTCGTCGTCCGGAAGAAGAGCGGGTCGTCGGCGCTCAGGGCCACGTGAACGCCCGCTTCCAGGAGTCGCGCCAGGGGGTGAGCCTCCCCGGCCGGCGCGGCGCCCGTGATTCGATTGCTCGTGGGAGCCACGCACAGGATCGTGCCCTCCTCCGCGAGTCGGGAGAGCACCTTCGGGTCCCGGACGGCCGCGATGCCGTGGTCCAGCCGGTCGGGCCGCAGCACGTCCAGGGCCTGCGAGATCGATTCGGGTCCCTCCCACTCCCCGGCGTGGACCGACGTGCGCAGTCCGAGCGCCCGCGCACGCAGATACACGCCCGCGAAGGCCTCCGCGGGCAGAGCTCCCTCGTCTCCGCCGAGACCGAAGCCGACGACGGCCGGCAGCGGGTTGTCCTCGTGGAGGTCGAGGACGCGGCCGGCGGAGTCGGGACCCCACTGACGGACGGCGTCGAGCAGGATGCGGCAGCGCGCCCGGCCCGGTTCGGGCTCCTCGAAGGCGGCGGCAATCGCCGCGAGGCACTCGTCGGCGGGAAGATCGACTTTCCGGAAGATCTCCGGCGAGACGTAGATCTCGGCGTAGGCGAGACCGTCCCGTCCGAGATCGGCGGCCACGGACTTGCCCGCTTCGAAGTAGTCCTCGGGAGCGCGGAAGAGCCGGCAGACCTCCGCATAGAGGCGGAGGAAGCCGTCCTTGCCTTCGATCCGCGAGCGTTCCGTTTCGAAGACACCGGGGGCCTCGTAGCGGTGGCCGGCGGCGGCCGCGAGCCTGCGGATCGTCTCCTCCGGCAAGCAACCCTCGAAGTGGAGGTGACAGTCGGCGAGCATTCCCCGTAGTTATCAGGTTTCGGTCTACGGTTCTCCGGGCTCTTTTCCCAGAAACGTCGGAGACCGCCGATGACGCATAATTTCTTCGCCGTGAACTCGGACTACCGGCGCGCCCGCATCCTGGCTTTCCTGCTGGATCTGGCCGTCCCGGCGGTGATCAGCGACGCGGTCGCGCTCGTGCTGGCCGCTCTCCTCTGGCGCGTCCTGCCCGGCGGACGCGACCGGCTCGGCTGGATCTTTCTGCCTGCCGCCGCGGCGGCCCTCGCCGTCTTTCTCCTCCGCGACGCGCGCGGAGGACGGGCACGAAAGTGGCTGGCCCTCGAGGTTCGGACCCGGGAGGGAGGAATTCCGGGCGCCGGCGCCTCGATTCGAAGGAATCTCCTCCTCCTCGTCCCCGGCTGGAACCTCTTCGACGCCTGGCCGGTCTTTCGAGACGGGCTCGCCTCGAGGCGATCCGATGACCGCCGCGGGCTTCGGGTGCAGCCATGCGATTGAGCCACAAGTGTTTGCCGGAGAGCGAGTCCGGCGTCTTCGAACGCGGTGATTTGGAGGCGGTGTGAACCTTTCCCCCGCCCATCCGTTAATGAGAGCGGAGAAAGGAATGCGCCGAACCGCCATCGCCCTCGTCTGCCTCGCCGCCCTCGCCGCGGCGGCTCCGGTCCTGGCCGACGAGGTCTTCGAAAAGGCCTTCTCGATGGAGGGCGTGACCCGGGTCTCCGTCGAGAACGTCAACGGCCAGATCGAGGCGCAGGCCTGGGACAAGCCGTACCTGAAGGTCCGCGCCGTGAAACAGGCGCACTCCTCCGACACGGTCAAGCAGACCGAGATCCGCGTGCGCAAGCTCGGCGATGAGATCAAGATCGAGACGATCACGCCCCGGCGCCGGAAGCTCTTCGGTTTCCTCGATCTCGGCACCTCCGGCGTCCGGGTCGACTACGAGCTCTGGATCCCGGCGGCCGCCACGACGCACCTCGAAACCTGCAACGGAAGGGTCCTCGCCAACGGGTTCGCGGGAGACTTTTCGGTCGACTCCGTCAACGGCTCGCTCGAGCTGCGCGACCTGGGGGGGCCCGTCAAGGCGACGACGGTCAACGGCTCCGTCCGGGTCGCGTTCAAGGGGCCCCTGCGCAAGTCGCACCTGGAGACGGTGAACGGCAGCGTCGAGGTCCTCTTCGACAAGGCTTCGTCGGTGTCGTACGACCTGGAGACGATCAACGGAAGGATCGAGAGCGACTTCGACCTCAAAGTCGAAGGCAAGTACGGGCCGAAGGAAGCCAAGGGCTCCTACAACGGCGGGGACCAGACGCTCCGCTGCGAGACGGTCAACGGCTCGATCCGCCTGAAGACGAGCATCTAGAGCCGGCCGGCAGCCTGCTAGGCTAGCTCTCCATGTCCGAGGCCTCGCCTCGCCGCACCGCTCTCCTGACCCTCTGTTATCTGCCTCTTCTCGGAATCATCGCGCTCGCCCTGGAGAAGAACGACCGGGAGATTCGCTGGCACGCGAGAAACGGGCTCGCGCTCTTCGGAAGCGTCGCGGCGATCGGCCTGGCCGCCACGCTGGTGGGGCTGGCGCTGCCGTCGCTCGGGTGTCTCTACGGCATCGTCATGCTCGTCGTCCTGGTGATCTACACCCTCGTGACGATCCTGGCCGTCGTGAAGGCCCTGCAGGGAGAGCGGCTCATCGTGCCGGGCGTCTCCCGCTATGCCGGCTGAGGCTTCGCCTCCGACTCCCGACGGCGCGCCCTCCGGCGGATCGGGCGACGAGAGACCGCGCCGTTCCACCGCGGCGATCGTGCTCGCGGGGCTGCTCGGCTTCGTGGCCGGCGATTCGGCGCGCCCTCCGGCCGATCAGGTCGTGGGGCGGGTCGCGATCGTCGCGATCGACGCCTATCGCGCGACGGCGTCTCCGGTGCTCGCCCGGTCGGGCCTCGTGCGCTGCCGATACCAGCCGACGTGCTCGGCGTACGGTCGCGACGCGATCGAAAAGTACGGATTCGCGCGCGGCGGCTATCTGACCGCGCGGCGCCTTCTTCGTTGCCATCCCTGGGCAAAGGGGGGATACGACCCCGTTCCGTAGCAACCTGCGGGCGAAATGCAGGCCGGAACGCGAGTCGTTTGAGGCCGCGGAACATTCGCCCGCGACGCGACAAAGGTTCGCGACGTTCACCGAGCGAACCGACTCGCGTCGCGGGAGCCGGAGCGCAGCGAGGCAATCAGGCGAGCGGTCGAGGCCCTTTGGCCGAGCCGCGAGCCGGTGCGACCGCGGCGCATGTCACCCCGATCGATCTGTCGCGTCGACAGCGCCGCGGTCGCAGATTGCCGAGCAAGCTACGGCGACGTTGATGGTGCCGTCGGCCGGACTCGAACCGGCATGGGTTGCCCCATACGCCCCTCAAACGTACGTGTCTACCAATTCCACCACGACGGCACGCGTCGATTCTACGGCTTGACCGGCGGCTGCGGCTGAGGCTGCGTCTGTGTCTGATTCTGCGGCTGCGGCTGAGGCTGCTGCTGCGCGGGCGCCGGCGCGGCCGGCGCCGCGGGAGCGGGAATCGCCGCCTTGGAAGCGGGCGCGGTCTGAGGCACCACGGAAGCCCGCGGGCGGGCCTCCAGGATCGTCAGGACGAGCGCCACCACGATGAAGGCGACGAAGCCGCCGGTCGTCAACTTCTGCAGCAGCGTCGTCGCGCCCCGGGCTCCGAACGCCGTCTGCGTCGCTCCTCCGCCGAATGCCCCTGCGATGTCCGCGCCCTTCCCCTGCTGGACGAGGACCACCAGGATCAGGAAGAAGCAGATGAACGTGTAGAAGACGACGAGAGCGATGTAAAGAATCCCCAAGGGGCCTCCCAAAAAAAGGGGGTGAGTCTAATCGCCGGAAGGCCGGGCGTCAAGGAGCCGGCGCCGAGGCGATTCCGGCGATGGATGCGAAACCGGCGGCGTCGAGGCTCGCCCCGCCGATGAGAAAGCCGTCCATCCCGGAGACGTCGAGCAGCTCCCGCGCGTTGGCCGCGGTGACCGACCCGCCGTACAGGAGCCGCAGATCGGAGCGGGAGTCGAGGAGCCGCTCGAGGAGCTCGCGCGCCGCCGCGGCGTCCCCGGGCGTCGCCGCGCGGCCGCTCCCGATCGCCCAGACCGGCTCGTACGCCACGACGAGCGGAAGCGACGCAGGATCGCCGGCGAGGGTCTCCGTCTGGCGTGTCAGGACCGACTCGGTCGCAGCGCGTTGCCGCTCTTCCTCGGTCTCTCCGAGGCAATAGATCGGCGTGAGCCCCGCTTCGCGACAGCGAGCGAGCTTGCGTTCGAGGAGGCGGCCGTCCTCTCCGAAGAGCCGGCGGCGCTCCGAGTGTCCGACGATCGCGTATCGACAGCCGGCGTCCGCGAGCATCTGCGCCGAGACCTCGCCGGTGAACGCGCCGGAGGCATCGGCGGCGACGTTCTGCGCGGCGAGCGACCAGCGTCCCGCCGGATCCGCCGCGGAGTCGAGAGCGGTCAAGGGCGGAGCGAGAACGAGCTCGACTCGAAGGCGCGTATTCCCGATCCGGGCGCCGAGGTCCGCGGCGAACGCGCGCGCCTCCGCGCGCGTCTTGTGCATCTTCCAGTTCGCCACGAAGAGATTCATTTGGACCCGCTCGGAATCTCCGGCACCGGCGCCGGGCGACCTACTCGAGCGCCTCCAGACCCGGAAGCGTCCCGAACGTCAGATACTCGAGAGACGCGCCGCCTCCCGTCGAAACGTGCTGGAACTTCTCCGCCACTCCCGCCTCGTGCGCGGCGGCGACGCTCTCGCCCCCGCCGACGACCGTGAAAGCCGGCATCGCCGCGATCCGCTCGGCCAATCCCCGGGTGCCGCGGTCGAACGGGGGCTTCTCGAAGACTCCCATCGGTCCGTTCCAGAAGACCGTTCGGGCCGGCGTCAGCAGTCGCCCGAACTGTTCGAGCGTCTTCGGGCCGATGTCGAGCGCCATTCGGTCCCCCGGGATCTTGTCAATCGGGACCGTTCGAGCGCCGTCGCCGTCGTCCGGTGAGGCGGCCACGACGAAATCGGACGGGAGCGCGATCGTCTTCCCCTCCGCCTTGCAGAGATCCAGAATCTCGCGCGCCACCGGCACCTTGTCCTCCTCGAGCAGCGATTTCCCGACCGGGAGTCCGATCGCGCGCACGAAGTGATTCGCCATCCCGCCTCCGACGAGGAGAAGGTCGGCGTTCTTCGCGAGGGCCCGCAGCGTGTCGATCTTGCCCGAGATCTTCGCGCCGCCGAGCACGGCGGCGAAAGGACGCTCCGGATCGAGGAGCTTCGACAGCGCGGCGACCTCCTTCTCCATCAGCAGGCCCGCGCCCTTGAGCGTCATTCGGCCCGGCACTCCGACGACCGAGGCGTGCGCGCGATGCGCCGCGCCGAAAGCGTCATCGACGTACGCGTCGGCGAGACCCGCCAGCCTGCCGGCGAACTCGGAGTCGTTGCCCTCTTCGCCGGCGTGGAACCTCAGGTTCTCGAGGAGCAGCACTTCCCCGGGCGCGAGCCGCCCGGCGGCTTTCTCGGCCTCCGGCCCCACGCAGTCCGAGACGAAACCGACGCCTCGCCGGAGCGCCTCGGAGAGCGCCGCGGCGACCGGAGCGAGCGAGTACTTCGGGTTCGGCTTTCCCTTCGGCTTCCCGAGGTGGGACGCGCAGAGGACGCGTGCCCCGCGGTCGAGAAGGTGGCGGATCGTCGGGAGCGTCTCGCGGATCCGCGTGTCGTCCCCGACGCGTCCCTCTTCGAGCGGGACGTTGAAATCCACCCGCAGAAAGACGCGTTTGCCTTCGACCGGCAGATCCCGAACGGATTTCACGGCGCGCATCTTAGCGCCGATAGAATGACCTCATGAGGCGGGCGACCCTCTCGAGACGGCTCGGCGCGGTCCTCGCCGTCCTCCTCGCCGCGTCCGCCTCCTCCGCCGTTCCCGCACAGTTCGCGCGGGGACGCGGAGGCGCCGTCGCCGCGGAGGAAGAGAACGCGGCGCGCGCCGGGATCGAGATCCTGAAGAAGGGGGGGAACGCGACGGACGCCGCCGTCGCCATGGCGTTCGCGCTGGCGGTGACGTGGCCCGAGGCGGGAAACCTCGGCGGCGGGGGCTTCTGGCTTTCCCGCGACGTGCGCGGCCGCATCCTGACGATCGATTTCCGGGAACGCGCCCCGCGCGCCGCCCGCCGCGACATGTTCCTCGAGTCTTCCGGCGCCCCCGGAAAGGCGCCTTCGTCCACGGACAGCCCGCTCGCCTCGGGCGTGCCGGGATCGGTGGACGGCCTCGCGCTCGCGCATCGGCGCGGAGGCCGCCTTCCGTGGAAGAGGGTTCTCGAGCCCGCGCAGCGACTCGCGCGCGACGGGTTCGTCATGACGGAGAACGTGCACGCGTCGATCGAGGCCCACCGGTCGAAGCTCGCGGGCGATTCCGAGGCCGCGGCGACCTTCCTTCCGGACAACGAGGCTCCCCGCGTGGGCTCCCTCTTCCGGCAGCCGGCGCTCGCCGCGACTCTCGACGCGATCGCCGAGCGCGGCGAGGACGGGTTCTACCGGGGGCGTGTCGCGCGCGAGATCGAAGAGGGCCAGAAGCGAGCGGGAGGCCTGATCACGCGCGGGGACCTCGCGCTCTACGCGTCGCGGATCCGCAAACCCGTCCTCTTCCAGCTCGGAGACGCCGAGGTCTTCACGACCGGCGCGCCCTCTTCCGGGCCCGCGCTCGCGCAGATGGCTCTCCTCGTC
>JBKPSZ010000220.1:0-3152 GCA_046735265.1 Acidobacteriota bacterium | reverse complement strand
ATGGGGAAGACGGTCCCGGGGTCCGGAGAGGCCACCGCGCGATTATAGACTCCGCCCCGGACGCCTCCGCTTCCCGTGTCATGCGCAGAACGAGAAGAGAACGCCGAAGCTCGAAACGGGCCTCCCGGGGGAAGAGCTCCGGTCTGACTCGACGGTCCTTCGTGTCGTCCGCGGCGGCGGCGCTCGCGGCGGGCGCGCTTCCGCTCGCCTGCGGCGGAGAGCGGCCGCGCGGCGGGGCGCCGCGGCGCAGGACGCTCAAGATTCTCCAGTGGAGTCACTTCGTCCCGGCGTACGACGAGTGGTTCGACCATCGCTACGTTCGCGAGTGGGGCGACCGAAACGGGACCGACGTCGTCGTCGATCACATGGCCTCGACCGAGGTCAACGCGCGCGGGGCCGCCGAGGCCTCCGCCGGGCGGGGGCACGATCTTTTTCTCTTTCTCTCGCCGCCGGCCGCTTACGAAGGGCAGGTCATCGACCATCGCGAGGTCGTCGAAGCCGTCGAGAAACGGCACGGTCGCATGCTCGAGCTCGCCGAGCGCTCGACGCGAAACGCGAAGAGCGGAAAGTACTTCGCTTTCTGCGACTCGTATGTGCCCGACCCCGGCAACTATCGGATCGATCTGTGGGGAGCGGCGGGGTTCCCGAAAGGCCCGGCGACCTGGGACGAACTTCGGGTCGGCGGCGCGCGGATCAAGGCGACCGCCGGAAACCCGGTCGGCATCGGTCTCTCGCAGGAGCTCGACTCGAACATGGCGGTGCGCGCGCTGCTCTGGTCCTTCGGCGGCGCCGAGCAGGACGAGGAGGGCCGCGTCGTCCTCAAGTCGAAGGAGACGATCGAGGCGCTCAAGTTCGCGCGGGCACTCTACCGCGAGGCGATGACGCCCGAAGTCTTCACCTGGGACCCCTCTTCGAACAACCGGATGATGCTGGCGGGCCGCGGCTCTTTCGTCCAGAACGCGATCTCGGTCACGCGCACCGCCGAGAAGGACAATCCCGAGCTCGCGAAGAAGATCGGGCTCCTGCCCGCCCTCGCCGGCCCGGTCCGGCGGATCGCCGCCGAGCACCTGATCAGCTGTTACGTGGTGTGGAAATTCGCGGAGAACGTCGAGGGGGCGAAGTCGTTTCTCGTGGATCTCATCGACAACTTCGGCTCGGTCTTCCGCGAGAGCGAGTTCTACAACATGCCGGCCTACCCTGCGACGGTGCCCGATCTCGCGGAGCGCGTGGCGCGCGACCCGAAAGCCGATCCGCCCGGCAAGTACTCGGTGCTCTCCACGGCGCTCGAGTGGTCGACCAACGTCGGCTTCCCCGGCCGGGCGACGGCGGCGATCGACGAGGTCTTCAACACGTTCGTGCTCCCGACGATGTTCGGACGCGTGGCGCGCGGCGACGCGGAGCCCGAGGAGGCGGCGGCCGCCGCCGACACCGAGGTCCGGCGGATCTTCGATCGCTGGAACCGCCCCGCCTGACCGCTGCGCCGTGGCCGCGCCGAAGGGATTCGCCGATCACTTCTCCGCGTTCTCGCCGGACTACGCGAAGTATCGGCCCGACTATCCGGCGAGTCTCTTCGCCTACCTGGCCGGCCTCGCCCCCTCCCGTCGCTCGGCCTGGGACTGCGCCACGGGCAGCGGCCAGGCGGCCGTGGGGCTCGCCTCGCACTTCGACCGGGTGATCGCGACGGACGCGAGCTCCTCCCAGCTCGCGAGCGCGCGGCCCGACCCGCGAGTCGAGTATCGGGTCGCGCGCGCCGAGGATTCGGGACTGCCGGACCAGTCGGTCGAACTCGTCACGGCCGCTCAGGCGCTCCACTGGTTCGACCGCCCGCGTTTCTGGAGCGAGGTCGAGCGGGTTCTCGTTCCCCGCGGCGCCGTCGCGGTATGGTGCTACGACCTGCTGCGCGCGGGCGAAGAAGTGGACGCCGTGATCGGGCGGCTCTACCACGACATCGTCGGCCCCTACTGGCCCCCCGAGAGAGCCCTGACCGAGCAGCGCTATCGCACGATCGATTTCCCGTTCGAAGAGGTCGAGCCGGCTCCCTTCCGAATGGAGGTCGCCTGGACGTTCGCCGATTTTCTCGGGTACCTGCGCACGTGGTCGGCGGCGCGCCGCTACGCCGACGCCCGGGGCGAGGACCCGATCGGTCTCGTCGCAGAGGACCTTTCCCGCGCCTGGGGCCCGCCGGAGCGGGCCCGGACCATCGTCTGGGACCTCGCCCTGCGCGTCGGCCGAAAAACGTAGAATCGGCCTGATGGCCGTTCTCGACACCTTCCGGCGACCGCTCGGCAGCCTCCGGATCTCCGTGACCGACCGGTGCAACCTGCGCTGCGAGTACTGCATGCCGGAGCGCGACTACGTCTGGCTTCCGCGGCGCGACATCCTCGACTTCGAGGAGATCGCCCGGCTCGCGGAAGTCTTCGCGGGCCTGGGCGTCGATCGCATCCGCCTGACGGGGGGCGAGCCTCTCCTGCGCCGGGATCTTCCGCGCCTCGTGCGCCTGCTTCGGGCGGGCCCCGCACCCTCCGACCTCGCGCTCACGACCAACGGCGTCCTCCTCGCGGACCAGGCGGCAGCCCTCAAAGCCGCGGGTCTCTCGCGGATCACCGTCAGCCTCGACACGCTCTCGCCCGAAAGGTTCCGGGCGCTCTCGCGATTCGACGAGCTGCCGCGCGTCCAGGCGGGCATCGTGGCGGCGGTCGAGGCCGGGCTGACTCCGGTCAAGCTCGACTCGGTCCTGATCCGCGGCGTCAACGAAGACGAGATCCTGGACCTGCTCGAGTACGGCCGGAGCGTGGGCGCGGAGGTTCGGTTCATCGAGTACATGGACGTGGGAGGCGCGACGCTCTGGTCCCCGGAGAGGGTCGTCCCGCGCTCCGAGATCCTGTCGCGCATCGCCTCGGCACACGGCCCGGCCGAGCCGATCGTCGAGGGGGGGAACGCGCCCGCGGAGCGCTTCCGGCTGGCGGACGGCACGGTTTTCGGCATCATCGCCTCGACGACCGCGCCCTTCTGCCGCTCCTGCGATCGCAGCCGGCTGACGGCCGACGGCCTCTGGTATCTCTGCCTCTACGCGACGAAGGGAATCGATCTGCGAGGGCCGCTGCGCACGGGCGCGAGTGGCGAGGAGCTCCGCGAGCGGATCGAGTCGGCGT
>JBKPSZ010000219.1:0-11407 GCA_046735265.1 Acidobacteriota bacterium | reverse complement strand
GCGCACGATCCAGGAACCGCGAGGGAACTTCCGGCCGGCAGCCTCGAACGGCTCTTCCGCCGCTTCGAAAGTCGCCTCGGGCAGCGCGAAGCGAAGCGTCACGAGCGCGCTTTCCGCGTTGTGCGGGACGGCGAAGACGGTCCCGGTCCCCTGGGCGCCGCCCGTCGCGGCGACGGTCCCGCTGACTCTCTCCATCGGCGCCGACAGCGCCTTCGCCTCGATCGCCCGGCGGACCTCGACGCCGAAGAGCTCTCCGAAAGTCCATCCGGTGTCGTCGTAGGGACTCTTCTGCGGATCGTCCGGGCTCCAGTACTGGTAGTCGAGCATCGCGTCGGCGATGCGGCTGTACGGCTGGTCCATGCGGACGACGTAGCTGCCCGCCGGAAAGGTCCGCGTCTCCGGAGGCGTCTTCTCCATCTTCTGGGGTTTGGCGACTTCTTTGCCTTTCGATGCTTCGGACTTGCCGGCATCGGGCTTGTCCGAGTCCTTCTCGTCCGAGTCCTTCCTGGGCTTTCTCGGCGAGGAGACGACCGCGGTCAGCGGCGCCGTCGTCCGGTGGATCTCGCAGCCCTGCCGCTGCAGGATGCGAAGGAGCTCCGCCTGCGCGGCCGGGCGCGGATCGTCGGCGGGAAAGATGTAGGCGGCCGGGCCCTCGAGCTTCGGCTTCTCGACCGACCGCTTCGCCTTCAGATAAAAGTTGCGGAGGAACTCGGCCTTGTTCTCTGCGACGTAGTGGAGCGAGACGAGCAGCCCGGACTGCTCGTAGTTGTTGTTGTTTCGCTGCGACCACTTCGTCTTCGGGAGCGGCGGGTTCTGCCGGTACCAGGTGCGCGAGGTCGCGCCGGCCGGGAGGGTCCGCTCGACCGTGTCCGCTCCGGCGTTGCCGAAGGTCTCGTAGAGGCGCGAGACGCCATTGTGGGTCGCGGCCAGGAACATCAGGTAGCCGGGGGACCACGTGTCGAACGTGCCGTGCGTGAAGACCCCGGGCATGCCGAACCGAGTCAGCTCCTGGACGTTGTTCCAGCCGAGCATCTGCCACTCGTTCGTCACGATCGGATCGAGCCAGGCGTTGTAAGGGCCGTCGCCAACCGTGTTGTCGTAGAGGTACGGCACGGACTCGTGGAGGTCGTGGAGGATCTGCGCCTTCGCTTCGAGGAAGGCGTTCAGGACGTTGCGCGTCAATGCGAGCGTCATCCCCATCGCGTCCCGGTTGTTGTCGTGCGCGACGTAGTGCCCCCAGTAGACGAGGGGCGGCCAGTTCTCGCCGGGGTGCGCGAGGTGCCAGTTGTAGACGTCCACCTGCCGGTCGCGCCCGTCCACTTCGACGATCGGCGTGATCATGGTCACGACGTTCTCGCGGATGTGGCGGATGTAGGGGCTCTCGTCGGCGGCGAGCCGGTAAGCGAGCTCCATGAGCGCGGTCGGCGCACCGGTCTCGGGGGAGTGGATCGTGCCGGTGATGTAGTAGATGGGGAAGGAGGGCGCGACGAGCTTCTCGGCCTCGGCGTCGTCGAGCCCGATCTTCCGCGGGTCGGCGAGCTTCGCGAGCCGCTCGCGGTTCTCGTCGAGCTTCGCGAGGAGCTCTTCGGAAGCGACGGTGACGGCGATCATGTCCCGTCCCTCTTCCGTCTTCCCGATCGTGCGCACGCGCACGCGCGGGGAGGCGGCGGCGAGGTCGCGGAAGTACTTGTGGACCTCGGTGGAATCGGGGAGCTTGCCCGGGGCGCCGGCGACGTCGCCCAAAACGGACTTCGGCGTCGGGATGCCGGGGGCCGCCGGCAGGTAGTCCACCAGGGGCGACAGGAAGAAGGGCTCCGTCGTGTACTCGCGGATCTTCTTCGTGTACTCCTCGTCGATCGGTTGAGAGGAGTTGCGCCCCGGCCGGCTCGCGTCGCCGGGAGGCGCCGCGGCGGCGAGCGGAGCGAGCAGGCAGAGCAGGCAGAAGGTCGCGAAGCGTCTCATTGGTCTCCTCGTGAGATTCGCCCGTCCGGGATCCCGGGGGCGGGCGCGATCTTAACCGAGCGGCGGGGATCGGCTACCATGCCGCCGCGTGCCGTCCGCGTCCGACAACGCGTTCGCGGTTCTCACGGATCCGCGCGTCCGCGGGGAGCCGTTCTCGAGGATCGCTCGGGCGCTGGCGGCGCTGTCGCGCGCCGCCGCGCGCGACGAGGCGCAGCTCCTTCGCCTGCACGACCGCCTCCTCTTCCTCCTCGCCTATCCGACGTCGCGTCGGCTGCGCCGCCTCTGCGAGTCGCTGCTACGGTCGATTCCCGAACGCGTCCGCCGTCTCGAGGCCGCGGGCGCCGACATGTCGGCGTTCGACGATCCGGAAGTCGCGGGAGTCGCCGGGACGACCATCACGACCGACTTCTCCTTCGACCTCGCGCGCGACCTGCGCCGGCGCCATGGCCGGCGGATCGCGATCGACTGGGGCGGGGCCGACGCCTGGGACCGGGCGCGGGCGACCTGGCCGCAGTTCCTGCCGCTCCTCGAGGAGGAAGCTCTGGCCGACGCCAACGTGCCCTACCTCGACTGGCTCCGCGCCGCGGCCGGGAGCCGCAGCCGGGACGCCGACTGGCTCCTCTCGCGCTACGAGAAGCTGCGCTTGCCCGGATCCGACCGGGCGGAGCACTGGGACGCGATGGGCGTCCCGATCTCTTTCGATCTCCGGGTTTCGCGCGCCTCGCGCACCCGAATGCGGCTTCCGGGTCCTCCGCCCTTCTTCCACCGGGAGCCGCTCCTCGCGCGCCGCGACGTCTCGCTCGCGGAGATCTTCGCGGCGCCGCCGCTCCCCGTGCGCCGTCTTTCACGTCGCGAGGGGGAGCGGATCTGCGCTCTCGTCCGCGACGCGACGGCCGCCCGGTACCGCGAGTTCTACACGTTCACGTACGCCGACCCGGCGACGGTCCTTTCGGCGCGGCCCGGCCGCGGGCTCGAGATCTTCCTGATGGGCGTCGAGCCCGACCGGCGGCTCCCGCTCCGGTCGGCGTACGGAGGATTCTTCGTCAAGAACGGCGTGCCGGTCGGCTACATCGAGGGGCTCGCCTTCTGCGAGCGGCTCGAGATCGGCTTCAACGTCTACTACGCCTTCCGGGAAGGGGAGTCGGCCTGGATCTACGCCCAGGTCCTGAAGCTCCACCGCGAGGTACTCGGCGTGACGTCCTTCTCGATCGATCCGTATCAACTCGGCTTCGAGAACGCGGAGGCGATCGATTCGGGCGCCTTCTGGTTCTACCGGAAGCTCGGCTTCCGGCCGACCGACGCGGGCGTCGCCGCGAAGGTCGAGCGCGAAGAGCGGCGGATGAAAGAGGATCCCGCGTACCGCTCATCCAGGCGGACCCTCGAGAGCCTCGTGACGCACAACCTCCTGTACGAGGTCCCCGGGACCACCGCCGGGGACTGGGACCGGTTCCACGTCCGGAACATCGGGCTCGCGGTGAACCGGCGGGTGGCGCGCGAGTTCGGAGAGGACGCGGAGGCGCTCCGGTCGGCGAGCGAGCGGAGGGTCGCGGCGATCCTCCGAGTGCGGCCGCGCGGGATGTCGCCCCTCGAGCGAAAAGCCTTCGCGGAGTACGCGCCCGTCCTCGACGCGGTCCCGGATCTGCCGCGCTGGACGAGGGCGGAGCTTCGCGGCGTCGCCGAAGTCCTCCGTGCGAAGGCGGGCGCGTCGGAGAGCCGGTATCTCCGGGTTCTCCAGGGGCACGGGCGGCTGCGGAGGGCACTCATCGCGCTCGGATCGCGACCGCAGCGCTCGAGCTGAGGCAGCCCCCCGCGCGTCTGTGACGCGTAACCGTCCGGTTACGCTTTTCGGCGCGTCGCCGTGATCTCGGCGAGGATCGAAAGGGCGATCTCCTCGGGCGAACGGCCGCCGAGCGGCAGGCCGATCGGCGCGTGGAGGCGGGCGAGCTGCTCCTCGGTGAGCCCGGACTCGAGGAGGCGGCGCCGACGCTTCTCATGCGTCTTCTTGCTCCCGAGCGCGCCGACGTAGAAGGCGGGCGATGGCAGAGCGACTTGGAGCGCCGGGTCGTCGAGCTTCGGGTCGTGCGTCAGGACGGCCACCGCCATCGCGGCATTCAACCCGAGGTCGCGCAGCGCCTCGTCGGGCCACGCGGTCACCAGCCGGTCCACACCGGGGAATCGCTCGGCGCTCCCGAAGGCCGCGCGCGGATCGACGACGACCGTCCGGTAGCCGAGCGTCTTGCCGAGCGCGACGAGCGCCACGGCGATGTGGACGCCGCCGACGGCGACGAGCGTCGACGGGGGAAGGAGGGGCTCGGCGAAGAGCTCGACCGAGTCGCGACGCACGCGTCTGGCCTCGCCGGCCGCCAGCGCCTCGCGGGCCGCTCCGGCGGCCGCGCCGTCGAGCTCCGGCCCGAGCGACCCGTGGGTCCGACCGTCGTCGAAGAGCAGGAGCTTCCGGCCCAGGAGCGGCTCCGGCCCCTCGACGACGGTGACCGCCGCCGCGGCGCGCTCGGCGAGAACCGCGTCGCGGAGCGGATCGAAGCTCTTCCCGTCGAGCCTCTCGACGAAGACGTCGATCGAGCCGCCGCAGGCGAGCCCGACCGCCCACGCCGTGTCGTCCGCGACGCCGAAGTGCAGCCGCTGCGGCCTTCCGGTCCGGAGCGTTTCCCGGCCCGCTTCGACGACGGCGCCTTCGACGCAGCCGCCCGAGACCGAGCCGGCGATCCGGCCGCTCGCGGTCAGCGCCATCTTCGAACCGGCGGTCCGGGGCGCGGAGCCCCAGGTCTCGATGACGGTCGCGAGGGCCACCTGCTCTCCCGCCGCGCGCCAGGCCTCGACGTCCCGGAGGACTTCTCTCATGCCGCCCCCGCGGGCCGCTGGCGGCGCGTCGGCCGCGACGCGGGAATGGCCTCGAGCCGCCGGCCGAGGGCCTCGAGGCTCGCGAGGTCGTGCACCGGAAGGAAGTCGTCGACGTGGGGGAGGGCCGCGCGCATGCCGCGTGCGAGCGGTTCGTAGGAGGGAGAGCCGAGCAGGGGATTCAACCAGACGAGTCGGTGACAGCTCCGCTGCAGGCGCGCGGTCTCGCGCGCGAGGACCGCCGGCTCGCCGCGGTCCCATCCGTCGCTGATCAGCAGGACGATCGCTCCGCCCCCGAGGACCCGCCGCGCCCACCGGAGGTTGAACTCGGAGAGCGCCGCGCCGATCCGGGTCCCTCCGGACCAGTCCGGCACGGCGCGCGAGACCTCGGCGAGCGCCGCATCCGGATCCTTCGCGGAGATCGCGCGCGTCACCCGGGTCAACCGCGTGCCGAAGAGAAAGACCTCGACGCGCCGGTCGAGGCCGCGCGCGAGGGAGTAGAGAAAGAGAAGGAGCAGGCGCGTGTAGCGCTCCATCGACCCGCTGATGTCGCAGAGGACGACGAGGGGGCGCGGGCGCTGCCTCGGCTCGCGCCGGGCGAACGCGAGGATCTCCCCTCCGTGGCGGAGGCTCCGCCGAAGCGTGCGGCGCAGGTCGAGGTCGGGGCCCTCGCCGGGCCGGCGGCGCCGCGTCGCGCGCTCGGCCGCTTCCCACGCCTGCGCGCGGATCGCCTCGCGGACCTCTTCGAGCTCCTCCGCGGAGAGCTCCGCGAAGTCCTTGTGGCGGAGCGCCTCGCGGGCGCTCCAGGTCGAAGTCGGACGAAAGACCGTCCGCGCGCGGGCTTCGTCCGGCGGCACGCTCGCTCGCGTCGCATCCCCGAGCGGCGACTCGCGCTCGAAGGCGGGACGTTTCAGGCGGCGCTTCTCGCCGAGCGCCGCGAGATCGAGCGACGTGGCCTCGCCCGCGGGCTTGCGCCAGAAGGCCTCGAAGGCGCGGTCGAAGAGCGGGAGGTCCTCCCGGCGGCGGGCGACGATGGCGCGCGCGGCGTAGTAGAAGTCGCGCTTCGAGCCGACGGAGACGTGGTCGAGCGCGGCGGCGAGCCCGATCATCCTCCCCGGGCCGGCGTCGAGCCCGAGGCCGCGGAGAACGCGCCCGAAGAGGATCAAGTTCCCGGCGAGCCGCCCGCTCATCCGGCCGCCCGCACTCGATCGAGAATCGCCTCCGCGGGACCGGCCTTCATCTTAGCGACGTCCTCCTGGTACTTCAGAAGGATCCCGAGCGTGTCCGCCACGACCTGCGGGTCGAGCGCCTCGCAGTCGAGCGCCGTGAGGGCGGCCGCCCAGTCGAGCGTCTCGGCCACGCCCGGGAGCTTGTAGAGCTCGGCGCGGCGCAGCTCCTCGACGAATTGCGTGACCTGGCGCGCGAGGCGCTCGGAGACCCCTGGCGCCTTCGCCCGGACGATCGCGAGCTCCTCCTCGAACGAGGGATAGTCGATCCACTGGTAGAGGCAGCGGCGCTTGACCGCGTCGTGGACCTCGCGTGTGCGGTTCGATGTGATCACGACGACCGGCGGGTGCATCGCGCGGATGGTTCCGATCTCGGGGATCGTGATCTGGAAGTCGGACAGGACCTCGAGCAGATACGCTTCGAACTCTTCGTCGCTGCGGTCGAGCTCGTCCACGAGGAGCACCGGCGCCTTCGCGCGCGCCGGATCGATGGCATCTAAGAGCGGCCGCCGCTCGAGGAAGTCGGGGCCGAAGAGCTCCTTCTCGTCCGCGGCGCCGCCACGCGACTCGGCGAGACGGATGTGCATCATCTGGCGCGCGTAGTTCCACTCGTAGACGGCGTGGTGCACGTCGAGCCCCTCGTAGCACTGCAGGCGGACGAGGTCGGTCTCGAGCACGGCGGCGAGGACCTTGGCGACTTCGGTCTTTCCGGTGCCCGCCTCGCCTTCGAGGAAGACGGGGCGCGAGAGTTTGAGCGCGAGGAAGAGCGTCGTCGAGAGGCCCCGCGACGCGAAGTACCTCCGCTCGCGCAGCGCCGCCTGGAGGGCGTCGATCGAGACCAGGGGGCCGCGCGTCGAAGCCGCCGGACGGCCGGGCTCAGCCTCGGGCGCGCTCGACCGCCGTCTCGAGGGCACGTTTGGCCAGGACCGTGGCGAGGTGCGTCCGGAACTCGCCCGACGCGTACGAATCCGAGAGCGGGTCCGAGATCGCATCGGCGACGCGGCGGCCAGCGCTCTCGATCGAGCCCTCGTCCGGCTCCTGCCCGGTCAGCGCCGCTTCGGCGGCGGAACAGCGCACCGGGTTCGCCGTCACGCCGCCGACGGCGAGGCGAACGCGGCGGCAGCGGCCGCCCGCGACGTCCACGATCGCGGCCACGCCGACCACCGCGAAGCTCGACGCGGGATGGCGATGCTTCTCGTAGGCGCCTCCGGTTCCCTTGCTGTATCCGGGAACGAGGACTGACGTCAGGATCTCCCCCTTCTTGAGAGCCGTCGTGAAGAGGTCGGTGAAGAAGCGGTGCGCCGGAATCTTCCGCTCGCCGCGCGGGCCCTTCGCGAAAATCGTCGCCTCGAGCGCGAGCATCACCGTCGGGTAGTCGGCGCCCGGATCCGCGTGGGCGAGCGACCCCCCGATCGTTCCGCGATTGCGGACCTGCAGGTCGCCGATCATCGAAGCCGCCTCCGCAAGGAGCGGGCAGCTCTTCCGCACGGCGCCCGACGAGGCTACCTCCGCGTGGACCGTCATCGCGCCGATCCGGAGGTTCTTCCCCTTCGCCTCGATTCCCGAGAGACCCTTCACAGCCGAGAGATCCACGAGCGCGCGGGGCGACGAGAGCCGCAGCTTCATGGCCGGAAGCAGGCTGTGCCCGCCGGCGAGGATCCTCGAGTCCCGGTGCTTGCGGAGGAGGGCCGCGGCCTGCGCGAGCGTCTTCGGGCGAAAGTAGTCGAAGGTCGCGGAGTACATCGTCTACCTCCCGTCCGCGCCGCGGATCGCGCGCCAGACTCGTTCCGGCGTCATGGGCATTTCGATCTTCGTCACCCCGAAAGGGACGAGGGCGTCGATCACGGCGTTGTAGACCGCGGCGGTCGAGGCGATCGTGCCGGTCTCGCCGATCCCCTTGACGCCCAGCGGATTCGAAGTCGTCGGCGTCTCGGTCATCGCGAGCTCGAGGTTGGGGAGGAAGTCCGCCTTCGGCACCGCGTAGTCCATGAGGGACCCGGTCAGAAGCTGCCCGTTCTCGTCGTAGTGCGCGCCTTCCCAGAGCGCCTGCCCGACTCCCTGCGCCACGCCCCCCTGCACCTGGCCGGCCACGATCATGGGGTTGATCACCTTGCCGCAGTCGTCCACGGCGATGTAGCGCTCGAGCCGGATCTCGCCGGTCTCGGGATCGATGCGCACGACCGCGATATGCGTTCCGAACGGATAGACGAAGTTGGGCGGGTCGAAGAACGCGGAGGCCTCGAGGCCGGGCTCGAGCCCCTTCGGATAGTTCCAGGCCACGTTTGCCATCAGCGCCACGTCCTGGATCGTCTTGAACTTTCCGGGGGAGCCCTTCACGAAGAACTTGCCGTCCGCGTACTCGATGTCTTCGACAGCCGCTTCGAGCAGGTGCGCGGTGACGATCTTCGCTTTCTCCTTGATCTTCTGGATCGCGCCGAAGAGCGCGCCGCTGCCGACGGGCGTCGAGCGGCTTCCGTAGGTTCCCCAGCCCATCGGCGTGCGCTCCGTGTCGCCGTGCACGATCTCGACGTCGTCCACCCCGACGCCGAGCTGGTCGGCGACGATCTGAGCGAACGTCGTCCGTTCCCCCTGGCCGTGCGGCGAGATTCCGAGCATGACGTTGACCTTGCCGGTCGGGTGGAAGCGGACGATCGCGCTCTCCCAGAGGCCGCCTCCGAAGCCGACGGCGCCCGCGACCTGCGAAGGCCCGAGACCGCAGATCTCGGCGTAAGTGGAGAACCCGACCCCGACGTACTCCCCCTTCTTTCGGAGCTCCGCCTGGTTCTTGCGGAAAGCGCGGTAGTCGACCATCTCCATCGCCTTGTCCATCGTGACGATGTAGTTGCCCGAGTCGTAGGTCAGCCCCGTCGCGACCTGGTGGCCTCCATCGAAGGGAGGGATCAGATTCTTCTTGCGGACGTCGGCCGGATCGAGCTTGAGTTCGCGGGCGAGGCGGTCGACCATCGTCTCGACGAGAAACGTCGCTTCGGGGCGGCCCGCGCCGCGGTACGTGTCCACCGGCGTCGTGTTGGTGAAGACCCCGATGACGTCCTCGCGGATCGCGGGAATCCGGTAGGCCCCGGACAGCATGAGCCCGTGCAGGATCGTGGGCACGCCGGTCGAAGCGGTCGAGAGGAAGGCGCCCATGTTGGCCCAGACGGTCGCGCGCAGCCCGACGATCGTCCCATCCTTCTTCGCCGCCATCTCGACTTCCTGGATGTGGTCCCGCCCGTGGATCGTGGCGCGGTAGTTCTCCGAACGGGTCTCCGTCCACTTGACCGGCCGCCCGAGCGTCTTCGCGGCGAAGACGACCATGGAGTCCTCGGGGTAGTGGGGAAGCTTGCTGCCGAATCCGCCGCCCACCTCGGGGGCGATCACGCGGATCTTGTGCTCCGGCGTCCCGGTATCGATCGAGAGGAGGAAGCGCGCGATGTGCGGATTCTGGGAGGTGACCCAGAGAGTGAACTCGCCGGTCGCGGGGGTCCACTGCGCCATGGCCGCGCGCGGCTCGATCGCGTTCGGAATCAGGCGCTGGTTGACGATCCGGTCCTTGACGACGACGTCGGCGGAGCGGAAGGCTCCTTCGACGTCTCCTCCCGACACCTTCCAGTGGAAGGCGACATTGTTCGGCGCGTCCGCGTGGAGCTGCGGCGCCCCCTTCTCCGTCGCCTTCCGGGATTCCACGGCGACCGGGAGCGGCTCGTAGTCCACTTCGATCGCGTCCGCGGCGTCCCGCGCGGCGTAGCGGTCCGTCGCGACGACGATCGCGACGGCGTTCCCGACGTAGCGCACGGTGTCGATCGCGATCGGCGGGTAGGGCGGGGTCTTGGCCTCGGATCCGGGCACGACCCACGCGCACGGAATCGGCCCGAAGCCGGCCTCCTTCATGTCTCTCCCGGTGTACACGCCGAGCACGCCCGGCATGCCGGCCGCCTTCTTCGTTCGGATCGCCTTGATCCGCGCGTGCGCGTAGGGGGACCGTGCGACCGCGAGGTGGGCGAGGTTCGGCAGCGTGAAGTCGTCGGTGAACTTCGACTGACCCGTGAGGAGGCCGGGATCCTCGCGCCGTTTGATTCCGGAGCCGAAGATGCGCGACGCCATGCTCTCCTCCTAGCTCGACGCTCTCGCCATCCGGGTGGCGGCGGTCTTCACGGCGGCCACGATGTTCTGGTAGCCGGTGCAGCGGCAGAGGTTTCCTTCGAGGCCGTGACGGATCTGCGACTCCGTCGGTTTCGGGTGGCGCTCCAGGATCTCGCAGGCCGTCAGGATCATGCCCGGGGTGCAGAAGCCGCACTGCAGACCGTGGTGCTCCCAGAAGGCGTCCTGCAACGGGTGCAGATTCCCGTTGCGGGCGAGGCCCTCGATCGTCGTCACCTTCGTCCCGTCGGCCTGCACCGCGAGCAGCGTGCACGACTTCACCGCGCGGCCGTCGAGCAGAACCGTGCACGAGCCGCACTGGCTCGTGTCGCAGCCGACGTTGGTGCCGGTCAACCCGAGGTTCTCCCGCAGGTAGTGGACGAGCAGCAGGCGGGGCTCGACGTCGTCGGATCGGCGGACACCGTTGACGGTCACGGAGACGGGACACTTCATGGCGTCTCTCCTTCGTCCGGGTCCTGTGCCGCAGCAGCGCGACTCAGCGCGGCGGAGTATATCGCCGCGCTCCCGACAGGCGCCGCGCGCGGAGCGCCTCTCCGTCAGCGGAGCGGAGAACGCGGCATCGGCCTTTCGGGAAAATCTTCGAGGAGGCCGCCGGCGCCGATCTCGGCGATGTCCGTCCGGCGGACGCGCTCCCCGGAGAGGAGGCGGGGAAGGAGCTCGTCGACGACGTTCGACTTCCGGCTGCGCGCGCACCCGGGGGCCCCGACGACCGGGATCGCTCCGACGTAGGCGAGGAGGAGCAGGTTCCCCGGATCGACCGGCGCGCCGAAGGCCTCGATCCGCCCGCCAGCCCGCTCGATGGCCCGGGGGGCGATGTCCTGGCGATCCACGATCGCCGTCTCTCCGGCGAGGAGCACGAGCCCGGCGCCGTCCGCGAGGCGTCGGCCGATGGCGGCGGCGAGAGCGGCCTCTCCGGTCTCGTCTTCGAGCGGCACGAACTCGATCCATTCGATGCGCGAACCGAGGGCTTCGACGCGAGCCGCGAGCGGTCCTTCGAAGTCGCGCCGGACGCGCTCGGCGGCGCTCGCGGAGCCGGAAAGGAGGAGAGCCACGCGGTGCGACGTCAGGGAGTCGAGACGCAGAAGCGACCCCCGATCCCGCGCGTCCGCCTCGATGCGTTCGACGGTTTCGCGGGGGAGGGCGTAGGGAACCACTTTGACCGTCGCGGCGAGCTGCCGTGGCGCCACCGCGCCGCGGGTCGGGAG
>JBKPSZ010000218.1:0-15290 GCA_046735265.1 Acidobacteriota bacterium | reverse complement strand
CTCTTCGACTCGGCGGGCTCGAGCTCCATGCCCAGGGAGAGGCCCATCGGTCTCAAGATGTCCCGGATCTCGTTCAACGACTTGCGGCCGAAATTCTTCGTCTCGAGCATGTCGCGCTCCGTCTTCTGCACGAGGTCCCGGATCGTCCGGATCCCCGCGTTCTTCAGACAGTTCGCGCTCCGCACCGAGAGCTCGAGCTCGTCGACCGACTTGTTCAGGTACTCCGCGAGGTTCTCGGGCAGCTCGCCTTCCGTGACACCCTCGAGCGCGGTTTCGTGCTCCGCGTTGACGAAGATGGTCAGGTGGTCGCGCAGGAGAACGGCCGCGAGGCCCACGGCATCGGCCGGCGTGACGGTTCCGTTGGTCCACACTTCGAGGACGAGGCGGTCGTAGTCGGTCGCCTGCCCGATGCGCGCCGCCTCGACGTGATAGTTCACGCGGCGGACCGGGGAGTGCACGGAGTCGATGGGGATGTAACCGATCCCCATGTCCTCGTCGAAGTTCTTGTCCGCGGAGACGTACCCGCGACCCATGGAGACGCGCAACTCCATCTGGAGCTTCCCGTTCTCGGAGAGAGTCGCGATCGGCGCCGAGGGGTCCAGGATCTCAATCGTCGAGTCGCCCTGCAGGTCCGCGGCGGTCACCTTCCCCTTGCGCTCGACGTCGAGCGTCAGGATCTTCTCCTCGGTCGTGTGCATCTTGATCGGGATCTGCTTCAAGTTCAGGATGATGTCGGTCACGTCCTCGACCACGCCGGGGAGCGAGGAGAACTCGTGCAGCACCCCTTCGATCTTCACGGCTGTGATTGCCGCCCCCTCGATCGAGGAGAGCAGCACGCGACGCAGGGCGTTGCCGATGGTCGTTCCAAAGCCCCGCTCGAACGGCTGAGCGTAGAACTTCCCGTAGGTGTTGGTCAGCGTCTCGGCATCCGACTCGAGCCGCTTCGGTTTCTGAAAGCCTTTCCAGAGTGTCATGGGATCTTCCTCCGTTGCCGGTTTACTTCGAGTAGAGCTCGACGATCAGCTGCTCCTGAATGGGCAGCTTGATGTCTTCTCGCTTCGGGAGCTCGACGACCGTTCCCGAGAAGCTCTCGGGAGAGAGATCGAGCCAGCTCGGAACGCCGCGGGCGCGGGCCGTCTCGACCGACGCCTTGATCTGCTCGTTCGCCCGGCTCTTCTCTTTGATGGCGATGACGTGACCCTTGCCGACGCCGAAGGACGGGATCGTGACTTTCCTCCCGTTCACGGTCACGTGGCCGTGGCGCACGAGCTGACGCGCCTGGGCCCGCGAGGCGGCGAACCCGAGCGAATAGACGACGTTGTCCAGACGCCTCTCGAGATTCTCGAGCAGGTTCGACCCCGTGATCCCCTTGCGGCGCTCCGCGCGCTGGAAGGTCAGCCGAAACTGGCTCTCGAGGAGCCCGTAGATGCGCTTGACTTTCTGCTTCTCGCGCAGCTGGATCCCGTAGCCCAAGAGCTTGCTCCGGCGCTTGCCGTGCTGCCCCGGCGGATAGTTGCGGCGCTCGATCGCGCACTTGTCCTTGAAACAGCGGTCCCCCTTGAGGAACAGCTTCATCCCCTCGCGCCGGCAGAGCCGGCAAACCGCCTCGCTGTGACGAGCCATCGAAACCCTCCGCGGCTCCTACGTTTCTTTTGCGTCCTTCCTCCCGGCCAGGAACCGTGAGCCGGTTTACGGACGATCCGTCCGCGCCCGGCCAGGCCGGGGCGGAGGAGAGACCTAGACCCTTCTCCGCTTCCGCGGACGACAGCCCCGGGGGGCTCGGGGGACCGCAAGGTCCCTCGCTGCAGGCTTTCTCATCCCCGCCGCCTCTTTCTCGGACGACATCCGTTGTGCGGAATCGGGGTCGTGTCCTTGATCGACTTGATGTCGAGGCCGTTGGCCTGCAGGGCGCGGATCGCGCTCTCGCGTCCCGCCCCGGGCCCGGTGACGCGCACGTCCACGGAACGCACGCCGTGCTCCTTGGCCTGCTCGGCGCAGTTGGCCGCGGCGAGCTGGGCCGCGAACGGCGTCCCCTTCCGGGAGCCCTTGAATCCGATCCGTCCGGCGGACGACCACGCGAGGACGCCCCCCTCCTGGTCCGCGATCGCGATGACCGTGTTGTTGAAGGAGGCCTGGACCGTCGCGATCGCGTGCGGGACGTTCTTCTTCTCCTTCTTCGCGGCGCGGACCCGCTTGCCCTTCGCCGGCTTGGCGCCTTTTTCGGGGACCGCAGTCGCTGTCGTGGGTTCAGCCATGTCTTCTCTCCAAGCTCTCCGCTCTTCCGGCTACTTCTTCGTCGCCTTCTTCTTCCCGGCGATCGTCTGCTTGCGCGGACCCTTCCGGGTCCGGGCGTTCGTGTGGGTTCGCTGGCCGCGAACGGGGAGGTTGCGCCGGTGCCGCAGCCCGCGATAGCAGCCGATGTCCATCAGCCGCTTGATGTCCATCGCGACGTCCTTGCGGAGGTCGCCTTCGACCTTCACGTCGTCGGTGATCACCTTGCGGATCCGGACGACCTCCTCCTCCGACAGGTCCTTGACGCGCGTGTCCGGACGGACGTCCGCCTTCTCGAGGATGAAGTTCGACTTCGACCGACCGATCCCGAAGATGTAGGTCAGCCCGATCTCGACGCGCTTGTTGAGCGGCAAATCGACGCCCGCGATTCGTGCCATATCCCTTTCCCTCTGGCCTCGGCTATCCCTGCCGCTGCTTGTGCTTGGGGATCACGCAGATGACCCGGACGACCCCCTTGCGGTGAACGATCTTGCACTTGGCGCAAATCTTCTTGACCGACGCTCGGACTTTCACGATGGCTCCTACTTGTACCGGTAGATGATCCGCCCGCGAGTCAGGTCGTAGGGCGAGAGCTCGACCAGAACCTTGTCCCCCGGCAGGATCCGGATGAAGTTCTTCCGCATCTTGCCGGAAATGTGCGCCAGCACCTGATGCTTGTTCTCGAGCTCTACCTTGAACATCGCGTTGGGCAGAGGCTCCACGACGGTCGCCATGACTTCGATCGCCTCTTCCTTGCTCACGCCGTCACCCCGGCCGCCACCGCTCCCGGAACCGGCGCCGCGGCGGCGAGCGCTCCGGTCCCCAGGATTACGGCCCCCCCGGGCTCGAGCGCGACCGTGTACTCGAAGTGCGCGGACGCGCTCCCGTCGCGCGTGCGAACGGTCCAGCCGTCCTTGTCGACCGACACCTCGGCGCGCCCGAGGTTGAACATCGGCTCGATCGCGATCACCATCCCGGCCGCCAGGCGCGCTCCCTTTCCGGCCGGCCCGTAGTTCGGGATCTGCGGCTCTTCGTGGAGAGCGGTGCCCACACCGTGCCCGACGAAGTCGCGGACGACGCCATATCCGTGCGCGATCGCGATCGCTTCGATCGCTGCTCCGATGTCGGAGACGCGTCCGCCCGGCCGCGCGGCGGCGATTCCCGCCGCCAGGGCCTCCCGCGTCACCTGGAGGAGCTCATCCCGCTCGGAGTCGATCTTTCCGACGGCGACCGTCCGCGCGGCGTCTCCGTAGTACCCGTCGACGATCGCCCCGCAGTCGATTCCAACGATGTCGCCCTCCTTCAAGGCGCGCTTGCCCGGGATGCCGTGGACCACCTCGTCGTTGATCGACGTGCAGAGAGTCTTCGGATAACCCCGATAGCCCAAAAAAGCGGGCTTCGCGCCCCGGCGGCGGATTTCCTCCTCCGCAATGCGATCGAGGTCGAACGTCGTCACGCCGGGCTCGACCGCCCGGGTCACGAGTTCGAGCGTCTCCAAGACCACGCGCGAAGCGTCTTCGAGCTTGCGCAGCTCGTCGGCCCCCCGCACGGTGATCACGCGACCCCCCGCGACCGCGGCGCGTCGAGCGCCCGATCGATTCGTTCCGCCACTTCCGAAACCTCCCCCACACCCGGCACTTCGGCCAGCAGCCGCTTTTGACGGAAAAACTCGACGAGCGGCGCGGTCTTCTCCTGGTAGACCTTCAGCCGCTCGACAACCGCCTCGGGGCGGTCGTCGGCCCGTCCCTCGGCGTTCGAGCGCCCACGGAGCCGCTCGATCAGGATCGCCTCGGGCACGAGCAGGTTGATAACCGCCGAGATCCCGTTTCCATTTCCGGGAAGCTCCCGCTCGAGCGCCTGGGCCTGCGCCACGGTGCGGGGGAACCCGTCCAGAATGAACCCGTCCCGCGCGTCCGGAGCGGACAGCCGCTCGTGGATCAGGGCGATCATCGTCGAGTCCGGAACGAGGTCTCCCCGCTCCATCACGGTCTGGACCTCCCGGCCCAGAGGGGTGCCGCGGCGCACCGCCTCCCGGAGGATGTCGCCCGTCGAGATCGTCGGAATCGCGAGCCGTTCGGCCAATCGGCGGGCCTGCGTGCCCTTGCCGCTCCCCGGAGGGCCCAGGAACAGGATGCGCATCAGCCGCGCCGCCCCCGGATCCGGCTCTTCTTGAGGAATCCCGTGTAGTGGTGCTCGACGAGCTTCGACTCCACCTGCTGCACGGTGTCCATCGCGACGCCGACCACGATCAGGAGCGACGTCCCGCCGAAGTAGAAGGGGACGTTCAGGCCCTGCGTGAAGAACTGAGGCAGGACCGAGTCGAGCGCCGGCCCGATCCAGGGGATCGACTGCACCTTGAAGCCGCTCGCGAGGAAGTCGGGCAGGAGCGCGACGAACGTCAGATAGAGGGCGCCCAGGATCGTCAGCCTCGAGAGGACGGTGTCGATGTAGTCGGCCGTCTTCCTCCCCGGCCGGATGCCCGGGATGAAGCCGCCGTACTTGCGCATGTTGTCGGCCGTGTCGGTCGGATTGAAGACGATCGACGTGTAGAAGTAGCAGAAGAAGAGGATTCCGAAGCCGTAGAGGAGGACGTACAGCGGCTGGCCCTGGCCGAGCGAGCTCGCCACTTTCTTCATCCAGTCGGCCCCCGAGAGCTGGGCGACATAGGCGGGCAGCTGGATGATCGAGATCGCGAAGATGATCGGGATCACGCCGCCCGTGTTGACCCGGAGCGGCAGGTACGTGTTCTGGCCGCCGTAGATGCGGCGTCCCACGACGCGCTTGGCGTACTGGACGGGGATGCGTCGCTGCGCCCTCTCGACGAAGACGATGACCGCGATGATCGCGATCATGAAGGCGAGGATGCCCAGGAGCGTCAGGATCCGGAGGTTCCCGCTCTTCAGCTGATCGAAGAGGCCGAAGATTGCCGACGGCATGCGGACGACGATCCCCGCGAAGATGATCAGGGAGATTCCGTTCCCGATTCCGCGTTCCGTGATCTGTTCGCCGACCCACATGATGAAGATCGTGCCGGTCGTGAGCGTCAGCACGGTCATGAGACGGAATCCCCAGCCGGGGTGCGGGACGAGCCGCACGCCGTTCGGGCTCTGCTTCTCGAGCCAGAACGCGATGCCCGTCGCCTGGATGACCGACAGAAGCACGGTGCCGTAGCGCGTGTACTGCGTGATCTTCTTGCGCCCCATCTCCCCTTCCTTCGAGAGCTTCTCGAGGTAGGGCCAGACGACCGTCAGGAGCTGCAGGATGATCGACGCCGAGATGTACGGCATGATCCCGAGCGCGAAGACCGAGAGGCGCCGCAGCGCCCCGCCCGAGAAGATGTCGAGGAACCCGAGCGCGCCGCCAGCCGTCCCGTGGAAAAAGGCCTGGAGCGCTCCCGGATCGATCCCCGGCGTCGGAATGTGAGCCCCGAGCCGATACACCGCGAGCAGAAGAAAAGTGAAGATGATCCGCTTGCGCAGATCCGGGATGTTGAAGATGTTGACGAAGCTCTGAAGCGCGTTCAACGCGGAATGACCTCACAGCGACCGCCGGCGGCTTCGATCTTGGCCTGCGCGCTCGCCGAGAACTTGTGCGCCGAGACGGTCAGCGCCTTGCCGATCGCGCCGTCCCCCAGGATCTTGACCGGGCGCCGCGATCCCGAAAGGCGCGCGGCGGCGAGCGTCTCGGGGGTCACCGCGGCGCCGGCGTCGAAACGATCGAGTTGCGAGAGGTTCACGACGTCGTATTCGACGCGGAAGATGTTGGTGAAGCCCCGCTTCGGCACGCGGCGGTGGAGGGGCATCTGGCCTCCCTCGAACCCGCGCTGGTGCCGGTAGCCGGTCCGCGACTTCTGTCCCTTGTTTCCGCGGCCCGCCGTCTTGCCGTGCCCGGAGCCGGGACCTCGACCGACGCGCTTGCGGCTGTGGGTCGCGCCCGGGGAGGGCGCGAGGTTGTGCGGTCCCTGCCCGGCGGGACGCGCCTCCGTCCGGGCCGCCTTCCGCGGGCGCGGGGGGCTCGCCGCCGGTTCGGCGGCCGGCTCCGCGGCGCGCGCCTTCGCGGCTTTCCCTCGGACGGGCGCCTTCGCCGCCGTTTTGCCCTTCGCCGGAGATTCCTTCTTGCCCGCGGGCTTTCGTGTCGTCGACTTCTTCTTTTCGACCATGGTCTAGCTCTTCTCGATCTCCACCAGATGACTCACCTTGTGGACCATTCCCCGAATCGCCGGGGAGTCCGGCCGCACGACCCGATGGCCGGGGCGGCGGAGGCCGAGCCCCCGCAGGGTGGCCTTCTGGTCCTTCGGAGTGCAGATGCCGCTCTTGACCTGACGCACTGTGACGGTCGCGGTCTTCGCCGCTTTCTCGCCCTTCTCCCCCTTCTTTCCGGGGGTCCGGCCGGCGGTGGCCGCGAGCTTCGCGAGCTCCTTCTCGGCGTCGATCACGACCGCCCCTCCTCGGCGGGGGCTTCCACCCCGCGGCGGCGCCGGATCTCGTCTGCGTTCTTCAAGCGCCGCAGCCCGTCGAAGGTCGCCTTGATCACGTTGTGCGGATTCGTCGTGCGGAGCGACTTCGTCAGGATGTCCGCGATCCCGACGGACTCGAGCACGGCCCGGACCGGACCACCGGCGATGACGCCCGTGCCCGCCGCGGCCGGTTTCAGGAGCACGCGGCCCGCGCCGTAACGGCCCAGGACCGTGTGCGGGATCGTCGTCCCCTTGAGCGACACCGCTCGCATGTTCTTCTTGGCCATCTCGATCCCCTTCTTGATGGCCATCGGAACTTCCTTCGCCTTCCCCGAACCGTAGCCGACGCGGCCCTGGCCGTCACCGACGACGACGAGCGCCGAGAACGAGAAGTTCTTCCCGCCCTTGACGACCTTCGTCACGCGGTTGATGTGCACGACGCGGTCGATCAGCTCCCGACCCTGCGCGTCGCGCTCCTTCTCGCGCTCCCGGGGTGCGCGGGGCCCCCCTCCGCGATTGCTGCTCATGCTTCCTTCCTCGAGTCTGCGGACATGCCCATCCTCGTCGCGCCGGCGGATCGACCGCCGGCGACCTCAGAACTCCAGTCCCCCTTCGCGGGCGGCCTCGGCGAGCGCTCTCACTTTGCCGTGGTAGATGTAGCCGCCGCGGTCGAACACGACCCGCGCGACTCCCTTCTCCTTCGCTCGCTGCGCGACGAGACGGCCGACTCCCTTGGCTCCGCTCACGTTGGCTCCGGCCGCCTTCTCCTTGCGCAAGTCCGCGTCGAGCGTCGACGCATGGGCGACGGTCCGACCGGTGGCGTCGTCGATCACCTGCGCGTAGATATGGCGGCCGCTCTTGAAAACGGCCAGCCGCGGCCGCTCCGGCGATCCCTTGAGCTTGCGGCGGATCCGGACGCGCACGCGCCGCCGCGCCTCGACTCTCTCTTCCGATTTCATGTGCTACTTCCCGCCGGCCTTACCGACCTTGCGCCGGATCACTTCCTCCGCGTACTTGATGCCCTTGGCTTTGTAGGGATCGGGGATCCGCAGCTTGCGGATCTCGGCTGCCGTCTGCCCGACCCGCTGGCGGTCGGCGCCCGTCACCGTGATCTTGCCCGCCTTCGCGTCGAGGGCGATCGCGATACCCTCCGGGATCGGGAACTCGATCGGATGCGAATAGCCGAGCGAGAAGACGACGGCCTTCCCCCGGACCTCGGCCTTGTAGCCGACGCCCACGATCTCGAGCTCCTTCGTGAATCCCTTCGTGACGCCCGTGACCGCGTTCGCGAGGAGGCTCCGGAGCAGCCCGTGGTACGCGCGCTGCTGCGGCTCGTCGTTGGAACGCGTGATGCGCACCTCGGCGTCTTCGACCGCGACGGCGATTCCCGGAGGGATCCGGTTGGCGAGGTCCCCTTTGGGCCCCTTGATCTTCACGGACTCCTTGTCCGCGCGTACTTCGACCCCCTTGGGGATCGAGATCGGCATTCTTCCAATGCGTGACACGGCGGCTCCTACCAGACGTTGCAGAGGATCTCGCCGCCCAGGCGCTCTTCGCGAGCCTTCCGGCCCGTCCGGATCCCCTTGGAAGTCGAGACGATGGAGATCCCGAGCCCTCCGAGGACCTCGGGGATCTCCTTGGCGGCGGCGTAAACCCGGCGACCCGGACGGGAGACGCGCTCGAGGCCCCCGATGACGGGCTCGCCTTCGGCGTCGTACTTCAGCCCCACCCGCAGGACGGGGCGGCCCTCTTCCTCGACCCGGCGGTACGAGGCGATGTAGCCCTCGTCGGCGAGGACCTTCAACAGGTCCTCTTTCAGGCGGGCGGCCGGAAGATCGACGCGGTCGTGTCCCGAGCGCATCGCGTTCCGGAGCCGGTTCAAGAGATCGCTGATCGGATCGTTGACGTTCATCGTGTTCCTACCAGGAAGCCTTCACGACGCCCGGGATGTAGCCCGCGGACGCGTTCTGGCGAAAACAGATACGGCAGAGGCCGAATCGGCGCAGGACGCTGCGCGGCCGGCCGCACACGCGGCAGCGGCGCACGGTCCGCGTCATGAACTTCGGCTTCTTGGCCGCCTTGATTCGCATCGCTCGAGTCGCCATCGTCTCCCCTATTTGCCGAAGGGCATGCCGAGCTCGCGCAGGAGCGCCCGCGCGCGGTCGTCCCGTCCGGCGGTCGTCACGATCGTGACGTTCAGTCCCTTGGACTTGTCAGTCCTCGAATAGTCGATCTCCGGGAAGATGAAGTGGTCCCGGATGCCGAGCGTGTAGTTTCCGCGCCCGTCGAACGCCTTCGTCGAGACGCCGCGGAAGTCGCGGACCCGAGGCAGCGCGATGTTGATCAGGCGGTCGAGGAACTCGTACATCCGTTCGCCCCGAAGGGTCACGCGCGCGCCGATCGGCATCCCGGCGCGCAGCTTGTACGTCGCGATCGCCTTTTTCGCGCGCGTCACGACGGCGCGCTGCCCGGCGATCGCGGAGAGCTCCTCGACGGCGCCCTCCATGATCTTCGGATTGCCGACCGCCTCGCCCAAGCCCATGTTGAGAACGATCTTGTCCAGGCGTGGCACGGCCATGGGGTTCGTGATCGCCAGCTCCTTCTTGAGAGCCGGCGCGACCTCCGCCGTGTAGCGCTCCTTCAGTCTCGCAGCCATTCGCTTCCTTCTTTTCCTAGGCCAGCGCCGCCCCGCTCTTCTTGGCGAAGCGCTCGGGGTTGCCTTCCTTGTCGCGCCGGCGACCGACCCGCGTGGGCACGTTGCGATCCGGGTCCACCAGCATTACGTTCGAGATCGCGATCGAGGCTTCCTTCTCGGAAATGCCTCCGGCGATATTGCGGGAGGGGTTCGGGCGCGTGTGCCGCTTGATCAGGTTCACGCGCTCGACGATGACCCTCCCCTTGGTCGGCAGGATCCGCAGGATCTTCCCCTGCCGCCCGCGGTCCTTGCCCGTCATGATGACGACGAGGTCGTTCTTCTTCAAGCGCGTCTTCTTCATCAGAGCACTTCCGGTGCGAGCGAAATGATCTTCATGAACTTCTTCTCGCGGAGCTCGCGGGCGACGGGCCCGAACACGCGCGTGCCCACCGGCTCCCCCTCGTTTGAGATCAGCACGGCGGCGTTGTCGTCGAAGCGGATGTAGGAGCCGTCGCGGCGCCGGTGGTTGCGACGCGTCCGGACGATGACGGCCCGGACGACGCGCTTGCCGTGCTTCTCGACGAACGGCGAGTCGGGAGCCGCCTCCTTGACCGAGGCCGTGATCACGTCGCCCAGGTGCGCGTAGCGGCCGGCCGCGCCTCCCCGCATCCGGATGCAGGCGATCCGCCGAGCGCCGGAATTGTCCGCGACTTCGAGGATCGTTCCCATCTGGATCATGGCCTACGCCTCCGCCTTCACGAGGACTTCCTGCAGCCGCCAGCGCTTGCGCCGGGAGAGCGGCCGCGTCTCCTCGATTCGGACCCGATCGCCGACGTGGGCCTCCCCTTTTTCGTCGTGGGCGAGAAAACGGCTCGTCCGCCGGATCGTCCGTCGGTACTGCGGCTCCTCGACGCGGCGCTCCACCTCGACGACGATCGTCTTCGTCATCCGGTCCGAGACCACCCGGCCCACCTTGGTCGCGCGGGGCCGGCGCGCGGTCACCGTCTCTTCCATCACGCTTTCTCCGAGAGCTCGATCTTGCGCTGATACGTCTTGATCCGGGCGAGGTCGCGCCGGACGACCCGCAGCCGGGTCGGGTTCTCGAGCTGGCCGGTCGCTTTCTGCAGCCGGAGCTTCCACGAGGCCTCGACCAGCTGCTTCTCCTTCTCCCTCAGGTCCGCCAGCGACTGCTGCGCCAGCGTCTCGCGCTCCTTCTTCTTCATCGGATCTCCATTTCGGACTCGCGGGTGACGAAGCGCGTCCTCAAGCCGATCTTGTCCGCCGCGAGGCCGAGCGCCTCCTGCGCGGTGGCCAGATCGAGCCCTTCCATCTCGTAGAGGATCCGGCCGGGCTTCACGACCGCGACCCACCCTTCCGGCGCTCCCTTCCCTTTGCCCATGCGCGTCTCCGCCGGCTTCTTCGTGAAAGGCTTGTCCGGGAAGATCCGGACCCAGATCTTGCCGCCGCGCTTGGCGGCGCGCGTCATCGCGATCCGGGCGGCTTCGATCTGGCGGGCCGTGATCCAGCCCGGCTCCAGGATCTGGAGGCCGTAGTCGCCGAACGCGAGGGTCGAGCCGCGGAACGCCTTTCCGCGCATCCGGCCCCGCTGCTGCTTGCGGTACTTGACCTTCGAGGGCATCAACATGGTTCTTGCTCGTCTGTTCCGGAGAGGCGGCCCGTCAGGCCGTCTTCCTCCGATTCTTCGCCTTGTGCTGCTCGCCGCGATAGATCCAGGTCTTCACGCCGATCTTTCCGTACGTCGTGTTCGCCTCGGCGAAGCCGTAGTCGATGTCGGCCTTCAGCGTGTGCAGCGGGAGCCGCCCCTCCTGGTACCACTCGTCGCGCGCGATCTCGGCGCCGTTCAACCGCCCGGCGCAGCGGATCTTCACGCCCTGCGCTCCGAAACGCAGCGCCGACTCGATTCCCTTCTTCATCGCCCGCCGGAACGCGACGCGCCTCTCCAGCTGCAGGGCGATCGACTCCGCCACCAGCTGCGCGTCCGTCTCCGGGCGTTGGATCTCGATGATGTTGATGTGGACCTCGGACTTCGTCCGCTTCTGGAGCTCGTCGCGGAGCTTATCCACCTCGGCGCCGCGCTTGCCGATGATGATCCCGGGCCGGGAGGTTTGGATGTTGACCTTCAGCCGGTTGGCATAGCGCTCGATGTCGATCTCCGAGACGCCGGCGTGCGAGAGCCGTCCCTTCAGCTCCTTGCGGAGCTTCAAATCCTCGTGGAGGAGGTTGGCGTACTCCTTGGTCGCGAACCAGCGCGAGTGCCAGCTGCGGTTGAAGCCGAGTCGAAATCCGTAGGGGTGAACTTTCTGTCCCATTTTTTCAGGCCTCGTCGGAGACTTCGATCGTCACGTGACTCTTGCGGTGCAGGACCCGGTAGGCCCGTCCCATCGGGGCAGGGCGGACGCGCTTCTCCTGGGGTCCCTTGTCCACCGTGATCTTCCGAATCTTCAAGTCGTCCACGTCCAGGTGCGACTGTTTCTGCTCGGCGTTGGCGACGGCGGACTTCAGGGCCTTCAGTAGATCCCGGGCCGCCACCTTGCGGGTGTGGCGCAGGATCGCGACTGCGTCGTTGACCGACTTGCCGCGAACGAGATCCGCGACCAGGCGCACTTTCTGCGCCGAGCCCTTCATGTACCGGAGTCTGGCGATCGCCTTCATCGCATCAACCCTTTAACCCTTCGGCGGAGCAGCGGGAGCGGCGCCGCCCGCCGGAGGAGCCGCGCCCGGAGCGCCCGGAGCGCGTCCGCCCGCCCCCGGAGCCAGGGCCGCCGCCGCCTCCGCCGCCTTCTTGCCGCTGTGCCCCTTGAAGATGCGGGTCGGAGAGAACTCCCCGAGCTTGTGGCCCACCATGTTCTCCGCGATGTAAACGGGAATGAACTTCCGTCCGTTATGGACCGCGATCGTGTGCCCGACCATGTCCGGCACGACGACCGACCGGCGGGACCACGTCTTGATGACCTTCTTCTCGCGCGAGTCGTTCAGCGCCGCCACCTTCTTGGAGAGGTGGTCGTCCACGAACGCTCCCTTCTTGACCGAACGCGACATCTCGATTGCCTCTTAAGCCTTGGACTTCCGGCGCCGCAGGATGAAGCCGTCGGTCCTCTTGTTACTCCGCGTCTTGAAGCCCTTCGTCTTCCAGCCCCACGGCGATGTCGGGTGGCGGCCGCCGGAGGTCTTGCCCTCGCCGCCGCCCATCGGGTGGTCGACCGGGTTCATCGACACGCCCCGGTTGTGCGGGCGCCATCCGAGCCAGCGATTGCGCCCCGCCTTTCCGATCGAGACGTTCTCGTGCTCGAGATTGCCGACCTGTCCAATCGTGGCGTAGCACTCGATGTGAACCTGGCGCACTTCCCCGGAGGGCAGGCGGACCTGCGCGTAGTCCCCCTCCTTCGCCATCAGCTGCGCCGACGCCCCGGCGGACCGCACGAGTTGTCCGCCGCGGCCGCGTTTCAGCTCCAGGTTGTGGATCGTCGTGCCGAGCGGGATCCCCCGAAGCGGCAGCGCATTGCCCGGCAGGATGTCGGCCGTCGGCCCCGAGACGACCTCGGCTCCGACGCGGAGCCCGTCGGGCGCGAGGATGTAACGCTTCTCGCCGTCCGCGTACGAGAGGAGCGCGATCCGGGCGGTCCGGTTCGGGTCGTACTCGATGGCCGCGACGCGCGCCGGGATGCCCGTCTTGTCGCGGCGGAAATCGATGATGCGGTAGAGGCGCTTGTGGCCTCCGCCCATGAAGCGGGAGGTCTGGCGCCCCTGGTTGTTGCGTCCCCCCGTCGAACGGAGCCCGACCGTCAGGCTCTTTTCCGGACGCCGCGGCGAAAGCTCCTCGAAGTCGAGCGTCGTCTGGAAACGGCGCCCGGCGGAGGTCGGTTTGAACTTCTTGACCGGCATCTTGCTGTCCTTACACGCCTTCGAAGAATTCGATCTTCTGGTCCGGAGCCAGGCGCACGTACGCCTTCTTCCAGTCCTTGCGGCGACCCGCGAACCGCCCCATCCGCTTGAACTTCCCCGCCCGGTTGGCCACGCGCACCGATTCGACCTTGACGCCGAAGAGCTTCTGCACGGCGCGGGCGATCTCGATCTTGTTGGCCGACCGCGCGACCTCGAAGCAGATCGTGTTGGACGCCTCCTTGAGCTTCGTCGCCTTTTCCGTGATCAGCGGCCGGAGGATGAGATTTTGCGCTTCCACGATCAGCCTCCCAGGGTCTCGACGACGCGCGAGAGCGCCGGTTTGGAGAAAACCACCGTGCCGTGGTTCAGCACGTCGTAGGCATTCACCCCGAGCGCGTCCACGAGCTTCCAGGACCGGACGTTCTGCGACGCCCGCGAGAAGTTCTCGTTCTCGCGCGAGTCGACGAAGAGCGCCTTGCCTTCGATCCCGAGACGCTCGACGGCTTGCCGGAGCTCCCGCGTGTGGTGGCTCGAAAGCTCCATCCCGTCGAGGACGATCAGCCGTTCCTCCCGCACCCGCTGCGAGAGCACGGCCTTCAACGCGTTCTTCTTCTCGCCGACCGAGACCGCGTGCGCGTAGGACCGCGGTGTCGGGCCGTGAGCGGTGCCGCCGTGCCGGTGGATCGGAGGGCGTCCGCCTCCCTGCCGGGCCCGGCCGGTCCCCTTCTGCCGGAAAGGCTTCTTGCCCGAGCCGGAGACTTCCGACCGGGTCTTCGTCTTGTGGGTGCCCCGCCGCATCCCGGCGAGCTGCGCCTTCACGACTCCCCAGACGAGGTGGCGCCGGTACGGATATTCGAAGACCTCGGCGGGCAGATCCACTTCGCCCACGCGCTCCCGCTTCCAGTTCCAGATTTCGACTTTGGCCATCGTTCTCTCTACTTCGTGAAGGTCGTCCGCACGATCTTCACGATCCCGTTGCGCGCCCCCGGGACCGCTCCCCGGATGTACAGCAGGTTCTTTTCCGCGTCGACGCGGACCACAACCAGGTTCTTCGACGTCGCTTTGCGGCCGCCGAGTCGTCCCGACGAGCGCGTGCCCGGGAAGACGCGGGAGGGAAAGGCGGAGGGACCGATCGAGCCGGGGGCGCGGTGGAACATCGAGCCGTGGGTGGCCCCGCCTCCGCGGAAGTGATTTCGCCTCACGACGCCGGCGAACCCCTTGCCCTTCGAGACGCCGATGACGTCCACGTGGTCTTCCGCCTTGAAGGCGTCGCAGAGGACCTTGTCGCCGGGCTTCAGCTCGTCCCCTTTGTCCAGACGCACCTCGGCGACCGTGCGCATCGGCGCGACGCCGGCCTTCTCGAATCGGCCCTTCGCCGCCCGGTTGGCGCGCCGATCGGGACGCGAGTCCACGAGCCCGATCTGGATCGCCTCGTAGCCGTCCCGATCAGACGTCTTCTTCTGAACCACGAGGCAGGGGCCCGCCTGGACGACCGTCACCGGGACGACGGCGCCGTCGGCCCCGAAGAGCTGCGTCATTCCGATCTTCCGGCCCAGGATTCCGTGTACCGCCATGGCTCGCCTACTTCCCGAACGCCTTGATCTCGACGTCCACGCCGACCGGCAGGTCGAGCTTCATCAGAGCGTCGACCGTCTGCGAGGTGGGCTCGAGGATGTCGAGCAGCCTCTTGTGCGTGCGCATCTCGAACTGCTCGCGCGACTTCTTGTCGATGTGCGGCGAGCGGTTGACGGTGTAGCGCGAGATCGCCGTCGGCAGCGGGATCGGGCCCGCGATCCGGGCGCCGGTGCGCCGCGCCGTGTCCACGATCTCGGTCGCGGACTGATCGAGGATTCGGTAGTCGAACGCCTTCAGCCGGATGCGGATCTTGTCGCTCTTGGTCATGGTCTCACTTCCAGGCGCTCGCTCGTCGCGAGCGGACGAGAGCAAACGGCCGTTGGGCCACATCCCAGGGCTCGATTCGCTCCGATCGCGTCCGCTCGGTACATCATCGTGAGTCTCGCGCTA
>JBKPSZ010000217.1:0-24405 GCA_046735265.1 Acidobacteriota bacterium | reverse complement strand
CGGTGGAGGACCTCGATCGAAACGCCCGACACGGCGAGCACCGAACGGGCCCAGCCGCGAGCGAATCGGAGAAACCAGTCGCCGCGAGGAGGCAGATAGGCGGCGAAGATCGCGGGCAACCCGAAACCGACGGTCAGGAGAACGATGGCGGTCCAGACGGCCGCCGCGCGCAGGCGCTTCATTCGAAGAGCGCGCAGTCTAGCAAACGGCCAAGTCCTCGCCGCTCCGAGATTTACAGGATATCGGCGGGAGACTACAATCCCGCATTCCATGAGCTCTCATCCCCCGACGACCTCGCAGCCGTCGGCCACCGCCCTCTTCTACCGCAACATCCGCTGGCTGCGGTTCGTCGACCGCTTCGGCCGGCGTGGCCAGGGCCTCGTCGAGTACGTCGGCGGCCTCTTCCAGCTGATCGGCGACGCCACGATGGGGATGTTCTCCCGGCCCTTCTATCGGACGGAATTGCTCCGGCAGATGGACGAGATCGGTGTCAAGTCCGTCTCCGTCGCCGGACTGACCGCGCTCGTCACCGGCGGCGTGCTGGCGCTCCAGACCGCCTACTCGCTCGCCGCCTTCGGAGGAAAGATCTTCACCGGCCGCATCGTGGCGCTCTCGCTCGTGCGAGAGCTCGGCCCCGTGCTGACGGCCTTGATGGTCAGCGGCCGCGTCGGCTCGGGCATCACCGCCGAGCTCGGCTCGATGACCGTCACGGAGCAGGTGGACGCGCTGCGCGCCATGGCGATCTCCCCCATCCGCCGGCTCGTCGTGCCGCGGGTGCTCGCCACCGTCCTGATGATGCCGGTTCTGACCACCCTTGCCGACGTCCTGGGCATCCTGGGCGGACTCCTGATCGCCGTCGTCGAGCTGCAGATGACCGCGCAGGACTACCTGACCAGCATCTGGCAGCAGCTCACGATCTCGGACATCATGAGCGGCCTCGGAAAGACCGTCTTCTTCGGGCTCGAGATCGCCGCGATCGGCTGCTACAACGGCTTGAACGTCGAAGGCGGCGCCGCTTCGGTCGGCACCGCCACGACGCGCACCGTCGTCATCGCGTCGATCTGCATCCTCGTCTCCGACTTCTTCCTGACGAAGCTGTTCATGTCGATATGAGAAGGAACCCTTGAGCACCGTTCGAAAAGAAAAGAAGGCCGAGCCGGCCGAGACGATCGTCGAGTTCGACCGCGTCTGGAAGCGCTACGGCCGCCGCGAGGTGCTGGCGGGCGTGGATCTCACGATCCGCCGCGGCGAAGTCCTGTGCATCCTCGGGCCGTCGGGCACCGGGAAGAGCGTCGCGCTCCGGCACATCAACGGCCTGACGAAGCCGGACGACGGGGACGTGCGGGTCTTCGGCCAGTCCGTCGTGCCTCTGGACGAGGAGGACCTCGCACCGATCCGGCGGCGACTCGCCATGCTCTTCCAGGGAGGCGCCCTGTTCGACTCGATGAACGTCGAGCAGAACATCGCCTTCCCGCTGAAGGAGCACACCGAGAAGACCCCGCAGCAGATCGCCGAGGCCGTCGCGGAGAAGCTCCAGATGGTGGGTCTGGCCGGGATCCAGAAGAAGATGCCGTCGGAGCTCTCGGGCGGCATGCGCAAGCGCGTGGCGCTCGCCCGCTCGATCGCCCTGGAGCCCGAGATCATCCTGTACGATGAGCCCACCACGGGGCTCGACCCCCTGACCTCGGAGAAGATCGCGCAGTTGATCGTGGACCTGAACGTCCGCCTGGATACGACCTCGGTCGTCGTCACGCACGACATCGTGACGGCCCGCACCGTCGCGGACCGGGTGGCCTTCCTCTATCAGGGGAAGTTCCAGTTCCTGGGGACCTTCGACGAGGCCACGCGCACCGGACATCCGATTCTGCAGGAGTACTTCCGGTCGATGGGATTCCCCTGCGGGACGGGCCCGATGCCCGCCGTGTCCTAACCATGGTCACCGAGCACTACGTCGGGCGGCGGTTCCGGGTCGGGCTGGTCGTCCTCGTCGCCCTCTTCTTCACCATGATCGGGGTCTTCATGGTCGGGCGCCGCGCGAACCTCTTCAAGAAGAAGTGGCCGTACCAGACCCACTTCGACTCGGCGGCCGGGCTCATCACCGGGAACGCGGTCCGGTTGAACGGCGTCACGGTCGGCAATGTCCTCGAGGTCAACCTCTCGCCGGAGCCGGGCGACCAGACCGTCCTCGTCGTCTACGAAGTGGACCGGCGCGTGGCGCCGCGGCTTCGCACCGGCACGCTCGCCTCGATCAAGACGATCGGGCTCCTCGGCGACAAGTACGTCGACCTGGCCGGCGGAACGGCCGACCAGAAACAGATCCCGATCGGCGGGGAGATCAAGCCGGCCCCGGGAGCGGGCTTCGAGAAGCTCCTCGAGGGAAGCGGGGATCTGATGGTGGATCTCTCCGCGATCGCGCGGTCGCTCAAGAACATCCTCGGGCGCACCGAAAAAGGAGAGGGCTTCCTCGGCGCGATCACCTCGAACAGCCCGGACAGCGAGCGACTCGGCAACAGCTTCAACGCCGCGCTCCGGTCGTTGAACTCGATCCTGAAAAAGATCGATTCCGGCCAGGGTCTGGCCGGCCGGCTCCTGATCGACGAGAAGTACGGCCGCGAAACGGGCGCGTCGCTCGCCGCGGCGATTCGCTCGCTCCAGTCGCTGCTCGCCCGGATCGACCAGGGCGTGCAGAAGGGGGAAGGCGCGATTCCGGCGCTTCTCTCGGACCCGGAAGGCAAGAAGAAGATCTACGGGCTCATGGACTCGCTCGCGCAGGCGGCGGCCTCGCTCGCCCGCATCACCGATCAGCTCGAGAAGGGGGACGGCGCGCTCCCGATCCTCCTGCGCGACGAGAAGCTCGGACGGGCCTTCTCGCAGAACCTCCTGGAATTCTCGGAACGGCTGAACTCGATCGCCCGCAAGCTCGACGACGGCTCGGGCACGGCCGCGAAGCTCATCAACGATCCGACGCTCTACGACTCCGCCAATCGGCTCGTCGTCGGCGTGGATGAGTCCGCCTTCCTCCGCTGGCTCTTGAAGAACCGGCAGAAGGCGGGCATCAAGAAGGAATACAACGACGAGGTGCGCCGCCTGACCGCCTCGCCGGCGCCTTCCGTCGAAGCCGCGCGGACGCCGACGCCGCCCGCTCGATGAAGGTTCTCGTCACGGGAGGAGCCGGATTCATCGGCTCCCACCTGATCGACCGGCTCCTCGCGCGAGGGGACCGGGTCGCCGTCCTCGACGACTTCAACGACTTCTACGATCCGGCTCTGAAGCGGCGCAACGTCGCTCCGCATCTCGAGAACTCCCGATTCCGGCTCGTCGAGGGGGACATCCGGGACCGCGACACGGTCTTCGCCCTCTTCCGGGAGGAGGCGGTCGACGCCGTCGTGCACCTCGCCGCCCGCGCCGGGGTGCGCCCGTCGATCCGCGAGCCGCGGCTCTACGAGGAAGTCAACTGCCTCGGGACGCTGAACGTCATCGCCGCCGCCGTCGCTCACGGGAAGCCGCGCTTCGTCTTCGCCTCCTCCTCGTCGGTCTACGGGGTCAACGCGAAGCTCCCGTTCGCGGAGGACGATCCGATCGCCGCGACGATCTCCCCCTACGCGACCACGAAGCGCGCCGCCGAGCTGCACGTCTTCAACGCCCACTACCTGCACGGGCTCGAGGCCCTCTGCCTGCGCCTCTTCACGGTGTACGGGCCCCGCCAGCGCCCGGAGATGGCGATCGCGCGCTTCATCCGTGCGATCGAGTCCGGGTCGCCGATTCCGATCTACGGCGACGGCAGCTCCCGCCGCGATTACACCTACGTGGACGACATCGTGGACGGAATCGAGGCGGCGCTCGCCTCCCCCGCCGGTTTCGAGATCGTGAACCTGGGGGGCGCGCACCCGGTCACGCTCGCGCGTCTCGTCGAGGAGATCGAGTCCGCGACCGGCAAGACGGCCACGATCGAGCGGATGCCCGACCAGGCCGGCGACGTCCCCGTGACGTACGCCTCGACGGCGAAGGCGGAGCGGCTGCTCCGCTTCCGCGCGCGCGTGTCGCTGCCGGAGGGACTGCGTCGCTCGGTCGAGTGGCATCGGAGCCAGGCGGCCTGAGGAGGATCGAGGCGCATGAACGTCTGCATGGTCGGAACCGGGTACGTGGGGCTCGTCACGGGAGCCTGCCTGGCCGACTTCGGAATGAACGTCGTCTGCGTGGACAAGGACGAAGCGAAGATCGCCGCCCTGCAGAAAGGCCGGATGCCGATCTACGAGCCGGGGCTCGAGCAGCTCGTCGCGAAGAACGAGCGGGCCGGCCGGCTGCGGTTCACGACCGACCTGAGGGAAGGGATCCAGAGCTCGCTCGCGATCTTCATCGCCGTCGGGACGCCGCCGAAGGCGGACGGCTCCCCCGACCTGACGTTCGTCCGACAGGTCGCCCAGGCGATCGCGTCGCACCAGAACGGATACAAGGTCGTCATTACCAAATCCACCGTCCCGACCGGCACCGGCCGGATGATCGAGGAGATCCTCCGCAAGGCCAACGGCGGGCATGAGTTCTCGGTCGTCTCCAACCCCGAGTTCCTGCGCGAAGGCTCCGCGATCTCCGACTTCCTGCGCCCGGACCGCATCGTCATCGGCGCTTCCGATCCGCGGGCGATCGAAGTGATGAAGGAGATCTACAGTCCGCTTTCGCTGATCGAGACTCCCTTCGTGATCACCGACGTCGCCTCCGCCGAGCTCATCAAGTACGCCTCCAACGGATTTCTCGCGGTCAAGATCTCCTTCATCAACGAGATCGCACGCCTGTGCGAGAAGATGGGGGCCGACGTGCACGCGGTCTCGCGCGGAATGGGGCTCGACCGCCGCATCGGACCGAAGTTCCTCCACCCCGGCCCGGGATTCGGCGGCTCCTGCTTCCCGAAGGACACGGCGGCCGCGGCAGACCTGGCGCGCCAGCACGGCGACACGTTCGAGATCATCGAGGCGACCATCCGGGCCAACGCCCGCACGAAGGGACGGATGATCGACCGGATCGCCGAGGGGGCGGGGCCGCTGGCCGGCAAGACCGCCGCCGTCCTCGGCCTCTCCTTCAAGCCGGAGACGGACGACATCCGCGAGTCGCCGGCGATCGCGGTCATCGAGGGGCTCCAGAAGGCGGGCGCTTCCGTGCGCGCCTGCGACCCGGCTGCCGTCGAGAACGCGCGCGAGGTCCTTTCCGGCGTCGCTTTCGCGAAAGACGCCTACGATTGCGCCGAAGGCGCCGACTTCCTCGTCCTCGCGACGGAGTGGAACGAGTTTCGCGCGCTGAACCTGTCCGAGCTCGCGCGCCGCCTGAAGTCGAAGACGATGATCGACCTGCGGAACGTCTACGAGCCGAAAGAAATGCGGGCGGCGGGCTGGAACTACACGGGCGTGGGCCGCGGATGATGCGCGTCTGCGTCACGGGCGCCGCCGGCTTCCTGGGGAGCCACCTCTGCGACCGCCTGCTCGCGGAAGGACACGAGGTTCTCGGCCTCGACAACCTCGCGACCGGCAACCTGCGAAATCTCACTCACCTCGCGGACGAAAAGCGCTTCCGCTTCATCCGCCACGACGTCACGCACTACATCTTCCTCGACGGCCCGATCGACGCGGTCCTCCACTTCGCCTCTCCCGCTTCGCCGATCGACTACCTGGAGCTGCCGATCCAGACGCTCAAGGTGGGATCGCTCGGCACGCACAACGCCCTCGGTCTCGCCCTCGCGAAGGGCGCGCGCTTCCTGCTCGCGTCGACGTCGGAGGTGTACGGCGATCCGCTCGTCCATCCGCAGCCGGAGACTTACTGGGGAAACGTCAATCCCATCGGGCCGCGCGGCGTTTACGACGAGGCCAAGCGATTCTCCGAGGCGATGACGATGGCGTATCACCGCTCCCACGGCGTGGACACGCGCATCGTGCGGATCTTCAACACCTACGGGGAGCGGATGCGCCCGCGCGACGGCCGCGTCGTTCCTGCCCTGATCAACCAGGCCCTCGCCGGTGAGCCGCTCACGGTGTTCGGCGACGGCTCTCAGACGCGGTCGTTCTGCTACGTGGCGGACCTGATCGACGGGATCTACCGGCTCCTGCTCTCCTCGGAGACCTCTCCCGTCAACATCGGAAACCCTGCGGAGCTGTCCGTCCTCGACTTCGCCCGGACGATCCGGAACCTGACGGGGACGAAGAGCGAGATCGTCTTCAAGCCCCTCCCTCTGGACGACCCGCGCGTGCGCCAGCCCGACATCACGCGGGCGAAGAAGCTTCTCGACTGGGAACCGCGCGTCGCGCTCGAGGAAGGGCTCGGCAGGACGATCGAGTTCTTCCGGAAGGAAGTCGCGTCGCCCTCGGGTCGCGAGTCGGGCCGGGCGAAATCCTAGGCCGCCGGCGCCGACGGGCACGGACTCAAAGCTCAGCCTTCGCCGTCGCTCCCGATGGCTTCGACGGGGCAGCTGTCCATCGCCTCCTCGCACTGGGCCCGCTCTTCGGCGCTCACGGGCTGCCGGAAGACGTAGGAGTACGGCTTTTCCAGGTGCCGCTGGAAGTTGCCCGGAGCGGTCACACGGCAGACGTCGCAGTCGATGCACTGCAGGTCCACGTAGAAGCGCCCGGAGGCGTTCTCCGGAATCTTTTCGGCTCGGTTCGCCACGGGGGGCAGAAATTATCAGTTTTCCGGCGCGCGGTAGCGGAACGCCGCGAGGGCGTTTCTCCAGAGATTCCTAAGGTGTTCCTCGGGCCCTAACGGTCTCTTAGAGCGACCGGGCCGGCGGGCCGCGATTGCTACACTGCCCGCGTGCTCCGCCTCCGGACGCTTTTTTGGGTCGCGCTCCTCGCGTCCGCGGCCTGCCGCCCGAAGACGCTGCCCGTCGTGGACGGCTCCAACCGCGACCTCGCGGCGGGGCAGATGATCTACGAGCGGCGTTGCGTTTCCTGTCATGGGAAGTCCGGGGACGGGAAGACGATCACGGCGAGCCGCTACCCGTACGCGAATCTGATCGACGGGGTCTGGCGCTCCGACGGAAGCCAGGAGGCGCTCGAGCGGCAGATCCGATTTGGAAAAGACCCGATGCCGCGGTTTGCCGGGAAGCTCACGGACGAGGAGATCCGCCAGACCGCCGCTTTCGTCCTCGAGATGGCGCACGCGGCCCATGGATCCGAGCCGCGGGCCGCGGGCAAGCCGTGAACCGCCGCCTGCCGATCTTCGCGCTGCCCGGGGTCGTGCTGATGCCGGAGACCCTTCTTCCGCTACACATTTTCGAGCCCCGTTATCGCGCGATGGTCGCCGACGCGCTGGACGGCGACCGCACGATCGGGATGGCCCTCATGAAGCCGGGCTGGGAGGAAGGCGGCCGGGATCCCGAGGTGTTCTCCGTGGGAGGCGCCGGCGAGATCGTGGACGCCGAGCACCTCGACGACGGACGGTACAACATCGTCCTGAGAGGCCGCTTTCGCTATCGGATCCTCCAGGAGGGATCGACCGACCCGTACCGGGAGGCCCGCGTCGAGGAAGTCGCCTCGCTGCCGTTTCCCGACCCCTCGAGCGCGGCCCGGGCGCAAGACGCGCTCCAGCGTCTCTTCGGGGAGCTCTCGACCGTGATGGAGCTGCCTCCGCTGCCCGCGGAGGATTTGTCGACGGAGAGATTCGCCTCGGAAGTCGCGCTCCGCCTGCGCTACGCGCCGCCGGAGCTGCAGGGTCTCCTCGAGCTCGACGCCGTCCCGGCGCGCTTCGAGCAGCTCCGCGCGCGGCTCGACGAATGGAAGCGCCGGATCGGCCTTCTGGCGCCGTTCCGGCCGAGCGAACTGGATCCGGGGAGGAACTGACCGCGCGTCTCACGTGCGGTCACGTCCTCAGCGCGGTCATCCCGAGCGAAGCGAGGCATCCCGGACTGGGCAGGCCTTGAGACTCGGGTCGTCTGCGGAGAAGCTCGGGATTCGGGCTGCGCCCTCGGGATGACGGCGTCGGACGTCGCCGACGCGGTCAATTCTTGGAAGCGTTCAGCGCGCGATCGTGCGCCCAGCTCCGGATGGCCTTGATCTGCTCGTCCATCGTGACGGAGAGGGGCACGGTGGCTGAGATCATCCGGTGCAGATCCTCCTCCGTGAGGGGGCGCCCTTCGGCGTACGCGTCCACGACCGCGGACACGACCGCCTGCTCGATCTCCGCTCCGTTCCAGCCCTTCGTCGCCTTGGCGAGGAAGACGAGATCGAACTGTCCGACGTTGCACCGGTTCCGTTTCATGTGGATTCCGAAGATCTGCTTGCGCTCCTCTTCGTTCGGCAGGTCCACGAAGAACACCTGGTCGAAGCGCCCCTTGCGCAGGATCTCGGCCGGCAGGAGGTGAATCCGGTTCGCCGTCGCCGCGACGAAGACGAGGGCCGCCTTCTCCTGCATCCAGGTCAGGAACCCGGAGAAGATCCGCGACATCGAGGGGTCCTGCCCCTCGCGGTATCCCCCGACGCCCATTTCGATCTCGTCGATCCAGAGGACCGCCGGCGAGACCGCCTCGACCGAACGGAGCGCCTTCAAGAACGTGGACTCCGGGTTGTCGGTCCCGAAGACGGCGTTCATGTCGAGGCGGAAGAGGGGCAGGTTCCAGAGGGTCGAGATCGTCTTGACGCAGAGGCTTTTGCCGCAGCCGGAGATGCCCATCAGGAGCAGTCCCTTCGGAATCGGGATCCCGGCGTCGATCGCCTCCTTCGAGAAGAGGGATCGCCGCTTCTTCAGCCACTCCTTCAACGTGTCGTAGCCGCCGATGTCTTCGAGGGAGAAGCGGGGAGGCACGAACTCGAGCACCCCCTCCTTCTTCGACATCTGCTCTTTCTCGGCGAGGATCTCGGAGAAGGCCTCCTCGGTGAAGGTCTTCCGCTCGACGAAGACCTTCGACAGGACGTGACCGACCTCGTCGGCGGTCAGCCCGCGCAGCGCGAGCGCGAGCCGTTTGATCGACGGCTCGTCGATCTGCGCTCCGAACCGCTTGCGCGCGTTCGCGTCGATCAATCGCACGATCTCCGCGTCGTCGGGCAGCTCGTACTCGACGATGTAGATCTCCTTCTTGGCCTCCTCGGGAATCTGGAGCCGGGGCGAGACGAGGAAGAGATGGCGCCCGCGATCCTTCAAGCTCCGGTAAACGTCCCGCAGCCGACGCACGATGTCGGGACGGCCGTTGGCGCCCGATCCGAAATCCTTGAGAACGTAGAAGCCCTTGCCTTCCGCGGCGAGGATGCTTTCGAGCGCCCGGAGCGGGTCGCGCGTGTCGGGCACCGGCGTTCCATCCACCACGAGGCCGTCCACGACAGACCAGACTCCCAGGGGCGCCGGCTCGCCGTAGAAGGTCCTGGCCAGATGTTGCGCGAGCCGCTCGACCCGCGCCTCCTCCCACGTCTGAATGTAAATGATCGGGTGCCCGCCGAGCAGCGCCCTGCGAACGCGGTCCACCCCGCGGGGCGCCGCCGAGACGGATGCCGGAGTGCTCACTTTCCGACATTGTAACCGCCCGGGAAGGGAGCGCATCCTCTACAATGCCCTCCCAATGCCCAACCCGGAGCACGCGAGACTCCTGCCGACCGCGGATTGGAACGCCTGGAGAAGCCGAAACCCGAACGTCACCCCGGACCTGACGGACGCGGATCTTCGACAGCTCGATCTGTCGGGGAAGGACTTGAAGCGCGCCGATCTCTCGCGCGCCGACTTCTCCGGCGCGACGCTGGCCGGCACGGATCTCTCGCGCTCGACGCTCGACGGAACGAAGTGGAAAGGGGCGTCGGCGGCGGGAGCGGTCTTCGAGCACTGCCGCCTCGACTTCCTCGACTTCTCTGGGGTCTTCCTCGCGGGCTCGCGCCTGAGGTCGGCCTCGCTGCTCGGCTGTCCGCTCTCCGGCGCGGACCTGGCGGGAGCCGATCTCTCCTTCTCGAAGCTCGAGGGAGCGGACCTGACCAACGCGAACATGGCCGGAGCCAACCTCTCCGAGGTCAACTTCCGCGGCGTCAAGACGGGCGGTGCGCACTTCGACGGGGCGAATCTGACCCGCGCCCTTTTCGAGGGCGTATCGGCGGTCCGCGGCTCCTTCCCGAACGCCGACTTCACCTCGGCGAGCCTCAAGGGAGCGGACTTCTCCGGCGCCGACCTGCGCCGCGCCAAGTTCTCGGGCACGATCCTGCGCCAGGCGGGCTTGAATGCCGCCGACTGCGAGAAGGCCGATTTCTCCGACGCGGATCTGGAGCTCGCTTCGGCAGTGGAGGCGAACTTCTCCGGAGCGACCTTCGACCGGGCCAAGCTCCGCAAGACCGACCTGCGGCGGGCCGTCTTTCTCGATGCGGTCGGGCAGGAGGTCATCTTCGCCGACGCGAAGTTGACCGAAGTCGACCTGCGCGGCGCGAAGTTCGAAAAGGCCAATTTCCAGGCGGCGGACTTCTCGAAGGCGATCCTGCGGCGCGCGAACCTGAAGCCGCACTCCTTCGTCGGCGCCCGGTTCGCCGGGGCGGACCTCTCAGAGGCGCAGGCCGAAGGGGTCAATTTCCAGAAAGCCGACCTCTCGCTCGGCAACTTCCGCCAGGGCAACTTCAAACGGGCGGACTTCTCGGGCGCGCGGGGGTTCGACGCGGACCTGTCCGGGACGCTCCTGATCGGCGCGAATTTCAAGGGAGCGGTGCTCCAGGAGGCCGACCTGCGGTTCGCCCGGGCGATGGGCGCCGACTTCTCGGGAGCGACGCTGACGGGCGCCGACCTCGCCAACGCGGATTTCACCGAGGCCGTCTTCAAGAAGACGAAGGTCTGGGGCGCGACCGCCCGGAAGACCAAGCCGCCGAAGGGGAAGGGAGCGATTCTCTCGCTCTCGACCGTCTTCTCGAAAGCGAAAGAAAAGAAGGAGAAGACCGCCGACGGGAAGGAGAGGGCGCGGCAGAAGCGCATCGCGGAGTTGGAAGCGGCCGCCGAGAAGACCCCTCCTCACAAGACGGGCCGCCGGTAGGCGCGCTCCCTTTTCGCCGCCGGCGCGGGCGAGAATGAGTTCGTTCCGGGTCGGATGCCGATGAACCTTCCCGACGTGTCCTGGATCGACGCGGTGATCCTCCTCGCCGCGCTCCTCGCGTTGGCCGTCGCGGTGCCGCTCTACCGCCGGCGGCGCCGGCGGAAGGAGGACGCGCGGTGAAGAGCGCCCCGGTCACCTATCTCGCGCTGCTGCGCGGGATCAACGTCGGCGGCTACAAGCGCGTCGGGATGTCCGACCTGCGCGACCTTCTCGCCCGGCTCGGGTTCGACGACGCGCGCTCCCTGCTCGCCAGCGGCAACCTCGTTTTCCGCGGCGACGCGACGCCCATCGAGGCGCTCGAGCGCCGGCTCGAAGCGGAAACCCGCAAGCGTCTCGACCTCGAGGCAGACTTCCTCGTCCGCACCGCCGGCGAATGGAAGCGCGTCGTCGAGCGCAATCCCTTCTCCGACGAGGCGAAGCGGGATCCCGGGCGCCTGCTCGTCCTGTTCCTGAAGAAGGCTCCCGGCGCCGCGGCGATCCGCTCCCTCGAGTCCTCGATCCCGGGGCGCGAGGTCTTTCGCTCCGACGGGCGCCACGCGTACATCGTTTACCCCGACGGCGTCGGGCGATCGCGGTTCACCCACACGTTGATCGAGCGAACGCTCGGCGTCCGGGGAACGGCGCGGAACTGGAACACGGTTCGGAAGCTCGGAGACCTCGCCGCGCCTGGACCGCAGTCGCCGGCTACGGCTTCCGGGTCGGAGCGGGCGTCGGAGCGGCGGTCGGCGCGGGCGGCGCGGTCGCCTTCTTGAAGACGGCGAGCAGACTCGCCGAGGGATCGGAGGAGAGCCGGAATCCTCCGGGACGTCGCGAAACCGTCGCCGCGGGCTCCGAGGACCCGCCGAAGATCCGGATCTCCCATGGTTCGCCGCCGGTGAAGGCGATCTTGACGGTCGCCGAAGGCTCTCTCGCGGCGGCGGCGTGCGTCTCCGCCTCGTCGAGGAACGACTTGCTCCTGACGTCCAGGATCCCGTTCATCACGTCCTCGGCGCTTCCGGCGAGCACGTTCTTCCCTCCGGCGCTCCAGCCTCCATCCTTGCCGCGAGCGAGCGCGTAGCGCTCCTCGCCGAAGGCGGCTTCGAGGCCGGATACCTTCGCTCGATCGAACTTCACGAGATGCGGCTCGCGGAACCCGACGCCTTCCTTGGAGAGCTCCTCCCCGATCGAGCTCGGGACCGTGAAGACCTGCCCCTCCCGACTCGCGTAGATCGAGTTGCCGTCGGTCCGCGTCGCGCCGAACTCGGCCGTCGTCGTCTTGCCTTTCAGATCCGAGAGCATGACGCGATAGAGCGCCGGCGCGAGGCCCCAGTTCGCGAGATTGTCCTTCTGCGAAGGGAGAAACTCCGTGACGCGCAGCGCGGTCAGGTCTCCGGCGAGACGCGACGTCTCCTCCGCGTCGGCGAGATCCTTCACGGGCTGGTCCATCCACCAGATGCCGTCCCGCTGCGAGAGGACGAGGTGTCCCCGGCCGCGTTCGATGTCGATCCCGGCCACGTCGGTCGTCGAGCCCCCGAAGACGTCCTTGCTCTGGAAGTCCGAGGCCGGTTTCTTGACGGACGCGGCCACCGAGGACGGCACGAAGAGGACGCGGCTCTGCCCCTCGACCCGGGCCGCCGCCGTGTCGGTCCCGGGAATGTCGATGCCGAACTCGACGATGCGCGTGGATTTCTTCTGCGGATCATTCGGATCCTTCCAGGTGATCGTGGCCTTCGCGGTGGGCTTCGTGAGCCCGTAGTCCTCCGGACGCGCCTCGGAGGTGTCCCCGCCGACGCGCTTCAACTGCGAGAGCTGCCGGGCGAGATCCGACGCGGCGAACGAATCGGCCGGATACGGAGCCGGCCGCGTGATCCGCCACGACTCGCCCTCGCGGACGAGCTCGACGACCGAGCCCTCCTTCTCGAGCCGGACCGAAAGAACGCGGTCCTCGGGCAGATCCCAGTGGAGATCCCCCTTCGACTGCCGCTCGGCGGTCGTGGGCATCTTGCGCTCGAAGAAGAAGATGAAAAAGAAGAGCGCGAAGACGGCCGCGGTCAGGAGAAGGAGCTTGCGCGGGGACATGGCTCAGAAACGGGCCGTCGAGCGCCTCAGTCCCGCCGCCGGTACCAGACCCAGACGCCGAGGATCACCGCCAGAATCGGCATGCCGGCGACGGCGAAGATTCCGATCCGATTCACCTGAGAACGCGTGAGCGAGAGCGACGCCTGCTCCGGAGTCTTCGCGGCGATGCCCACGAGCTTCTCTTCGCCCGCGAGCCAGTGGATCGCGTTCAAGAACAGGTTCGCGTTGCCGGCGTTGCCGAGCGAGCCGTTGGCGGCGAAGCGGGAGTTCCCGACGACGACGAGGCGGGGCGTCTTCTCCGCCTTCTTCTCGTCTTTCTTCTCGCCTCTCTTCTCGTCTCTCTTCTCGTCCGCCGGGCCGACCGCCATGGCGATGGTCACCGGTCCCGGCACGTCCTTCGCGTCCTTCGCGACCGCGTCGAGCTCCGTCAGGCCCGTCTCTCCCCAGCCGTCGGGGGTCGTCTCCACGAGCATCGTCGCCGAGGTCGTCGCCGGGGTCTTGGCGGCCGACGCGTCCTCCTTCGAAAGGGACCGGGCGATCGGAAAGAGCACGGGGATGTTCTGCTCCGCGAGGGGGCGCACCACGGGATGCGTGCCGAAGTGATTCGCGATCACGGTCTCCGGACCGACCAGCGGCACCGCGTTGGCCGGGTCGATGACGATGTCGTTGACGGTTTTGAGCCCGTACGTCGACAGGAGCGACCCCAAGCCGAGGTCCGCCGGCGGCGCCCCGGGGGCCGGCAGGACGGGGTCGATCAGGACGAGCGCACGTCCGCCGCCCGCGAGGTACTTCTCCAGGGCGGCGGTCTCCGGCTCGAGAAACGCCGTTCTCGGTCCCGCGACGACGACGACCGACGCGTCCGCGGGGACCTCCCCCTTGCCGAGCGAGTCCCACGGCGCGACGGTCAGGTTGTCGCGCTCCAGGAGCTGCTTGGCTTCGGAAAACCCGCGGCCACGCTCGGAGGAGTCGAGCGTCGATTCGCCGTGGCCCGAGGTGAAGTACACCTTCGCCTGCTTGTTTTCGGTCACCTCCAGGATCGCGGAGGTGAACGCCTGCTCCCCCTTGAAGGCCTTGATCTCGGGAGCGCCGCCGCCCATCCCCGCGCCGGCGAAGTCGAAGTCCGCGAGCTTGTCCTCCTCGACGTACTTCTTCTTGTCGCCCGACCGGAAGATGACCGTGTTCTGGCGGATGCCGAACTCGCGCACGAGCGCCTCAGCGCGCGCGGGATTGCGCTCGGGATCCACGATCTCGACCTCGATCTTCGGGGAGAGCGCGCGATAGCGATTCAGGAGCTCGCTCACCGGCTGGAAGAGACGCGCGCGCGACGTCATGACGGCAGTGATCCGGACGGGAGCCTTCAGGCCGGAGACCACCTTTCGCGTCGTCTCGGAGATCGAGTAGATGCGGGCTTTCGTCCAGTCGCCTCGTGCCCAGTGCCGGTAGCCGAGCCAGTTGATGAGGAGGAGCGCGGCGATGCCGAGGGCGATGGCCGCGGCGGCGCTCCCGCGCCGGACCGCGGAAGGCGCGGTCACGGCGACTCCTTCTTGGCGGTGAGCGTGACCGTCGCGAGGAACAGGAAGAACAGGGTCGCGGAGACGTAGTAGACGACGTGGCGCGTGTCCACGATGCCGCGCGCGAAGTCCTCCATGTGATCCCACAGGTTCACGTAGCCGAACAGGTCCCGGCGCGACGGATCGGCGCCGAGCGACTCGAGGAGGCCGGCGGAAAAGATCGGGATCAGCATGCCGAAAGCGAGGATCGCCGCCACGATCTGGTTCTTCGTCAGCGTGGAAGCGAAGGTGCCGATCGACAGAAAGAATCCGCCGAGGAGGAGGACGGCGAGATACGAAGAGGCCACGGGCCCGAGATCGACCGCGGTGGAGTTCCGAAGGATCGCCACGTACACGAGCGTCGGCGCCCAGAGCGTCAGGAAGAAGCCGAGCGCCCCGACGAACTTGCCCGCGACGACCATTCCTTCCGAGACCGGCGAGGTCAGGAGCGTCTCGATCGTGCCGCTCTTTCGCTCTTCCGGAAACAGTCGCATGGCGATGATCGGGACGACGAAGAGGTTGAAGATCCAGAAGTACGTGTTCGTGAAGAGGTACGGAAGGGCCTGCCCCTTCGGCGCGCCCGGCGTGTTCATGAACGCGACGATCGCCCAGAAGATCATCCCGTTCATCAGGAGGAACGCGGCCAGGATCACGTAGGCGAGCGGCGAAAGGAAGTACGCTCGCCACTCGCGGCCGACGATCGCGAGGAAGCGCTTCATGCGCTCGCTCCGCCGGGGGTCGGACCGCCCGGCGTTTCCTCGGCCGCGACGGCTGCGGCCGTCGCTTCGAGCTCCGGAGCGGCCGAGGCCGGCTCCTCGTGGCGCGCCAGCCGCACGAAGACGTCCTCGAGCGAGGCGACGTCGAAGGCGAGCTCGCGCAGGACGAAGCCGCGATCCACCGCCATCCGGAAGATCTCCTCGCGGGGATCGCCGGAGGGCTCGTACTCCGCGCGGGCGCGCGTCTCGGTCTCGTCCCCTTCGATTTCGACCGAGAGGACTCCGGGAATGCCCTCGAGCGCTTCCCGGGCCGCGACGGCGCCCCGGAAGGCGACGCGCACGACCGGCTTGCCGGCCAGTCGCGCCCGCAGATCCCGGGGCGTTCCCTCGGCCACGATGCGCCCCCGGTCGATGATGAGGACGCGGTCGCAAAGGGCGTCCACCTCGGGGAGGATGTGCGTCGAGAGCAGAACCGCGCGCTCCTTGCCGAGCGCCCGGATCATTTCGCGGATTTTGATGATCTGCATGGGATCCAGGCCGACGGTCGGCTCGTCGAGAATCAGAACAGGCGGCTGATGGACGAGCGCGCCCGCGAGCGCGGTCCGCTGCCGGTAGCCCTTCGAGAGGTTGTCGATCTTCCGGTCCGCGACCTCCCCGAGCAGGCACTGGACTACGGCCTGATCGACCCGACCGCGCACCTCCCCGCCGGGGACGCCTTCCAGGCGCGCGCGGTACGCGAGGTACTCGCGGACGCGCATCTCCGGATAGAGGGCCGCCGACTCCGGCAGGTACCCGAGGGACGCCCGCGCCTCCCGCGACTTCGAAACGATGTCGTGGCCGGCGATCCGCGCCGTCCCCGAGGTCGGGGGAAGGAACCCGGTCAGCACCCGCATGGTCGTCGTCTTCCCCGCGCCGTTCGGCCCGAGGAAACCGACGATCTCTCCTTCTTTCACGGAGAAGGTGACGTCCGCGACGGCCGTCTGGGTCGGGTATTTCTTCGTGAGGGCCTGAACTTCGATCATTGACGCGTCGTAAAAAAAGCGCCCGAATCTAACATGTATTCCCGGAAAGACGACTTTCCGCACTCCGCGCGGAACTCTCCGTCGGCGGGGCGCGTCCGCTCCGCGGGGACCGCCGGAGCGCACAGCTGATAGCTTAAGTTCCCCGACATGATCGTCGTTTCGAGTCTCTCCAAGACCTACGGCCGGCTCGGCCGCCGCCGCGTCCGCGCGCTCGACGGCGTCTCGATCGAAGTGCGGCGGGGCGAGACGGTCGGCCTGATCGGTCCGAACGGCGCGGGAAAGACGACTCTCCTGTCGTGCCTGCTCGGATTCCTGCGCCCCGACTCCGGGTCGGTCTCGATCGGCGGGCTGCCTCCGGACGACCTCGCCGTCCGCGCGAGAACGGGCTACATGCCGGAGCGCCTCGGCTTCGACCGCGACCTGACCGGCGGCGCCTTTCTCGCTCAGCACTGGCGGCTCTCCGGAGGAGACCCCCGCGAGGCCGGGCGCCAGGCCGCCGCAGCCGCCGCGCGCGTGGGACTGGAAGGCGGCGTCCTCCTGCGAAAGCTCTCCGGCTACTCGAGGGGGATGCTCCAGCGCATCGGGATCGCGCAGGCGACGCTCGGGGATCCGCAGCTGCTCTTTCTGGACGAGCCGGCCTCGGGGACCGATCCGGGCGGCGTCGTGATCGTGCGCGACCGCATCCTCGAAGCGAAAGGGCGCGGCGCGACGATCGTGCTGAACTCCCACCAGCTTCCCGAGGTCGAGAAGGTCTGCGATCGCGTCGTCTTTCTCTCGGGGGGTCGCGTCGCGGAGGAGCAGACGCTCCGAGGGGAAGGGCCCGCGCCGCGCCGCGCCTCGATCCGCGTCGCGCCGGGCCGCGCGGCGGATGCCGTCGCGGCGCTCGCATCCGCCGGCTTCGCCCCGGAGTCCGGCTCGGACGGCGCGATCCGCGTGCCCGTCGCTTCCGACGAGGATCTGGCGCTGGCGCTCCAGACGCTCGCGCGGGCCGACGTTCCGGTCTTCGAAGCGCGCTCCTCCATGGATCTCGAGGATCTCTTCCGGCGAGGAGGGACGGCATGATCGAGATGGTCCGGCGTTTCCTGCGGCAGAAGTTCGGCTCCCCCGCCATGGTCATCGCGCTGTCGCTGCTCGCGATCCTGACGGCCGTCCAAGGCACCCTTTCGGAGCCGGAGCAGGCGCTCGGCGCCGGGTTCCTCGCCATCCTCCTGATCGCCGCGGGCTCCGTCTCGCGGGACATCTCGGGCGGAACGATCCAGATGATCCTGGCGCGGCCGATCTCGCGGACGTCCTACCTCTACGGCCGCTATCTCGGAATCCTGGCGGTCTACGCCGTCTTCCTGGCCCTCTCCGCGGCGCTGACGGTTCTCGCGACGCGCCTGCTGCCGACGCTGATCGGAGCGGGCACCCCCGGGGCCTCCCTCGACTCGATCCTGCGTGGCATCGCGATCGCGATGGCGAACGCCCTGCTCTTCGCCGCGATCCTCCTCTTCTTCTCGACCTTCCTGCGCGGCTACTCCGACGTGCTCGCCTATTTCGGTCTCATGATCTTCCTGGGCGCGATGCCGGGGCTCGGCGCAGCGCTCCGGAAGCCGTGGCTCGCGCGGGCCGGCGAGGTCCTGCGCTCGAACCTCCTGCCGCAGGTGGACTGGTCCGGGATCCTGCGCGGGCGAGGGCTCCTCGGGGAGCCGACCGGCCGGTGGGTCCTCGCCGTGACGGCATTCCTCGCGCTCGCCACGGTCATCTTTTCGCGAAGGGAGTTCTCCTATGGCCAGGATTGAATCGCCGGCCGGGGCCGGCCCGGAGATCTCGTCGCGGGGATCGCAGTCGCGACTCTCCGTTTCGGTCCTCTTCGTCCTTCTCGCGGCGCTCCTCTTCCGGCTCGTGACCGCCCTGACGAACTCGGCCGCGACGAAGGAACGGGCCTCCTCGGGCCCGGAGGCGCCGCCGCTCGTGCGGTGGGCGCCCCTCGACAAGGCGTCCTCCGTTTCCAGGTCGTCCGGAAAGCCGGTGCTCTACGACTTCACCGCGGAGTGGTGCCCGCCCTGCCACCGACTCGACGACGAGGGTTGGGGAAACCGCGACATCGCGCGCCTCGCGAGCGACCTCTACGTTCCTTCGCGCGTGCTCGACCGCGAGCGCGAAGAGGGACGCAACCCCCCGCTCGTCGAGGAACTGCGGAACCGATACGACGTGCAGGCGTACCCGACGCTCGTCGTCGCCGCCGCCGACGGACGCGAAATCGCGCGTTTCGAGGGGTGGGCCGGACCGGAGGAGCTGAAGAAGTTCCTCCAGGAATCGAGGGGGAAGCCGCCGCTCGCGATCACCCCGGCGCCCGCGTCGCCCGGCTCCTAGACTCGTTCAGCCTTCCGAGCCCGAGGCCTTCCGATCGCCGGCGGGCGGGGGCGGCGACATCTCGGCCAGAAAGCGTCCGGTGACGCTGGCCGGATGGCGCGCGATCTCGGAAGGCGGCCCTTCGGCAACCACGCGCCCTCCTTCGGTTCCTCCGCCGGGACCCAGGTCCACGATCCAGTCCGACGCCGCGAGGAATTCCAGGTGGTGCTCGATCGCGATCACCGAGTGGCCTCGCGAGAGGAGCCGCCGGAACGTCGCGAGGAGGCGATCGACGTCGCGGGCGTGCAGTCCGGTCGTGGGCTCGTCGAAAAGGAAGAGCGTGCCGTGCGAGGAGGCGGGGCGGATCTCCAGAAAGGAGGCGAGCTTCAGCCGCTGCGCTTCGCCCCCCGAGAGCGTGGCCGTCGGCTGGCCGAGCGGCAGGTAGCCCAGGCCGACGTCCACGAGCGGCTGCAGGCGACGGCGGATCTTCTCCTCGTCCGCGAAGAAGACCATCGCGTCCTCGACCGTCATTTCGAGCAGTTCGGCGACGTTCTTTCCCCGGTAGCGCGCGGCGAGGACGCGGCCCTGGAAGCGGCGACCGTCGCAGACGTCGCATCGGACCGTGACGTCCGCCAGGAACTGCATGTCGATCGTCTGCCAGCCGGTCCCGCGGCAGGCTTCGCATCGGCCCCCCGCCGCATTGAAGGAGAAGTCGCGGGGCGTCAGTCCGCGGCGCGCGGCGCGGCGCGCGAACACCTGACGGATCTCGTCCCACGCCTTCATGTAGGTCACCGGGTTGGAGCGAGCGGAGCGCCCGAGAGGGCTCTGATCGACGAGGAGGACGTCGGATACGAGACCGAGCCCCTCGATTGCGTCGTGCTCTCCCACGTCGAGCTGCACCGCGCCCTTGACCCGCCGCGCGTAGGAGTTGTGCAGGACGTCGCGCACGAGCGTGGACTTGCCGGAGCCCGAGACGCCCGAAACGGCAACGAGCCGGCCGAGCGGGAATCGGACGGTCAGGTCCTTCAGGTTGTGGGCGCGGGCGCCGCGGACGACGATCGCCCCCTCGGCCCGGCGGAACGCGACGAGGCGTCCGGCCGGACGGCCCGAAGCCGGCTCGACGGGACGCGGGCCCGTGAGTCCCCGGCGCCGCAGCACTTCGCCCGTGGCCGACCCCCGAACGCGCGCGAGAGCGCGCGGCGTTCCCTCGAAGAGGAGATGGCCTCCACGGCTCCCGGCCCCGGGACCGAGATCGATCAGGTGGTCGGACATCGCGATCGCCTCGGGATCGTGCTCGACGACGACGACGGTGTTGCCGCGGTCCGCGAGCCGCCGGAGGATGCCGAGCAGGCGCCGCGTGTCCGCGGCGTGGAGACCGATGGTCGGCTCGTCCAGCACGTAGAGCGTGCCGGTCAGCGTGCCGCCCAGAGCCGACGCGAGCCCGATGCGCTGCGCCTCGCCGCCCGAGAGAGTCCGGGCGGCGCGGGAGAGCGTCAGATAGCCGAGACCGACGTCGTTCATGTACCGGACGCGCGAGCGGATCTCCTCGATCACGGAGGAGAGCCGCTCGGCTTCGGACGGAGAGAGATCGAGCTCCTGCAGCCACCGGTCCAGATCCGACAGCGGGAGCTCCGAAAGCTCCGCGATCGTCCGGCCGCGCCAGCGGACCCAGAGAGCCGGCGGCGCAAGACGCGCTCCCCGGCAATCGGGGCAGAGCGTGTAGGCGCGGTAGCGCGCGAGCAGAACGCGCACGTGGATCTTGTACCGCTTGGTTTCCAGCCAGTCGAAGAATCCCCGAATTCCGTAGAAGTCGCCCCGCCCATCGACCAGGACGGCGCGCTCGTGCGGCGACAGGCGCCGGATGGGAATGTCGGTGCGCACCGAGTAGCGCCGGCAGGCGCGAAAGAGGTCGTCGTACGCCGACTCGTATGCCGGCGTGTTCCACGGAGCGACGGGACGGTCCTCGAGCGTCAGCTCCGGGTCGGGGAGGACTTTCTCGAGGTCGACGCCGATGACCCGCCCGAATCCCTGGCAGGCGGGGCAGGCGCCGAGCGGCGAGTTGAACGCGAAAAGAGGCGACGTCGGGTCGCGGAACTCCCGGGCGCATCCCGGGCAGTGCAGGCCGCGCTGGAACGTGCGCGCGCCGTCGTCGCGGACCGCCACGACGCGCCCGGCCATCGCGAACCCCGTCTCGACCGCGGCGGCGATTTCCGGCCGGGAGTCCTCCCGCACGGCGAATCGCCCGACGACGAGAGGCAGGCGCCCCTCGGCGTCGAGGAGTCCCTCGACCGTCTCGCCGATCTCGACGAGCTCCCCCGGGGCCGCGAGCGCGCGGAAGAAGCCGGCGCGCTTCAACTCCTGGAGGCGGAGGCGCTCCTCTTCGGAGCGGCGCCGCGCGCTCCGCGGGCGCGCCCCCGGGGCGGTGTTCCAGGGCACCGGGGCGACGAGCGTAATCCGGGTCCCGTCGGGGGCCTGCGCGATCTCGGCGACCGCACGGTCGATTCCGCCCGGCACCGCGGCGACGCCGCATTCGGGGCAGAACGTCGTCCCCCCGTGCGCGAAGAGGAGGCGCAGGGCGTCGTGGATCTCCGTCTGAGTCCCGACGGTCGAGCGCGCGTTGCGCACGCCGTTCTTCTGCTCGAGCGCGATCGCCGGCGGCACCGGCTCGATCGATTCGACGTCCGGGCGGTCGAGCCGCTCGAGGAACTGCCGCGCGTAGGTCGAGAGCGACTCGGCGTAGCGCCGCTGTCCCTCGGCGTAGAGCGTGTCGAAGGCGAGCGACGACTTTCCGGAGCCGGACACGCCCGTGACGACTGTCAGGGCGCCGACCGGAATCGAGACCGAGATCCCTTTCAGGTTGTGAGTGCGCGCCCCGCGGATCCGGATCACGGGAGACGGGGGGCGCCGGGAGCGCCGTGCCATGGAAGAGCGGGACCTTACCAGAAGCGCGAGGGAACGCCTACTGAAAGAGCGTCTGGAGAAAACCGCGATGGAGCCGGCAGCGCTCCGTCGGGGCGGTTCCCGTGAGAAAGACTTCCGTCATCCTCGCGGGGCAGGCGTCGGTCGCGAGCTGGCCGCTCTCCGGATCGATCTCCGCGGTGACGATGTCCGACGGAACGGGGAAGTTCGCGGAGAAGTAACTCGCCGGCAACGCGCGGGAGAAATCGGCGAAGAGCGGCACGGCCGCCTGCGTCCCCGAGAGGTGCACCGCGCGGTTGTCGTCATAGCCGACCCAGACGGCGGTCAGGAACCGCGGCGAGAACCCGACGAACCAGGCGTCCCGGCCGTCGTTGGTGGTTCCGGTCTTCCCCGCGAGCACGCCGCGGATGCCGCCCGCGCGCGCGCCCGTGGCCGTGCCGCGGTCCACGGCGCCGCGCAGGAGCGAGTCGACGAGGAAGACGGCGTCCGCCGGGAGCGCCGGCTCCATCGGGGTTTCCTTGCGGTCGAGGACGCTCTCGTCTCCGGTCATCACGCCGACGATCGCCCACGGCCGCACACGCACGCCGGAGTTGGCGAGGACGGCGTACGCCGAGGCGATCTCGAGGGGAGAGATCTCGAAGGCCCCGAGCGCGACCGACGGATACGCGCGCAGGCGGGAGCCGATGCCCGCGGCTCTCGCCGCGCCGACGACGGTCGGAAGCCCGGCCGCGAGGGCCGCCCGTACCGTCGGAATGTTGATCGAGAGCTCCACGGCGCGTCGAGCCGACAGCGCCCCCCGGAATTCGCCGTCGTAGTTGCGCGGCGTCCAGATCTGGTCCTCCGTCCGCTCGTCCCACTCCACCGTGATCGGGGAGTCGATGAAGATCGTCGCCGGCGTGATCGGCACGGGCAGGTCGCGCCGGGCGAACGCGCCCAAGAAGACGAAGGGCTTGAAGAGGGATCCCGGCTGGCGGTGCGCCTGCGTGACGCGGTTGAACTGCGACAGGCGATAGTCGCGCCCGCCGACGAAGACCCGGACCGCCCCCGTCTCGGGCTCGAGCGCGATCAGGGCCCCCTGGAGCGGTCCCTCTTTCGAAGCGGCGGCGAGGCGCCGGTAGTTCTTCTCGAGCGTGGCCAGACCCTCGGTCACGGCGCGCTGTCCCGCCTGCTGCAGATCCACGTCGAGGCTCGTGTAGATCTGGAGCCCTTCGGTCTTGAGCTTCCCGGCGTAGCGTTCGGCGAGCTCGGCCTTTACGAAATCGACGAAGTGCGGAGCGATCGTGCGCTCGGGACGACGCGATCGTGTCGAGACCGTCTCGGCGATCGCCTTCGCCAGCTCCGCCTCGGAGATCTTCCCCTCCTCGCGCATCGATTTCAGGACGAGGTCCCGGCGCTGCTTCGAACGCTCCGGGTTGCGGGCGGGCGAATAGACGTTGGGCGCCTTGATCATTCCGGCGAGCGTGGCCGACTCGGCGAGGTCGAGGTCCGCGACCGGCTTGCCGAAGTAGAACCGCGCGGCCTCGCCGACGCCGGTCACCGAGATCGAGCCGTTCTGCCCGAGATAGATCTCGTTCAGATAGGCCTCGAAGATGTCGTCCTTCGAGTATCGGGAATCCAGGATGAGCGAGAGGATCGCCTCGATCGCCTTGCGCTTCAACGTCCGCGCGGGAGAGAGATAGAGGTTCTTGACGAGCTGTTGCGTCAGCGTCGAGCCCCCCTGCATCGCGCCGCCCTTCAGGTTCGAGACCACGGCGCCGACGCTGCGCTTGAGCGAGATCCCGGGATGCCGGTAGAAGTCGCGGTCCTCCGTCACGAGAACGGCGTCCCGCAGGGTCTGGGGGACCTCGGACAGCCGGACGAGCGTCCGGTCTTCGAACTCTTCGCCGAAAACCGACCCGAGACGCTCCGGCTCGATCGCGAAGGCGTCGAGCTTTTCGCCGGCGAAGGAGGTGACTGACCGCACCGTCCCGCCCGAGAACTCGACGCGCACCGCCACGCCGCGGAAATGGCGCCCGGGATAGCCGAACTCCCGGGTCCAGACCTCGATTGCGTTGCCCGACCGCCGGAACCAGCCGGGGCGCTCCGGCCTCTCCGAGCCCTCCTGGTACAGCAGCCTCTCGAGCTTCCGCGCGAGACGATCGGCGCTGCCGCTCTCCCCCGTCCTCCAGACCGCCATGTCCGAATAGATGCGGGACGGGAGTGTCCAGCGCCGGCCGTCGAAACGGGACACGACGACCTGGGTCGAGTACGCCAGCACGAAGAGCGCCGCAGCGAGGAAGATCGCGAGCCCCGCGAGAATGGCGATGCGCTGTCGGTAGATCCACAGGTGGAGCGACACGCGCCGGGTCCGGGGGCTGGTCCAGCTCTTCATCGGGAGGAAGCGATCCTATCCGGCTCCCGTCTCGGAGCGCAGGCAGGCGCACCCCTGCAACGCGGGCGGACCGTTCGGGATTCCGGGATCTGCTCTAATCCGCCCCGATGTCCCGGGCTTCGAGGAAGAGGAGCCGGCCGCCCGAGCCGGCCGGCGATGACACGGACCGGGGCGCTGCCGCCGCGGCGGTCCTCCTCATCGCCGCGCTCGCGGGCTCGGCGCTCGCGGTCGACGCGGCGGCGGAAGCCTCTTTCGACGCGCCCAAGCGTCTGACCGCGCTGGCGCTGACCGCCGCCGCCGCGGCCGCGGCGTTTCTATGGCCGGGGCACGGCGAGAGCTTCGCCGCGATCTGGCGCGCCTCGAGCCGGCCCGCCCGCGCCGGCCTGCTCCTCGCCGCTGCGGCGCTCGC
>JBKPSZ010000216.1:0-9347 GCA_046735265.1 Acidobacteriota bacterium | reverse complement strand
TCGCCGCGAGAAGAGAACGCGGCGCGAGTCCGGCATCCAGCGCGGATCCTGCGGGGCCTGACCGTTCCACCGGTGGAGCTTCCAGCGCGGCGACCGCGGCCTCGGAAGCTCGGGCTTGTCCACGATCTCCTCGGGATCTTCGCGAAGCTTCCCTTCCCGATGGCTCTGCGCCTCCTCATCGCGACGCTCCTCCTCGGTCGGGGCGAGCGTCCAGACCGCGAGGTATCTGTCGCCGCGGCGCGGCGCCCGGAGAGCAACGAGCGCCTTGCCGTCGGGAGAGACCTCAGGCGAGAACGTCCCTCCCGAGAGTCTCTGCCAGAGCTCGCCTTCGACGATGCCCGCGGTCTCTCGGCGACGTTCCTCCTCGATGGCGCGCGCCGTCACCTCGGCGCGAAACCGGTCGTAGAGGTCGGCGGGCGAGCGTCCGAAGACGGCGCGGAAGGCGGTCGAGAAGTCGCCGCCGCGGCGAGAGGTCATCCGTTTCCACAGGCGGCGCAGACTCCCCTCTCCCTCCTTCGCCTCGAGCCACTCGAGGTACCCGGACCCGACGAGGTAGGCCATCGAGCCGCCGAGCCAGCCGGAGAGCCCCGAGAGCGCGCCGTAGGAAGGGAGCTTTCCTTCGATCGCAAAGCGGCGCAGCACCATCGCGCGGAAGGCCGAGTTGGGGCGGCCCGATCCGGTCAGCGCACCCTCGACGACCGTGGCGTACCCCTCGATCACCCACCGGGGCGCCGTCAGTGTAATCGGACCGAGCGGAATCGGCGCGAGCCGGGAGAGGATTCCGGCCCGATTGCGCGGGCGCGTCAGGTGAACGACGTGCGCGAGCTCGTGCACCGAAAGCAGATCCATCCAGTCGCCGAAATCGCCGAGCGACGACTCGACGTCGGGAGGGTAGGCCCACAGGACCATCGAAGGCCGATCGAGAAAGGGAAGCGCGTAGCCGTTGGCGTCCGCGGCGGGATCGGAAACGACGACGTCGACCGGCCGGGGCGGCGAGTAGCCGACGAATGCCGTGACTTCCGCGTGGATCCCCTCGAGCGAGGAGGTCATCCGCTTCGCCCACGCTTCGAACGGAGCCGGATAGTGGACGCGGAAGTGCTCGGTCGTGATCGTGCGCCAGTCGTCCGACGGGGCCTGGGCGAGGAGCGCTCCTGCGATCGCGAAGCCGAGCAACGCCGGCAGGAGTCGCTTCATCGACGCGCAGGCTAACAGGTCGGGCGGAGCGTAGACTCGAGGCGATCTCTCCGAGGAGGAAATGGATGAGGGTCGCGGCGGCCGCGTCGTGCGCAGGGATTCTTCTCGCGACGTTCCTCGGCGGCGTGGAACCGAAAGAATGTCTCGATCTCTCGGCCCGGCAGGAGCATGACGTGTCGAGTCCCTCCGGGATCCGCGTCATTGTCGCCGGGCGAAACCACTGCTCGGAGGATCTCGACGGCGACCGCTGCCGATTCCGCGTCAAGATCCTGGGCTCGGGAAACGCCGTCATCGCGACGCAGTCGGGCACTTTCGGCGGAACGATCGCCTCTCACGGATCGGCCGAGTCCCTCGTGTTCGTCGTCTGCGACCCGGAACGCGTCCGCTCGGTCGCCGTCGAGGCGGAGGAGAGCTAGATCGGCGTGACCCCGAGACCGGGGGAGTCCAGGGCGCTCATCCAGCCGTTCTCGAGCCGGAACCCGCCGTGCGCAACGTCGCGGGCGAGGTCGAGGCTGCCGTCGAGGTCGAGGTAGCGGGTCGCCGGCGAAGCGAGCGCCGCGTGCAGCGCCGCCGCGATCGAGACCACGCTCTCGTCCATGCATCCCCACATGAGCTCGATTCCGGCGAGCTCCGCGACCGTGGCGATCCGGCGCGCCGGCGCGATGCCGCCGCACTTCATCAGCTTGATGTTGAAGATCCCGGCGGCGCGAGGCGGCTGTGCGAGTGTGAACGCGTCACGATCGGAGAGGAGCGATTCGTCGGCCGCGATCCGCGCCCGCATCTCCTCCGGCAGTCGGCGCATCTCCGCGACCCCGTCCGCCGGGACCGGCTGCTCGAGAAACTCGAGCTCGAGCCCGGAGGTCTCGCGGAAGAAACGCTCCGTCTGCGAGGCCGAATAACCCTGGTTCGCGTCCGCACGGATCCGGACGGCGCCGGATGCCGGATACTTCGCGCGCAGCTTGCGCAGGCGCTCGATGTCCTCCTCGAGCGAGAGTCCGGTCTTGACCTTCAGGATCGCAAACCCGCGGCCGACGTACTCCTCCGCCTCGGCGAGCGTTTCGGCGGCATCCTTGATTCCGATCGTGATCGAGGTCGGAAGAGCGTCGTGCGCACGCCCGAGCAGCTCGACGAGCGGAACTCCCAGTCGCCGGGCGAGCAGGTCGTGCAGCGCCATGTCCACGGCCGCCCGCGCGGCCGGAGCCGGCCCCATCCGGCGATCGAGCTCGCGGCCGAGCGCGGCCGTCTCGCGGATGTCGCGTCCGATGAGCCACTGGAGCGCGTCGGGCCGGAGCGCCGCCTCGCAGGCTTCGAGCGTCTCCCCGGTCACGTGCGGCGCGGGGGAAGCCGCGCCGAGAGCGGACTGTCCGGCGTCGGTCTCGATCCGCACGATGACGTTCTCGACCGAGTCGGTCGTGTCGAACGCGATCGTATAGGGGCGGGTCAGCCCGAAGTCCTCGCGGCTCGCAGCGATCGAAACGATCTTCAACGCGCCCCCTCCCGCGCGAGGTAGTCCCGAATCGGCGGCACGAGCCGCTCGACCCCTTCCTCGAGGGGGAGCGCGACCGGCCGCGACAGCTCGCGCTCGAGTCGGGCGCGCTCGGAACGGAGCGCCTCGGCGTCGAGGCCGTCTCCGTTCAAAGCGAGGCCGAGCGTCTCCGCACCGTAGGTATGGATCAAGGCGATCTCCTCTTCCAGAGGCGGGATCCGGCAGTGCTGCTCCTCGAGTCCATCGAAGAAGACGCGCCCCGGTCCGTGCTGCAGGATCGCCGCGCGCGCGCCGGTCGAGAGGAGGAGCTCCGATCCGCACGGCCCCGACGGATTCCGCAGCGCCGACTGCCCTTCGAGAAAGATCGCGTCGGGGTTCCGCTCGCGCGCGAGCGAGACGACCGCATGCTCGAGCTCGCCCGAGACGAAGTCGTTGGGAGTCGCGTCGAGCACGAAACCGAAAGGCGCGCCCTGCAGCCATCCGGTCTGACCCGTGGAGATCCAGTCCGCGCGGATCCCGGCGCGGCGGCACGCCTCGACGAGCAGGCGCGTGGTCGTGCGCTTGCCGAGCGCGCAGTCGGTACCGAGCACCGCGATCCGCGGCGCCCGGACCTTCAGGACCTCCCCCGTCCAGAAGTGGAGCTCCCCCGGCTTCCGAGGACGGCGGACGTCCACGATCTCGACCCCCTTTCGCCCCGCCGCCTCGGCCAGCGTCGGCTGATCGGCGGCGAGATGGTGAAGGCCGTTCACGATCGAGAGCCCGCATTCGATCGCTTCGAGGAGAGCCCGCTCGAGGCCCGGGGTGAAGACGCCGCCGGAGGTCGCCACACCGACGATCGCGTAGTCCGGCTTCTTTCCGAGCTTTTCGAGCGCCTCCGAGAGGCTCTCGAAGACCGGGATTCCCCGGCGCCGGCCGTCGAGGACCTCTCCGGCGTCGCGCCCGGCGGTCGGCGCGTCGATGACGCCGACGATCCGATACCGATCGGATCCGCGCACGAGACCGTGCGCCGTCTTTCCGTTGATCGTCGAGAAGAAGCCGTCGCAGAGGACGACCGCGGTTCCGTCCATGGCGGCGCATTATCGCCTCGCATCCGGTTTTGCCGGGCCCGGCCGCCGGACGGCGCCGAAGCTGATAACCTCCGCGCCAATTCCCGGAGGTGCCACGTGTCGGACGCTCGAACACCCGCGCATGCCGAAGAGGGCCTGCTGCGCGCCCTCGGCCCGTTCGACGCGGCCGCGCTCGTCGTCGGAACCGTCATCGGATCGGGGATCTTCCTGGTCCCCGCGGAGGTCGCGCGGGCAGTGCATTCCACGCCGCTGATGCTCGCCGTCTGGGCGATCGGAGGGGGACTGACGCTCCTCGGTGCGCTCTCTCTCGCGGAGCTCGGCGCAGCGATGCCGCACGCGGGCGGCATCTACACCTATATCGCGCGCGCGTTCGGGCCCCTCTTTGGATTTCTCTGCGGGTGGATGCTCTTCACCGTCGGAACTTCCGGCTCGATCGCGACGCTTGGGGCGGCGCTGCCGATCTATCTCGGCGCCTTCCTGCCGTTGAGCGCGGCCTCGGCAAAAGGCGTCGCGATTGTCGCAATCGTCGTCTTCACGATGATCAACATCGCCGGCGTGCGGAGCGGCGCCCTCGTTCAGAACGTCCTGACGTTTCTCAAGGTGGGCGGCCTCATCGGAATGATCCTCGTCATCTTCCTCGCTCCTTCGCCGGGCGTTCCGTCCTCCGCTCCTGTGCCCGGCGGGCCGGCGGGCCTCATGGCCGTGGGCGTCGCGCTCGTCGCGGTGCTCTGGGCTTACGAGGGATGGCACGACGTTTCGTTCGCCGCGGGCGAGATCCGCGACCCGCAGCGCAACTTCCCGCGCGGCATCGTGGCCGGGACGTTGACGGTGGTCCTTCTCTATCTCACGGCGAACCTCGCGTACCTCCACGTTCTCTCCCCTTCGGAGATCGCTGCCTCCGAGCGCGTCGCGCTGACGGCGATCCGGAAAGTCGCGGGCGAGTGGGGCGCCAAGTTCCTGACGGCCGCCATCGTCTGCTCGATCCTCGGAGCGATGAACGCGCTCGTCCTCGCCGGCCCGCGCGCCTATTACCAGATGGCGCGCGACGGGCTGTTCTTCCAACGCATGGGCCAGGTCCACGCGCGTTACCGCACGCCCGTCCCGGCCCTCGTTCTGCAGGCGGTCTGGTCCTGCGTTCTGGTCCTCTTCATCGGCGGGTTTTCGCAGCTCTTCACGTATGTGATCTTCGGAGGCTGGATCTTCTACGCGCTGGCGGTGGCGAGCGTGGTGGCGCTCCGGCGTAAGGATCCCCGGATGGAGCGCCCGTTCCGCGTCCCCGGCTACCCCTGGGTCCCGCTTCTCTTCGTCCTGACGGCCGCGGCGCTCGTCACCAACACGCTTCTCACGAGCCCGCGCGAGTCCTCGATCGGCCTCGCTTTCATCGCGCTCGGGATTCCCCTCTATTTCCTGACTCCAGCCGCCCGCCGCCGGCGTAGGAAGCTTCCGTGACCCGGATCCATCGCTTCCGCTTCGCCGCCGCCGCGTTCGCGCTCGCGATCGCGGCGCTCGGATGGTCCCGTGCCGGGACCCAGGCGCCGGCGCCCGCCACCGATATCCGTTCCGAGGCGATCGCGCGGCTCGACGCCTTCATCGAGGGGGAACTGCGCGACAAGCAGCTTCCCGCGCTCTCCGTTGCGATCGTGGAAAACGACCGCACCGTCTGGGCGAAGGGCTTCGGCTTCGCGAACCCCGACGCGAAGGTCCCGGCCTCGGCCGAAACGATCTATCGCGTCGGCTCCGTCTCGAAGCTCTTCACGGACATCGCCATCATGCAGCTCGTCGAGCAGGGAAAGCTCGACCTCGACGCGCCGATCCAGACGATCCTTCCGGATTTCCGGCCGAAGGACCCGTTCGGCCCGTTCCTGACGCTTCGCGAGCTCATGTCCCATCGCTCGGGTCTCGTGCGCGAGCCGCCGGTCGGACACTACTTCGATCCGACGGAGCCCACGCTCGCCGCGACCGTCGAGAGCCTGAACTCGACCGAGCTCGTCTACCCGCCGGATACGCACACCAAGTATTCGAACGCCGCGATCGCGGTCGTCGGCTACGCGCTCGAGCGGCTCTCGGGGCGCCCTTTCCCGGTAGCGGTCAAGAGCGCCGTCCTCGAGCCTGCCGGAATGACCTCGTCCGCGTTCTTGCCCGAGCCGGCGATCGCCGGGCGGCTCGCCAAAGCGACGATGTGGGGCTACGACGGGCGCCGCTTCCCGGCCCCGACGTTTCAGCTCGGGATGGCGCCGGCGGGATCTCTCTACTCGACCGTCGAGGACCTCGGGCGTTTCCTGTCGGTCCTCTTCGCGGGAGGTCAGGGACCGCGCGGCCGCGTGCTCTCGAACGAGACCCTCCAGGCGATGTGGATGCCGCGTTTCGGCGAGAAGACCGGATACGGGATCGGTTTTCGAGTTGGATCGCTCGACGGACGGAAGGTCGTCGGCCACGACGGGGCGATTTACGGGTTCGCGACCTCGCTCGCCGCGATGCCGGAGGAGAAGATCGGCGCCGTCGCCGTGACGACTCTCGATTCGGCCAACGCCGTCACGAGGCGGATCGTGCGCGCGGCCCTCGAGTCGATGCTCGCCGCGCGCGACGGAAAAGCTCTCCCCCGCCTCGACGCGACGGAGCCCGTCCCGGCGGAGCTCGCGGCGCGCCTCGAAGGAACCTGGGGTGCGGACGGCGGCGCCGCCGCGGAGATCCTCCGGCGCGACGGCGAGCTCTCGATCCTCTCGACCTCCGGCGGCGAAGCGAAGCGGCTTCGAAAGCAGGGCGCCGATCTCGTCACGGACGGGCCGCTCGAATTCGGGACCGCGGTCTCCGTGCTTCCCGACTCCATCCGGACGGGCGACCGTACGCTCACGAAGATTCCGGACCGGCGTCCGGCGAGGGCGGAGCCGCGGTGGAAGGACCTCGTCGGCGAGTACGGATGGGACCACGACATCCTCTACGTCCTCGAAAAGGAGGGGAAGCTCGCGGTTCTGATCGAGTGGTTCGAGTACGACCCGTTGACCGAGCTCTCGGCGGACGCCTTCCGCTTCCCGGACAGCGGCCTCTACGATCACGAAACCCTGAAGTTCGTGCGCGATGGGCGGGGAAAGGTGACCGGCGTCCGCGTTGGGCCCGTTCTCTTCCCGCGCCGCGCCGTCGGCCCGGAGGACGGCAAGACGTTCCGCATCGTCCCCGTTCGCCCGGTCGAGGAGCTCCGCGCCGAAGCGCTCGCGGCGTCGCCGCCGGCGCAGGCCGCGGACCTCCTGCCGCCCGACCTCGTCGAGCTGACCCGACTCGATCCCACGATTCGCCTCGACGTGCGTTACGCGACCGCGAACAACTTCCTGAGCTCGCCGCTGTACTCCCAGGCCCGCGCGTTCCTGCAGCGGCCGGCGGCCGAGGCGCTCGCGCGGGCGCATCGGAAGCTCGAGGCCGCCGGATACGGCCTGCTGATCCACGACGCCTATCGCCCCTGGTACGTCACGAAGATGTTCTGGGACGCCACCCCCACCGACAAGCACATCTTCGTCGCGGACCCGGCCACGGGATCCCGGCACAACCGCGGCTGCGCCGTCGACCTGACGCTCTACGACCGCGGGGCCGGAGAGCCGGTCGTCATGACGGGGGGATACGACGAGATGTCGGATCGCTCCTTCGCCTTCTACCCGGGCGGGACGTCTCTCGAACGGTGGCAGCGCGACCTCCTTCGGCATGCGATGGAGGCCGAGGGCTTCGCCGTCTACGAATGGGAGTGGTGGCACTTCGATTACAAAGACTGGAATCGATACCCGGTCGGAAACGTCCGGTTCGAAGGGATCGGAGCGTCGAGGTAGCGATCGCCCGGCCGCCGGAAGGCGGCCGCCCCCGGATCACTCGTCGCAGTCGGGACAGCCCAGAAAAGGAATGCGCTCCGCCAGGGAGGGATGCGAGTTTCCTTCGATCGAGGCCCACGCCCCGCCCTGCGCGTGCCACAGATAGCACTCGAGCCGGTACGCTTCGTTCGAGTCGTCCGCGAGAATCCAGCCGAAGAGCACGTTCTCCGTCGCTTCCTTCGCATGGGCGAGAAGGCGCTGCCTCAGGTCCACGTCGTCGCGACCCACGCGCTCCGACACGCGGCCGCCGCGGGCGACGCGCTTCAAGAAGTAGACGCCGGCGACGCCCGGCGGGACTGTCCGCGCGACGTTCGATTCGGTCAGCCGGATCGCCGCCTGGATCCGGACGGGAGGGGGAAGCTCGGGAAAGAGAGAAGGCTGTATGGAGTCCGGAAGAGGCTCCTCGAACCGCGTTCGACGCGCGAGTCGCATCCTGGACCACTAGTGTAAGCCGAGAAACCCCGCGCTTTCAACGGTTTCGAGCCGCCGGACGGCGATCGCTCCGCGAATTCGATCGCGTGCGCCGCGAGTTCGTCGTCGCGGCGGCTCGATTCCCTCCCCGATCGTTTGATCGATCGGGAGGCGTATCAGCCGCGCCGGAGCAGCCGCAGACCGATGCCCGCGCCGATCAGGGCGAAGCCCGCCAGAGCGGTGAGCGGCAGATCGCTTCCCGTCTTCGGCAACGTCTTCGGAGCGGGAGCCGGCGCCGGAGGCGGTGCCGCCGGCTCTGGCGGTGCGGGCCTCGGCGGAGGCGGAGGAGGCGGAGCCTCCACTTTCACCGGAACTTCCTTCTTTTCCGGAGTGACCGCCACGACCTCTTCGGTCGCTTCAGGCTTCGCCGATTGCGCCGCATAGACGGGTTGGTGGCTCGCCTCGGCGATCTGGAACGCGGTCTCCTTCGGATACACGAACTCGATACCGAAGTTGTTGGCCGGATAGAACCACGTCTTCAAAGCCTGAGGCCGGCCCGGCGCCCGCTGAAAGTAGATGAACTCGCCCGGCCCGGCCGTGACGCGGTAGTCCGGGATCGCCATGACCGTCGCGTAGACCCGCGTCTCGTCCGCGCTCAGGAACTGTACGACCTTGCGCGTCTCCTTGGTGTCGACCACCTTCACGACGTACTGCCCCGGCTCGAGCACCATGCCGGGAATCTCCGTCGCCTCCCCGAGCGTGAGGGGACTCCTCCACTCCTTGTCTGCGCGGGCCGGTTGCGCCGCAAAGAGCAAGACCAGCCCGAGGCAGACCACCGCGAATACCGATCTCGAGATCTTCATGACGACTTTCCTCCTCCTCCTCCGCCACCTCGGGATCCGGCCTCGCCTCGGCCGGGGGCAGGAGCCTCGAAAGCTCCCCCTCCGTCTCATTGTTGGATTCGGTTACCTCGTGTCGGCGCGTATCCCCCTGAGCGGACGGAAGAATTCCCGCAAGTCCTGTGCCAGAAGCTCCGGTTCCTCCCACGCCGCGAAGTGGCCGCCGCGAGGCATCTCGGTCCAGCGCTGGACGTTCAAGGCGCGCTCCCCCCACTCGCGCGGCGGGTGGTCGATGTCGCCGGGAAAGAGAGCGACGGCGCAAGGAACTTCGACGCGCTGACCGGGCGCGAGCTCGCGCGGCTCGCGATCGCGGTCGAAGTAGAGGCGATTGGCAGAGTGAATCGTTCCGGTCGCCCAGTAGATGGTCAAGATCGTCAGGATGTCGTCGCGGGAGAAGCGGCGGAGCACGTCGCCTCCGCAGTCGCTCCAAGAACGCAGT
>JBKPSZ010000215.1:0-4435 GCA_046735265.1 Acidobacteriota bacterium | reverse complement strand
GCAGAAGGAGGCCGATCAAGGAGAACGAAGCCGACGAAGCGAACCGCATGATCGACCTCCGCGCCCATCGAGACGACCGCCGACGAACCACCGGCATTCTAGGACCGGAGCTTTCCGGCGATAGCTGTCCCGATCGACGGGTGCGCCGCCTATCCCCGCGGGCAGGCGGCGCCGGCGGGAGCTATTCGAAGTCCGCGTTCACGTCGAGGATCAGGTGCACCTTCTTCCCGACGGCCATGTCGCACCGGAAGAAGCGCGGCGACCACCTTGACCGAGCAGGGCCCCGAAGAGCGGGTTCTTCAGGCGGCGCGAGCTTCGGGCGAGTCTAACCCTGCGGGCCGGGAACGCGCGCCGTTACTTGAAATAGCCGGAAACGTCGATGATGACCTGAACGGTCCCGATCGCCTGGTCGCTGTGGACGGTGAGCCCGCCGCCAGTCGACAGGGCGACGACCGAGCTCGCGGCGCGTGTCTGGCCGGCGCCGTAGGAGATCACGGTCGCGCTCGAGAGCGGACTTCCCGTGGGACGCAGGTTGAGACTGCCGGCGGCCGTCGGCTGGGTCACGGTGAGATTCAGGGCGACGGCCCGCGCGGTGGTCGGGATCCCGCAGCGCCCCACGAACGTGAAGGGACGGTCCCCGCGCGCGGGCAGCGAGGGTCCTCCATAGGATCCCGCGGGTCCACGCGTGTCCACGACCCGGCAGGGCGTCGCGGTGAAGAAGGAACCGAGGCAGGACGTGATCGGAATCGAGAGCGAGGACGTCGCCGAACAGCCGATCGCCTTCGAGACCGTGACCGTCAGCTCCATGGGATTCGAAGGAGTCGCCCCCGGCGAGAAGTGAATGATCCGGGTTCCCGCGCCGTCGGTGATCGTCCCGTTCGAGATCGACCAGTTGTAGCTCGCGCCGGCTCCTGCGTCGGGCACCGACGCGACGTTATCGCTCGAGAGAACGCATACGGCCGACGGCGCCGTGATCGCCGCCGACGGGGCCGTTTCGACGTTGACGACGGTCGTCGCGGGCGCCGAACTGCATCCGGAAAGCGTCGCGGTCACGGAGTAGGTGCCGGCCTGTGCCGCTGTCACGGCGGGGATCGAGGGGTTCCGAACGCTGGAGCTCCAGCCGTTCGGTCCGGTCCAGTGATACAGAGCTCCGGGCTGGCTGGAAGCCGACAGGACGAGCGTCTCACCAGCACACACCGGCCCGTTGTTGCCCGCCGTTGTCACCCCGGGAGCCACGGTCGTCGTCACCGACGCCGAGTTGTTCGATCCCTTCAGGTCGCTCGTGGAGGCGGTGACGGAGACGGCCGTCTGGATCGTTCCCGAGCCCGTCGGCGCGTCGACCGTCATCGTCACCGGAGGGGCGTCGCCGACGGCGAGATTCGGCCTCGTGCAGTTCACCGTCGAGGAGCCCGAGCAGGTCCAGCCGCTCCCGGAGGCGCTGACCAGCGTCGCTCCGGCCGGCACCGTCGCGGACAGAGAGACGTTCGTCGCCGCGGTCGGGCCGGCGTTGTGGACCGAGAGCGTGTACTCCAGCGCCGTACCGGAACAGACCACCGGCGCGGGATCGCCGGCGGCCGAGGCCGAGAGGTCGGCGGCGGCATAGGTCGCCCTCAGCGTCATCGGCGTCGATCCGGCGGTCACGGTATGACTTTCCGCTCCGCCGTCGGACCACGAGACCCACGCGTACTGGCTCCCGCCGAGCGTCTGCGGCGACGGCGCGTTGATGGTGTTCTGCGAGCCGACGATCACGGTGCGGGTGAACGGAGTCGCTCCGCCTCCGTCGCCGCTCAGGAGCTGCATGCCGGACGGGATCGATTGGAACGTGAGATTCACGGTCTTCGGCTGGAGAGAGACGCTTTGCGTCGTGGACAGCCCCTCCGAGTCGGTCGCAGTCAGATCGAGACGGAGCGACGAGGGATAGTCGTGGTCCGGCGCCGCGAACGAGCCGCCCGAGGCTCCGATCAGCGTCTCCAGCGTGTGCTCGTGGCAGTCGGCAGGGCAGTGGAGGAGCACGACGTTCCAGGTGAGCGCCGAGGCCGGAAGCGTGCCGTCCTGCGGGTCCGTCGCGTGCCCGGAGAAGGTGATGACATCTCCCACCTTCCAGGTGAGGGTCGAACCCGGGGTATCGATGACCGCCGTCGGCGCGGCATTGCTCGCCGAGATGACGATCGGATCGCTGATCTTCGACATTCCATGGTTGTCGGTGACGCGGAGCCGCGCTGTATAGCTGCCCGGCACGGAGTAGACGAAGTCGACCTGAGCGGCGATCGAGTCGTCGAACTGCCCGTCGCCGTCGAGGTCCCAGGCGTAGCTCAACGTGTCTCCTGGCTGCGCCGGCTGAGAGCCGGAGCCGTCGAAGTGAACGGACAGCGGCGCGGCGCCGCTCTTCGGCGTGGCCGTGACCACGGTTTTCGGAACGTTGTACTGCACCCGGCGGATCGTTCCTCCGCCGTGGTCGACGTAATAGAGATCTCCCTCCGGACCGATCTGGAGATCGACCGGGGTCGCGGCGAAGGAGATGAACGTCGCGATGTTGGTGGGATCGGGCTCGCCTCCGCTCGGGAACATCACCCACGCGCAGCGCCGTGAGTAGTCGGCGAAGAAGAGCGCGCCGTCGTAATTCGCCGGATAGTTGCCGACGCCCTTGCGGTTGTAGAACGTGATTCCCGAGATCGACGACGTCCCCGAGGGGCAGAACTCTCCCGGAACGACCTTGTCCGAATGGTTGTACGCAAAGACCGGAGGCGTGACCGTTCCCGGGCTGTTGTAGAGCGTCTCGCAGATGTTCAGTTTCTCGGCTGCGTAGTTGCCCTGCTGCCCGGCCCCTTCGTAGCAGGGCCAGCCGAAGTTGACGACGCCGCCGGTCGGATCGGAGATCGTGTCGATCTCTTCCCACGATCGCCAGCCGACGTCTGCGATCCAGATCGCGTCGCTGCCGGGCTGCATCGCGAAGCGATAGGGATTCCGAAGGCCGGAAGCGATGATCCGGCGCGCGATCGGGTCGGAGCTCCCGAAGAGGGGATTGGTGGAGAGCGCGTTTCCGACGTCGTTGACGCGGAGAATCGCGCCGTTGGTCAGGACCGGGCCTCCTCCCGATCGCAGGAGCGAGAGGCTCCGCAGAGCGCCCCCTTCCGCGGTCGGCGCCGTCTGCGTTCCGCCGATCGGGACGGGCGGATCGCCGAGAGGGTTCAAGGGATTGCCGAACTGACCGTAGTCGACGTTCTCGAAGCTCGCACCTTCGCCGGCGCTGACGTAGAGGGCGCCATCGTTGCCGAAGTGCAGATCGCCCATCGAATGGCTCGGGAACTGCTGCCCCCAGGCTTCGAGCAGAACGAGCTCGTCGCCGGTCATCACGTTTCCGGAAGCGGTCAGGCGCGACAGGCGGCCGCTCGCCGGACAGCCGTTGTTCCCGCCGGGCGGATTGGGACACTTGTCGTTCCACCTCTGATTCGGGTTCGGGTTCGTCGGGTCGTGATCGTAGGTGTAGAGGACGTAGATGTAGGGAGTCGCCGGGAAATTCTTGTGGAGCTCCAAGCCGAGGAGCCCGCGGTCCCAGTAGTTGTAGACGCGGTCGCGCAAGTCGGCGAAGATCGTCGGCGTCACGGCCGAGAGCGATGCGTAGACTTTGATCAGCCCGCTCTTCTCCGCGACGAAGACGCGGCCGTCGGGAGAAAAGCGAACGGCGGTCGGATGGTCCAGTCCCGTGTAGACGATCGTCTGCTGGAACCCCGGCAAAGTCGCGGCGCCCGCCTTGGCCGCCTCGAACGAGGCAAACAGGACCGTCGCCGCGAGAATCGAGCGGCGCAACTTCATCCCCTACCCATCGTCCCCCAGAGAACTCCTCCCGGAAAGCAGAAGCGGTGCCAGCGCCGGCTCGAGCTCCAACTGTCGAAAAGTTGTCGCTTCGTCGAAAAGTTGTCGCTTCTCGGTCCGCCGCGGCTCCGGCGAAGTAACGATTTTACGCTTCCCGGGTTTTTCGCATCCTGCCCTCAGGAACAGAAGAGGGACGACGCTCGACCCTGTCCCATTACGCCCGGGATCTCCTCGGCTCGGCCGGGAGAGGGGTCGAGTCAGAGATTCGAGGTCTTCGTCACTTCAACACCTGGAGAGTCGGAACTCGATTTCTTCCAGTACTTTGCGCGATGCCGCGAGACCCTCCGCGAGGCCGAGCCGGCCGCGGATCTCGACCGCCTCGTCGAGACCCCGGGCGCCCGCCTCGAGGTGCTCCCGGGCGTGCGACGGGTCGAGCTCGGCGAGGCGTGCGAGTGCGAGTCCCCGGTTGTGAAGCGTCACGGCGCGGGCGATCTCCCGATCGCGTGTCCGCCACTCGAGCGCTGCGTCGAAGATGCGGACCGACTCTTCGAGCTCCGTCGCGCTCGACGCGAGGTTGCCGATCGCCGTCGCGAGATTGTGGAGGGCCCGAGCCCGCCAGCCG
>JBKPSZ010000214.1:0-5740 GCA_046735265.1 Acidobacteriota bacterium | reverse complement strand
GAACGCGTACTCTCTGAACGACGTGACGGCGAAGAAGAGCGCGGACGGATCGATCGCGATCCAGTTCGGCGGCTGCGACGGCAAGATTCCCAACTGCATCCCGATCATGCCGGGCTGGAACTACACGGTGCGTCTGTACCGTCCGCGCGCGGAGATCCTGAACGGGAAGTGGAAGTTCCCGGAGGCGCAGCCGGTGAAGTGAGCGGAACGCGCGGCGCCTCGAACGACGTCCTCGCCGTCAACGCCGGCTCGTCCAGCGTCAAATTCGCGCTGTTCTCGGCCGGGCCGCGGCCCGAGCGCCTTCTCTCGGGCAAAATCGAGAGAATCGGAACCGCGGAGGCGTCGCTCGTGGCGACCCGAGCCGGAGGCGACCCGATCCGCGTTCCGGCGCCGCCGGCCGGGCGCGGCGACCCGGGAGGATGGCTCGCGGACTGGATCGGCGATCAGCCGGAAGCGCGGGATCTCGCCGCCGTCGGTCATCGCGTCGTCCACGGCGGGGTCCGCCTCTTCGAATCGCAGCGCGTGACCGGAGAGCTCCTGGACGAGCTTCGCCGTAACGTCCCGCTCGATCGGTCTCACCTGCCGGCCGAGATTGCGCTGATCGAGGCGTTCGGGAAGCGCTTCCCCGACGCGCCTCAAATCGTCAGCTTCGACACGCTCTTCCACCGCGATCTCCCGCGCGTCGCCCAGATCCTGCCGATCCCGAGGGTCTACACCGACTCCGCGGTCCGGCGCCTCGGATTTCACGGGCTCTCCTACGCCTACCTCATGGAAGAGTTGCGGCGGACGGCCGGGGACGCCGCGGCGGACGGCCGCGTGATCCTGGCCCACCTCGGATCGGGCGCGAGCCTCGCCGCGGTCCGCAACGGGCGGCCGATGGACACCTCCATGGCGTTCACGCCGACGGCCGGGCTCGTGATGGGGACGCGGCCGGGCGACCTCGACCCGGGGCTGCTCGTCCACATCGCCCGGGAGGAAGGACTCGACGCGGACGGGCTCGAGACCCTCGTCGACGCCCGATGCGGGCTCGCGGGGATCTCGGGCGGGATCGCCGACATGCGCGACTTGGAGCGCTCGAGCGATCCGAGAGCCGCCGAGGCGATCGCGGTTTTCTGCTATCAGGCGGCCAAGTGGATCGGGGCCTTCGCGGCCGTCCTCGGCGGCATCGACACGCTCGTGTTCTCCGGCGGAATCGGAGAGCGGTCCCCCGAGGTCCGGCGTCGAATTTGCAGCGGTCTCTCGTTTCTCGGTCTCGAGATCGACGGCGGCCGCAACGACCTTCACGCCGCCGTCATCTCGTCCGAACGGAGCCGGGTGACGATCCGCGTCGTTCCCACCGATGAAGAAATCATGATCGCCCGCGAAACTCTTCGAATCCTGGAGACGCCATGACCTCTCCCGAGACCGTCCCTTCCGTTTCCTCGCTGTCCGCCGATCGGCTCGCCCGCATGGACGCCTACTGGCGCGCCGCGAACTACCTTTCGGTCGGCCAGATCTACCTCCTCGACAATCCGCTCCTCCGCGTTCCGCTCGAGCCGAAGCACATCAAGGCTCGCCTCCTCGGCCACTGGGGGACGACGCCGGGGCAGAACTTCGTCTACGTCCATCTCAACCGGATCATCCGCGAGCACGACCTCGACATGTTCTACATCTCCGGCCCGGGTCACGGCGGGCCCGCGGTCGTCGCGAACGTCTACCTCGAGGGGACGTACACGGAGATCTACCCGCACGTCACGCGGGACGAGGCGGGCTTGAAGATGCTCTTCAAACAGTTCTCGTTTCCGGGCGGCATCCCCAGCCACGTCGCCCCGGAAACGCCCGGGTCCATCCACGAAGGGGGAGAGCTCGGCTACTCTCTTTCGCACGCGACCGGGGCCGCCCTCGACAATCCCGACCTAATCGTGGCCTGCGTCATCGGGGACGGCGAAGCGGAGACGGGACCGCTCGCGACCGCGTGGCACGCCAACAAGTTCCTGAACCCGGAGCGGGACGGGGCGGTGCTCCCGATCCTGCACTTGAACGGCTACAAGATCTCCAATCCGACGATCTTCGCGCGCATCCCGCGCGCCGAGCTCGAGCAGCTCCTGCGCGGCTACGGCTGGGAGCCTTTCTTCGTCGTCGGCGACGAGCCCGCGCTCATGCACGAGGCGATGGCGACGGCGCTCGACCACGCCGTCGAACGGATCCGCGGGATTCAGGGGCGGGCGGGCCGGAGGCGAAGGGAGGACACGCGCCCCTCCTGGCCGATGATCGTGCTCGAGACACCGAAGGGGTGGACCGGCCCCAAGGTCGTGGACGGCCTCGCCGTCGAAGGCACGTTCCGTTCGCACCAGGTGCCGCTGTCCGATCCGCGCGGAAACGCCGAGCACCTGCGGCAGCTCGAGGGCTGGCTCAAGAGCTACCGGCCCGAGGAGCTCTTCGACGAGCGGGGAACGCTCCGGCGGCAGCTGCAGGAGCTCGCGCCCGAGGGAGAGCGCCGCATGGGCGCCAACCGGCACGCCAACGGAGGGCGCCTCTTGCGGGACCTCGAGATGCCCGACTTTCGCCGCTATGCCGTCGCCGTGACGACGCCCGGGGGCGGGGACGCCGAGGACACTCGCGTCTTTGGGGCGTTTCTCCGAGACGTCGTGAAGTCGAACGAGGCGCGGGGCAATTTCCGCGTCTTCGGTCCCGACGAGACGCTCTCCAACCGCTTGAACGCCGTCTTCGAGGTCACCGATCGGCAGTGGGACGCGAAAGAGATTCCCGGCGACGAGTTCCTCGCTCCGCAGGGGAGAGTGATCGAGGTCCTGAGCGAGCACCAGTGTCAGGGCTGGCTCGAGGGGTATCTCCTGACCGGCCGCCACGGGCTCTTCAACAGCTACGAGGCCTTCATCCACATCGTCGACTCGATGTTCAATCAGCACGCCAAGTGGCTGAAGGTCGCGCGCGGCCTGTCCTGGCGGGCTCCGATCTCCTCCCTGAACTACCTGCTGTCTTCCCACGTCTGGCGGCAGGACCACAACGGGTTCACGCACCAGGACCCGGGGTTCATCGACGTGGCGTGCAACAAGAAGGCGGAGATCATCCGCGTCTACCTGCCACCCGACGCGAACACGCTTCTCTCCGTCATGGACCACTGCCTGCGCAGCCGCGATTACATCAACATCGTCGTCGCGGGAAAGCACAAGGCGCCGCAGTGGCTCGACATGGACTCGGCGGTCGAGCACTGCGCCGCCGGGATCGGCGTCTGGAGCTGGGCGAGCAACGAGGCCGGAGGAGGGGAGCCCGATCTCGTGATGGCCGCGGCCGGCGACGTCCCGACGCTCGAGGCGCTGGCCGCGACGAAGATCCTCCGCGAGGCGTTCCCGAAGCTTCGAATCCGCTTCGTCAACGTCGTGGATCTCATGAGGCTGCAGCCGTCCGAGGAGCATCCGCACGGCCTGTCGTCCGACGACTTCGACCGCCTCTTCACGAAGGACAAGCCGATCATCTTCGCGTACCACGGGTATCCGTGGCTGATTCATCGGCTGACATATCGCCGGACGAATCACGACAACCTCCACGTGCGCGGCTACAAGGAAGAGGGGACGATCACGACGCCGTTCGACATGGCGGTCTTGAACGATCTCGACCGCTTCCACCTGGTGCAGGACGCGATCCGCCGGCTTCCGGCGGGACTGGGCGCCGAGGGCGCCCGCGTCGTCCGCGACCTCGACGAGAAGCTCGCCGAGCACAACCGCTACATCCGCGAATACGGCGAGGACATGCCGGAGATCCGCAACTGGCGCTGGACGGCATGACGGCCGTCGAGACCTCGACCGCTTTCGCGATCGCTTCCGGCGTCCAGGGCGGCCGGCTCGAGAAGAGATCGTCGCATTCGTGCTCGCGGTCGCCGCGGCGACGTGCCGCTCGCGCGAGCCCCAAGCGTCTTCGCCTGCGGCGGAAACACCATCGCCGGCTCCGACCGTCGCGGCCGCGATCTCGATCGCAGAGCCATCCCGGCTCGTCGGCCGGTGGATGCGAGCCGACTCGGATTACGTGATCGAAGTCTCCGAGGCGGCTTCGGACGGACAACTCACGGCGCGCTACCGAAATCCTCGCGAGATCCACGTCTCGCGGGCGGAATGGCGCCGGGCGGAGGGCCGGCTGACGCTACTGGTCGAACTGCGGGACCGCGGCTACCCGGGCAGCTACTACACCCTCTCCTACGACCCGGGAAGCGACTCATTGACGGGGGTTTATCACCACCTCGGGCTGAATCAGGAGTTCGACGTGGCCTTCAGCCGGCTCGAGGCTTCCGAGGAGAGTCCGGCTCGAGCACCCTGATCGTCCCATGCGCGTGATCGGCCGGTTTCTTGGGGGGGACCGAGCCGGAGACCGGGCGGCCGGCCGCCAGACCGGCAACGCCCGTCGGCTCGGACCCGCACGGAGCTAGTGGTAGACGGCGACTTTGCGAAGCTCTTTGGTGGCGCCGTTCTCGGCGCCGACGCCGAGAAGCCTCGACAGGAAGACCCGTTCCTCGTTCTGACACGTCGGGCAGGCCTTCCAGCTTCCGGCGTCGTAGACAGTGTCGTCGTTTGGACAGAGCAGGGCGCGTCCGAGGGGGAATCCGACCGGGGGGACCAGGTAGGTCCGACTCATTTGAGCTCCTCCTTCGAGCGTGACCAAAGCTTAAGTCGTCTCCGAGATCTCTCAATTCCACCGGGGTGGTCCGCCGGCGGCACGTTCGTGCCGTGGTTCGAATTTGCAAGGATCGCGCCCACGGCGAAAACAGCCGAGACGAATTCCGCTCATCCCTGCTTTGAGACCAATTCGCGTGATTCCGGTGACGCCGCCTGTTAGTGTCCGGCCGGAAATCGTCATGAACGCCTATCGCGAACGTCTCCTCGGCCTCCTCGGCCCCGACGACCCGATCGAGGTTCTCTCCGGAACGCCCCGGCGCCTGCGCGACCTGCTCGAGACGATCGGCCCGTCCGGACTCGATCGGCCGTTCGGGCCGGGGAAGTGGTCGGCCCGACACGTCTTCAGCCACTTGGCGGACGTCGAACAGGCGATCGGGTTCCGCATCCGCCAGACGGCGACGGAGGCGGACGGTCGGGCGATCCAGGCCTTCGACCAGGACCTCTGGGCGCGCCCCTACGGCCGGCTGGAGGCGGAGGCGGCGGTCCGCGCCTTCGAAGCGCTTCGTCCCTGGAATCTCGGGTACTACCGGTCGCTGCCGGCGGCGGACTTCGCGAAGGTCGGCCTCCATCCCGAGCGCGGCGAAGAGAGCATCGAGATGATGATCCGCATGCTGGCCGGGCACGACCGGAACCACCTCGCTCAGATCGAGAAGGTCGCCGCCGGCGGCTCGTAGGCCTGCCACATGTACACGCCTCCGCGTTTCCGTGAGACCGACGAGGCGTTTACCCTCGACTTCGTCGCGGCGAACGGTTTCGCGACGCTTGTGAGCGTCGGACAGGACGGCCCGGTCGCGACGCACGTCCCGATCGACCTCCATCGCGACGCTTCGGCGACGTATCTTCTCGGCCACATGGCGCGCGCCAACCCGCAGTGGCGCACGCTCTCGCCCGACCGCGACGTCCTCGCGATCTACCTCGGGCCGCACGCCTACGTCTCGCCTCGCTGGTACGACCATCCGAACGTCCCGACGTGGAACTACCTCGCCGTGCACGTCTACGGTCGCCCGACGCTGTCTCTTATACACATCTGACGCTGCCGACGAAAGTTCTAGTGTGTAGGTGGGGGGGGGGGGGGG
>JBKPSZ010000213.1:0-6220 GCA_046735265.1 Acidobacteriota bacterium | reverse complement strand
CGCCTCTGCGACGGAGTGATCGAAGAGCGCGGTGCCGCGTCGCGTCGAAGCGCGCCGCCCTGGCTCCGGGGAGGATTCACCTCCCCACTCCCAGTCCGGAGTCCGAGCCAGAGGTCCCGTCGATCTCCGAAGGTCGCTCCGCTCCGTCGAACGAGACGCTCATGGCCGGCCTCGAGACGCTGCAAAAAAGGTGCCCCGGGCACAAAAAAAAGGAGCGCTCGCGCGCCCCTTTTCCACTCTGATCGAGTCCGGCTACATCTTCTTCATTTCGCCGACGTGGACCCAGCTCGCCCACATCTTCCCGTCTTTCTCAGACGCCTTGATGTGAACCGTCTGGCCTTCCTTCAGCTCACCGCCCTCGAGCTTCGTCGAGTCGTTCCAGTAGACGGTCGTTTCGGTGCCGTCTGCGGCCTTCACGACCAGCGTTTTCGCGGCCATGTCGACCTTGCTCACCGTTCCCTCGACCTTCTTCCCCTCCATGGTGTCGCCGGCGTACGCCGCGACCGCGAGACAAAACACCGCGACCAACGAGAGTGCCAGGGCCTTCCTCATCACATCCTCCTGCCCGACTCGCCGCGGGGAGCGGCGCGCCGGAAAACCGACCGGGGCACCGTGCTCCCGGCCATTCGATCGACTCCGTCGGGCCAGGACCGAGGCCGATTTCGAGGTCGCTTTCGCGCGTCGCTGAGATCGGCCCGGGACCATCATGGGCCCGCTACGGCCTGAGCATATCCCATGCCCGGCTCCGTTTGACACCGCCAGAATCGCTCCCCGATAATCGGTCGTCGGCCCCCTCGCGGGGCCGAAGCTTTGCCGACCACTCTCAAGAACGTCCTGGTGGGGAAACCCCGGGATCCGATGGATCCCAGAATCTTCCACCACGTCACGCTGGTCGCCTTCCTCGCCTGGGTGGGACTCGGAGCCGACGGCCTCTCCTCCTCCGCCTATGGCCCCGAGGAAGCATTCAAGGCGCTCGGAAGCCACGCCTACCTGGCGGTGGCCCTGGCCCTCATGACCGCGGGAACGGTCCTGCTGATTTCCTTCGCCTACAGCAAGATGATCGAGCTCTTCCCGGGGGGCGGCGGCGGCTATCTCGTCGCGACGAAGCTCCTGGGACCGCGGTGGGGGGTCGTTTCCGGGTCCGCTCTGATCGTGGACTACGTGCTGACGATCTCGATTTCCGTCTCCTCGGGCGTCGATCAGATCTTTTCGATCCTGCCCGAGGGGTGGCACAGCCGATCCCTGCCCATGAAGTTCCTCGTCCTCGCTCTCCTCATCCTCCTGAACCTGCGCGGGGTCAAGGAAAGCGTGATCGTGCTCGTCCCGATCTTCCTGACCTTCGTTGCCACGCACTTTTTCATGATCGTCGTCGCGATCGTCGGCCGTCTCATGCAGCTCCCGCAGGTCTTCGTGGGTGCCTGGTCGGACGCTCAGGCGACCGCTTCCTCCATCGGGCTCCTGCCGACGATGTTCATCGTTCTGCGCGCCTACTCTCTGGGCGGCGGCACCTACACGGGCATCGAAGCCGTCTCCAACGGCGTGCCGATCCTGCGCGAGCCCCGGGTCGCCAACGCCAAGCGGACCATGCTCTACATGGCCCTCTCCCTCGCTTTCACCGCCGGAGGAATCATCCTGGGCTACCTCCTCGTGGGCGCCCGCCCCCACCCGACGAAGGTCATGAACGCGATCCTCGCCGAGCGCGCCTTCGGATCCTGGATGTTCGGCGGCTTTCAAATCGGCTCGGCGCTCGTCGTGCTGACGCTGGTTTCCGCCGGGTGCCTGCTCTTCGTCGCGGCCCAGACGGGATTCCTCGACGGGCCCCGCATCCTGGCCAACATGGCGACCGACTCCTGGATGCCGCACCGATTCGCTCAGCTCTCCGACCGCCTCGTGACCAACAACGGCATCTGGCTCATGGGCCTGGCGGCCTTCGCCGCGATCCTCTACTCGCGAGGCGCGGTCCACCTGCTTGTCGTCATGTACGCGATCAACGTGTTCGTCACGTTTTCCCTGACCCTCGCCGGAATGGCGCGGCACTGGATCGGCGAGCGGCGCCGATCCGGCGTCTGGAAGCGGAATTTCGCCCTGCACGCCACCGGCTTCGCCCTTTGCCTCTCCATTCTCTGCATCACGATCTACGAGAAGTTCCAGCAGGGCGCCTGGCTGACGGTGGTGGTGACCTCGTCCTTCGTGGCCCTGGCCTTCCTCGTGAAGCGCCACTATCTCCGGATCCGCGAAGCTCTGCGGCGTCTCGACGACGCCTTCTTGAACCTTCCGCTGCGCCCGCATGACGAGCCCCGGACTCCGATCCCGAGCGACGAGCCGGTCGCGGTGATGCTCGTCTCGGGCTTCTCGGGGCTCGGCATCCACACGGTGCTCTCGGTCCAGAACCTCTTCCCGCGCCAGTACAAGAACTACCTTTTCGTCTCGATCGGAGTCATCGACTCCTCGACGTTCAAGGGCGTGGCGGAGATCGAGTCCCTGAAAAAGCAGACGGTGGACGACCTGACGAAGTACGTCGAGTTCGCCCACAAGCTGGGGTTCCGCGCCGAGATGCGCTACGCAATCGGGCGCGAGGCCGTCGCCCAGGTCGTCGAGCTCTCCGAGCAGATCCGCGACGAGTTTCCGCGCGCGATCTTCTATCTCGGTCAGCTCGTGTTCGAGAACGACCGCTTCTACTACCGTCTTCTCCACAACGAGACCGCTTTCGCGATCCAGCGCCGCCTTCAGTTCGCGGGGCTGCAGGCGATCGTCCTTCCGATCCGCGTCACCGAAGCGCGTGGCGGGAAACTCCGAAAAGTCTCGTAATTTCCGCCGGGCTGGCACCGTCATTGCTAATCCCCTCCTCTGCCCGGCGCTCGCGCGCCGGAGAGGAGGTTCCATGAGTTTGTCCCGGTCCCTACGATTCGCGCTTCCCGCCGCCCTTCTCGCCGGCGCTCTCGCGTGCAGCGACAGCTCCGACGTGACGGGCACCAGCGGAGCGCTCGGGCGTGTCGAAGTTCGCTCTCCGGATTCGGCCACGTCCGGTGTCGCTTTCAACGTGGACATCAACGCGACGAACGCCGGCGTTCAAGGCATCCACGACGGCGTCGTGCAGATCACTCTGCCCGCTCCGCTCGCCGTGAACTCGGTCGACCCGTCGGCCGGGACGCAGGCGACGTTCTCAAACGGCTCCGGCGCCACCGTGACGTGGAACCTGAATACGCTCGATGCGAATACGAATTCGTCGCTCCGGATCAGCACCACCGGCACGCTTCCGGCCGGATCGGCGGCCCAGACGCTCCGGATCCAGGCTTCCATGACCAGCGACCGGATCAACGCGGGAGACGTCGTCGCGTTCAAGGACGTCCAGCTGATGCCGTAGAGGGCTCGGCCTGCGCGCCTCACTCGGCGCGCAGAGCGCGGGTCATCAGACGCTCGATCGCCTCCCGGGGCGGGACGTCCTCGTACAGAACGTGGACGACCGCCTCGGCGATCGGCGTTTCCACACCGGAGCGCGCCGCGAGAGTCGGCACGGCGAGGCAGGTGCGGGCGCCCTCGGCGACTTCCGGCATCTCCACGAGGATCTGCGACAGCGTCCGCCCGCGGCCGATCTCCTCGCCGACCCTCCGATTCCGGGATTGCTGCCCCGTCGAGGTCAGCATGAGATCGCCGATGCCGGCCAGTCCGTGGACCGTCTCGCGGCGGCCCCCCTGGGACCGCACGAGCCGATCGATCTCGGCCAGGCCTCGCGTGACGAGAGCCGCGAGGGTGTTGTGTCCGTACCCGAGACCCGAGACGATGCCGGCCGCGATCGCCACGACGTTCTTCAGGGCTCCGCAGAGCTCGACGCCCGTCAGGTCGTCGCTCGTGTAGAACCGGAACTGGGGCGTCGAGAAGCGATATTGGAGCTCGAGCGCGAAGGCTCCCTCGGATGCCGCGATCACCGCGGCCGTCGGATCTCCCCGGGCCACGCCCTCCGCGAAGGTCGGGCCCGAGAGCGCCGCGACGGGCGCCTCCGAGTGCGCCTCGCGCACGATCTGCGACATGCGCAGGCCGCTCTCGGGCTCGATGCCCTTCGCCGTCGAGACGAAGCGCCGCCGGGCGCTCCGGTCGGGAAGGGACGCGATCAGCGCGCGCATGGACGCGCAGGGGACGGCGAGGACGAGCGTGTCGCTCCACGCGCAGGCTTCACCGAGATCCGAGGTCAGCCGGACCGCCGGCGGAATCTCGATCCCGAAGAGCCGGCGCGGATGGCGCCGGTCCCTCTCGAGCGCCGCCAGGGTCTCCCGGTCTCTTCCCCACAGCAGGGGCTCGAGCCTCGCGCGGGCGAAGTGCACCGACAGCGCGGTGCCCCACGATCCGGCCCCGAGAACCGAAAGCTTCACTTCCGACCCAGCTTGCGCTCCTCGCCCCGGGCGAGTCGCTTCAGGTTCTCGACGTGCTTTACGACGACGAGCAGAGCCGCGGCGGCGGCCGCCACGACGGCCGGCCGCGGCGCGTGAAACAAGAGTCCCGCCACTGGTGGAAGCAGGCACATCGCGACGACGGACCCGAGGGATACGTAGCGCGTCGCCGCCACGAGCACGACGAAGACCGCGAGACAGACGAGCATGGCGAGCGGCGTCAGGGCGAGAAAGACGCCGACAGCGGTCGCGACACCCTTGCCTCCGCGAAAGCCGTAGAAGATCGGGAAGACGTGCCCCAGGATGGCGGCGATGCCGGCGGCGGCGGCCGCCCGCGGATCCGCCGTGATCGCCCGGGCGAGAAGCACCGCCGCGGCCCCCTTGGCGACGTCCGCCACGGCGACGGCGGCGGCGAGGCCCTTGCCGTGGGATCGAAGCACGTTGGTCGCGCCGGCATTGCCCGATCCCGATTCGCGGATGTCCTGTCCCGTCCGCCGCCGGACCAGGAGCACCGCGAAGGAAACGGAGCCGAGCAGGTAACCGATGAGGGCGCAGAGAGCCACGCGGGGACTCACGACGCCGCCTCGACGGCGCCGAGCGGCCAGTCGCCGATGGCGCTGTGGATCGCACCGCCGGGCGCGAGTTGGCTCTCGTAGAGGACGCACGACCGGACCGGCCAGAGGGGGAACCGCCAGGCACGCACCTCCTCGGCGAACCGGGCGAGCGCGTCGTGCGGCCACGGACGCCGGAGCCGGGCGAACGTCACGTGCGGGCGAAGCGGACGCCGTTCCGGCTCAAGCCCCGCTTCCCGCGCCCCCGCCTCCGCGAGGCGTCCGAGCGCCTTCCAGGCGGCGCCGGCGGACCCGAGCTCCGCCGCGAGCACCCGCGCGGGACCGCGTGGAGGAAAGACGACGGGACCGACGACGCGCGCATCCGAACCGGATGCGGCGCCGGCGCCGCGGGAGATCGCCGCAGCGAACGTGGAGAGCTGCCCGCGGGAGACGTCTCCCAGGAAGCGGACCGTCACGTGCCACGTCTCCGCCCGGGTCCAGGCCGCGTCGGGCAGTTTCGGACGGACACGCGCGAGCAACTCTCGAGCGCTTTCCGACCATCCCGGGTCGGGCGGCACGGCGAAGAAGGCCCGGACTCGCGATCCGTCATTCATGGCGGAGCGTTCCGGACAGGTGGCGCCGGACGAGCTCCAGGGCGACGAGCGACGCCGAGCGCCGCACGTGGTTCCGATCGCCGACGAAGAAGCGTTTTCGGGCGTCCTCGTCTCCGTTCCGACCGACGAGCGCGAAGAACACGGTGCCGACCGGCTTTTCCTCGGAACCGCCTCCCGGCCCCGCGATCCCGGTGACCGCGACCGCGAGGTCCGCATCGAATCGTTCCCGCACGCCGCGCGCCATTTCGCGAGCCCCCTGCTCGGACACCGCTCCGTATCGGCGCAGCGTCTCGTCGGAGACCCCGAGCAGATCCTCCTTGGCCGAGTTCGCGTAGGACACGACCCCGCCCAGAAAATAGTCGCTCGAGCCCGCGACGTCGGTCACGAGGGCCGAGACCATTCCCCCCGTGCACGATTCGGCGAGCGCGAGGGTCTTTCCCTGTTGCCGGAGCAGCGTCCCGATCGTCGCGGCAAGATCTTCCCCATCCCGGCCGAAGACGCGCGGCCCGAGGGCCTCGCGGAAATCGCGCTCCATCGCGTCGAGGGTCTCTTCGGCCCTCCGGGGATCGTCCCGCACGGCGAGATGGAGCTGCACTTCCCCCGGCGACGCCAGAATCGTGACCGGATACTGCTTCCACTTCCGGTAGACGCCGGTCACGAGCTCCTCGAC